>NZ_JBAWJZ010000002.1:0-567913 GCF_043876835.1 Gaetbulibacter sp. M235
TGCATTTGTGGGAGAGTAGGTCGTTGCCTTTTTTGGAAGCCCTTCATAGAAATATGAAGGGCTTTTTGCTTTTATATTTTTTACACTTTAAACAAGTTGATTTTTTCTTACAAAAATTAGCTAAATAAGACCTCAAAAGTAGTATCTTCAAATTCAATTTTTAATAGTACTTAATGGCTGTAAATAAAGAACTGGAATTAGTCTGGGAATTTGTGAACAACACAAATCGATCTATTTTTTTGACGGGTAAAGCGGGGACAGGTAAAACAACGTTTTTACACCAATTAAAAATGAATAGTTTAAAACGATTAGTAGTTGTAGCTCCTACTGGTGTGGCTTCTATTAATGCTAAAGGTGTTACAATACATTCATTTTTTCAAATGCCTTTTGGACCTATTTTGCCAGATACTGATTTAAATAATTCCAGTAGTTTTAATAGAAAATTTAGCAAAACGAAAATCAATATTATTAAGTCGATGGACTTATTAGTCATTGATGAAATTAGTATGGTACGTGCCGATTTACTAGATGGTATAGATAGAACGTTGCGTCGTTTTAGAAATAGGGATAAAGTTTTTGGAGGTATTCAAGTCCTTATGATTGGAGATTTGCAGCAATTATCTCCTGTTATTAAAGAAAGTGAATGGGAATTATTAAAGCATGTTTATAGTAATGGATTCTTTTTTAGTAGTCAAGCATATCAAGAATGTCATGCGATTACTATAGAGCTAAAACATATTTATAGACAAGAAAATCCTAAGTTTATTCAAATTCTTAATGAGATTAGAAATAATGTACTTAGTCAAGCTTCTGCTGCTGAATTGAATAAACGCTTTATTCCAGATTTTACTCCAGAACCGAATTCCGGTTACATTTCATTGACTACTCATAATAATAAAGCAGAGGCTACTAATAAAATAGAGTTAGATAAACTAAATACTAAAACATTCACATATAAAGCTAAAGTAGAAGGTAAGTTCCCTGAATTTTCTTTTCCTAATGATCAAATTCTTTCATTGAAAGTGGGGGCTCAAGTCATGTTTATAAAAAATGACAGCAGTCCAGATAAACGTTATTTTAACGGAAAAATAGGTGAAGTTGTGCATTTGGAAAAGGATGAAGTCGTGGTGCATTGTCCTGATGATGATTTTAATATTGTAACGACACCAGAAGTTTGGGAAAATATAAATTATACGGTTGATGCCGAAACAAAAGCTATTACGGAGGATAGAATAGGAGCATTTACACAAATACCGTTGCGTTTGGCTTGGTCCATTACCATTCATAAAAGCCAAGGATTGACTTTTGAAAAAGCGATTATTGATGCGCAGGGTGCGTTCGCTCATGGGCAAACCTATGTAGCATTAAGTAGATGTAAGTCTATTGAGGGTTTGGTTTTAAAAAGTAGAATTAGTTCCAGCCAAATTATTAGTGATAGTCATGTTATTTCGTTTAATAAAAATGCAGAAGCGAATGAACCAGATAATACCGTTTTAGAAAGTTCTCAAAAAACGTTTCAGTTGGATTTAATTGCTGAAGTTTTTGGGTTTTATGAATTTTTGTATCCTGTAAATAGAATTCTTGATATTTATTACAAAAACAGAACAAGCATTGAAGGGAAAGTTGAAAACCCCATGTTGACTTTAAAAAATACAATTACAAATTTTTTAAAAGTTAGTAATGGTTTTAATTCTCAATTAAAACAACTTACTGAAAGAGAACCATTACCAGAGTTAAGTAATCGAATTCAAGAACGTTTTAAAAAGGCTATAGCATATTTTAAAACCGAATCAGACATTAATTTGGTTGCTCCCTTAAAAGAATTTGGCTTTACTACTGATAATAAAGTAATTGGTGCGGATATTAATAAAAATCTAGATGCCATAGAAGAATTGCTAGAAGTTAAATTGTTATTTTTTAGTGGATTATCGGAAGGTTTTTCTACAAAAAAACTTTTAGAGTTAAGAGCAAAATCTGTATTTCTTTCCAAAGAAAAACCTAAGAAATCCAGAAAGACAGTTATTGATGGAACCACAAATGTAGAATTGTTCGAACTTTTAAGAGTGCTTAGAAATGAGATTGCAAGCAAAAATGATTTAGTACACTTTCAAGTTTTTACTCAAAAGGCTTTATATGAAATGTGTGAAACCTTGCCTTTAACAAAGAAAGAGTTGTTACAAGTAAATGGTATGGGAAAAACAAGGGTAGAAAAATATGGTAAGGCTATTTTAGATGTGATAAAAACGTATTGTGATGAAAATGATATTGACACTATAAGCGATGAAACTATTTTTGAAGAAGTGAAACCCAAAAAAAATAAAATTGATACTAAGAAATTGTCTTTAGAATTATTTAAATCTGGTAAATCTATTGAAGAAATAGCCTTTGAACGCGAATTAAATGAGAACACTATTTTTGGTCATTTAGCCAGTTTTATAGCTTCAGAAGATGTAGAAATCACCGATTTAATGTCAATTGAAAATTATGAATCATTAAAGGAACTTATTCCTCAAAAAAAATTTGAGAATTTATCCGATTTAAAAAGTCAACTGGATGATAAATACAGTTATGGTGATTTGAAACTGGTTTTAGAAGCTTTAAATTCTGAAAAAAATAAATCTTAATCCCTTAAAATACTTCTAGAAATTACAATTTTTTGAATTTCAGAAGTGCCTTCGTAAATTTGAGTTATTTTGGCATCTCGCATCAATCGCTCTACATGGTAATCTTTTACAAAACCATTGCCGCCATGAATTTGAACTGCTTCAACACTATGTTTCATAGCAACTTGTGAGGCATACAATTTTGCAACAGCACTAGAAATATCATAATTGTTATTTTGATCTTTATCCCAAGCTGCTTTCATTACTAAATGACGTGCAGCCGATATTTCAGTGTACATATCAGCTAATTTAAAAGCTACAGCTTGATGATTTGAAATTTCTGTTCCAAAAGCTTTTCGCTCCTTGGAATATTTTCTTGCTAGTTCATATGCTCCTTGAGCGATTCCTAAGGCTTGTGCAGCAATACCAATACGTCCTCCAGATAAAGTTTTCATAGCAAATCTAAAACCAAAACCATCATCCCCAATTCTATTTTCTTTAGGTACTTTCACATCATTAAATTGTAGTGTATGAGTGTCACTACCTCTTATTCCTAATTTATTTTCTTTCGGGCCAACATGAAAACCTTCCATTCCTTTTTCAATAATAAAAGCATTGATTCCATGAGAGCCTTTGTCTTTATCAGTTTGAGCGATCACTAAATATACATCTGAACGACCTCCATTTGTAATCCAGTTTTTTGTTCCGTTTAGTAAATAATATTCACCTTTATCAATAGCTGTTGTTTTTTGTGAGGTAGCGTCACTTCCTGCTTCTGGTTCACTAAGGCAAAATGCTCCTATAAATTCTCCAGTGGCTAATTTTGGAAGATATTTTTGTTTTTGATCTTCAGATCCAAACGCTTCGATGCCATAACATACTAACGAATTATTTACTGAAACAATTACAGAAGCAGAAGCATCAATTTTTGATAGCTCTTCCATGATAAGAACATATGAGATGGCATCCATACCACTTCCACCATATTTAGGATTAACCATGATTCCCATAAAGCCTAATGCTCCCATTTTTTTTACTAATTCATCAGGAAAGTGTTGAGTTTCATCACGTTCAATAACACCAGGAAGTAATTCGGTTTGAGCAAAATCACGAGCAGCATCACGAATCATAATATGCTCTTCTGTAAGATTAAAATCCATAAAAAATAATTAATTATTAATTTGATAAAAAAAGGTACACAAAGATAAATTTTTAATAGAATATTTTCAATAAGTATTATTATTTTTACTGAATATGAAAAAGACAGAATATAAAATTATCGGTGTAATGTCTGGAACATCACTTGATGGCATCGATTTGGTTTATGTTACTTTTAAATTTAATGAAACTTGGAGTTTTCAAATAATTAATATAGATACTATTCCTTATGAGGATTCCTGGTTAGAGATTCTTAAAGATTTGGTGCTATTTTCTGAATCAAAATTAGAAGTAATTGATGAAGATTATACTCGATATTTAGCAAATAAAATTCAAGATTTTATAGTTAAGTATGATATTCAGGATGTTGATGCTATTTGTTCACATGGACATACTGCCTTACATCAACCAGAAAAAAAATTAACTTACCAAATAGGAAATCTTCCTTTGTTAGCTTCATTATTACAAAAAACCGTTGTTTGCGATTTTAGAGTTCAGGATGTTAAACTTGGTGGACAAGGCGCACCATTAGTCCCTATTGGTGATGCTTTATTGTTTTCTGAATATGAATTCTGCATGAATCTTGGAGGTTTTGCAAATATTTCAACTATAATTAATAACGAAGTAATTGCCTACGATATTTGTCCGGTAAATATTGTTTTGAATTATTATGTTAAAAAATTAGGATATGAATATGATGATGGTGGAAAAATAGCTTCAACAGGAACTGTTAATAATGAGTTACTTGAAAAATTAAATGATTTATATTTTTATAAAATGCCATATCCCAAATCTTTAGGTTTAGAATGGGTAAAATCTGTAGTCATTCCTTTAATAGATTCATATAGGCTTGATATTAAAGATTTTTTGAGAACATTTGTCGAGCATATAGCTTTTCAGATTTCTAAAGAAATAAATAACAAAAATAACGCATCAGTATTGGTAACTGGAGGAGGCGCTTACAATGTTTTTTTAATCGATCGAATTAAAACTCACACAAATAATCATATTATAATTCCATCAAAGGAAATTATTGAATTTAAAGAAGCCCTAATTTTTGGTTTTTTAGGCGTTTTAAAACTTCGAGAAGAAATTAATTGTTTAAAATCAGTTACTGGTGCTTCACATAATCATAGTTCTGGGAATATTTTTCGTCCATAAAATTATTGTAAAATTAATCTTTTAGGGTTTTTAGTTTTTTATATTTGTTACTTTAATATTTAAATTACTTTCAAACAATGACCCAGCGCTGACTTTTCATAAATTAATTATAAGTGGTAATGATTTAATTGAAAAAATAAACGAATAAAAATTTATGAAAGAACTATTAAAAAAGTATGAAGATAAAAGTCCAGAGATAGTCTTTAATTGGAAAGATTCTGAAAGCGAAGCTGAAGGATGGGTTGTAATAAATTCATTAAGAGGAGGCGCTGCCGGAGGAGGAACAAGAATGAGAAAAGGCTTAGATATGAATGAGGTCTTATCATTAGCAAAGACTATGGAAATTAAATTTACAGTCTCTGGACCATCAATTGGTGGTGCAAAATCTGGAATTAATTTCGACCCGAATGATCCGCGTAAAAAAGAAGTTTTAGAGCGTTGGTATAAAGTGGTTTCTCCGTTACTTAAAAGTTATTATGGTACAGGAGGAGATTTGAATGTAGATGAAATTAATGAGGTTATCCCAATTACAGAAGAAAGTGGTGTTTGGCATCCGCAAGAAGGAGTGTTTAATGGACATTTTAAACCAACGGAAGCTGATAAAATTAATAGAATAGGGCAATTGCGTCAAGGTGTAATTAAAGTTATTGAAAACCCAATTTATTCACCTAGCGTTTCAAGAAAATATACAGTAGCCGACATGATTACTGGGTTTGGGGTAGCAGAAGCTGTAAAACAGTATTATCATATTTATGGAGGAAATATTGAAGGGAAGCGTGCTATTATTCAAGGATTTGGAAATGTTGGTGCAGCAGCCGCATTTTATCTGTCTCAAATGGGGGTTAAAATAGTAGGAATTATTGATATTGTAGGTGGGCTCATAAATAAAGAAGGTTTTACTTTTGATGAAATAACAAAACTATTTCTTGCAAAAACTGGTAATACTTTAGTGAGTGATAACTTGATTCCATTTAATGAAATCAATAAAAAAATTTGGTCACTTGATGCAGAAATATTTGCTCCATGTGCTTCATCAAGATTGATAACGATACATCAAATAGATGAGCTTATTGATAGTGGTTTAGAGGTGATTTCTTGTGGTGCAAATGTGCCTTTTGCAGATAAAGAAATTTTCTTTGGACCTATAATGGAACACACAGATAATAGAGTAAGTTTAATACCAGATTTTATTTCTAATTGTGGAATGGCAAGAGTTTTCGCTTATTTTATGGAAAGAAAAGTGCAAATGACTGATGAGGCGATATTTAATGATACTTCAAATAAAATAAAAGAAGCAATAGAAAAAGTATACAATAAAAAGCAAAGTAAAACAGGAATTAGCGAAACGGCATTTGAAATCGCTTTAGATCAACTCATTTAATTATATTTATGGAAGCAGCAATCATTTTGGTATTTGTATTAGGCTATTTGGCCATTACATTAGAGCATAATTTAAAAATAGATAAACTTATTCCTGCCTTAGTGATGATGGCTTTGTTATGGGCAATAATTGCACTGGGGTTAGAGAGTTTTCCTCAATGGTTTGATTCTGCTAAACATTCGCTGTTGGATGGTTTTGGTGCTTTTTCTGGAGAAAGGAAAATGGAACTAATGGAAGAAACCTTACTGCATCACTTAGGTAAAACTGCAGAAATCTTGGTTTTTCTTTTAGGAGCTATGACTATTGTTGAAATCATTGATTATTTTGATGGTTTTTCAACCATTAAAGACTTTGTTAAAACTAAAAAGAAAACAAAAATATTGTGGGTTTTCTCAATTTTAGCATTTACCTTATCTGCAATTATCGACAATCTTACAGCTACAATTGTACTTATTTCAATTCTTCAGAAAATAGTTAAGGATAGAGATACAAGGTTATATTTAGCCGGTTTAATCATCATTGCTGCAAATGCAGGTGGAGCTTGGTCTCCAATTGGCGATGTTACAACCACAATGCTATGGATTGGTAAAAAAGTTAGCACAGGGCATTTAATAGGATATTTATTTGTGCCTTCATTTTTATGTATGGCAGTACCATCATTTATTGCATCATTCTTACCAATCTTTAAAGGAGATTTAGAAGTGGAAGAACAAGTAGAAAGTAAGAAAAAATCAAGATTTAGTGCTACTATGCTTTATTTAGGTTTGGGAGCCATTGTTTTTGTTCCAGTATTTAAAATGATAACACATTTGCCACCATATGTAGGTATGATGTTGTCTTTGGGAGTTGTTGCAATTTTTGCTGAAGTATACAGTAGTTCAAAATTTAGTTTGACTGTATTTAATTCAGAAGAAAGTGACGCCCATGCATTGCATAGTCCAGTTCATCATTCATTATCAAAAATTGAATTGCCAAGTATACTTTTCTTTTTAGGAATATTAATGGCGGTTGCCGCTTTAGAATCTTTAGGAATTTTGTTTGAGTTAGCTTCTAAACTAAAAGAAACAATGCCTATGCTTGGTACAGAAATGAGTTATTCTTATGAGGCCCATACTGTTTCAGATTTAGTGATTTTATTATTAGGTGTTGGTTCTGCAGTTATAGATAATGTACCTTTAGTTGCTGCAAGTTTAGGTATGTTTTCTGAACCATTAGATAATGAGCTTTGGCATTTTGTAGCCTATTCTGCAGGAACAGGTGGAAGCATGTTAATTATAGGATCTGCGGCAGGTGTTGTAGCCATGGGAATGGAGAAAATTGACTTTTTCTGGTATTTAAAAAAGATTTCATGGTTGGCTTTAATTGGTTTTCTTGTAGGAGCAGCAGCATTTATGGTAACAAGAACATTATTTTAATATACTTTAATAAAAAAACAGACGTTATATAATCGGTAAGAAATAAGATACTATATGTTAAATACTTTAATACAAAACGCACAAGAAGGGGTTGATATAATTCAAGATGGGGAACCAGTTGAAAAAACACTTTCAATTATTGAACTTATTAGTAGTGGTGGAGTAGCAGGACAGCTTATAATAGCTGTTTTATTTTTAATGCTAGTTTTAGCTACTTATATTTATTTTGAAAGATTATTTGCAATCAAAGCAGCATCAAAAATAGATTCAAACTTTATGAATCAAATCAAGGACCATGTAAGTCATGGGAAAATTGATTCTGCCCAAATACTTTGTGCCCAAGTAAATTCGCCAGTATCAAGATTAATTGGTAAAGGAATTTCTAGAATTGGAAAACCTTTAGCAGATATTAATACAGCTTTAGAGAATGCTGGAAGATTAGAGATTTATCAACTTGAAAAAAACGTAAGTATGTTGGCTACTATTTCGGGTGCAGGTCCTATGATTGGATTTCTTGGTACAGTAATTGGAATGATATTAGCAATATTTGAACTTGCCAATGCAGGTGGTACTATACAAATGGATGTATTGGCCAGTGGACTTTATACAGCAATGACAACTACGGTTGCAGGATTAATTGTTGGTATTGTTGCTTTTATGGCATATAACCATTTAGTTGTAAAAACAGATAAAGTTGTATATCAAATGGAAGCTAATTCATTGGAGTTTCTAGATCATTTAAACGAACCGTCATAGTATGAATATAAGAGGAAGAAATAAAGTATCGCCAGAATTCAATATGTCATCAATGACAGATATTGTATTTCTGTTACTTATATTTTTTATGATAGCTTCTACTTTGGTTTCTACCAGTGCGATTGACATTTTGTTGCCAAAAGCAAGTGGGAAAACTGAAAATAAAAAATCTGTAGCTGTTAGTATAAAAAAAGACTTGACTTATTATATTGATGCAAAGCGTGTGGGAGAAAGTGTTTTAGAATCTGAGCTTGTTGCAGCGCTTTCTTCTGAAGAAAAACCTACGGTTATTTTACGTGCAGAAAAGTCTGTGCCAGTTGAAAATGTTGTAAAGGTTATGGATATTGCAAACAGAAATAAATTTAAAGTCATATTGGCTGTAAAACCAAACGATTAATTTATTAAACAAGTTTTTTTGCTAGCTGATGAAATATTTCGAAACTAAACATGAACGGAATTCTGCTAAATTAACAGCATTAATTACTATTATATTAATTCTGTTACTTTTTGTTGTTGGAGCACCTTACATGGATCCACCAATAGAATATGGGGTTGCAGTTAATTTCGGAACATCAGATTTTGGTAAGGGTGATGTTCAACCGTTAAAACCGATTAAATCTGAGCCAAAAGAAATCAATGAACCTTATCAGCCCGATGTTTCAAAAGCAGAACCATCTAAACCTAATGAAGTTAAAGAACAAGTTTTAACTCAGGATGATATTGAAACCATTGCATTAAAAAAGGAAAAAGAAGCCGAAGCAAAAGCTAAGGCTGTAGCTGATGCAAAAGCAAAAGCAGAAGCAGACCGAATTGATAAAGAAAAACAAATCCAAGAAGATAAAAAGAGAAAATTAGATGCTTTAATAGGAGGTGTTAGTAAGTCTGATGGAACTGCTACAGGTGGAGAAGGTAATGATAATAAAGCAGGAGATAAAGGACAATTAGATGGCGATCCTTACGCGCCAAGTTATTTTGGTGATCCCGGAACTGGTAGTGGAGGTGTTGGTTATGGATTAAACGGTAGAGGTAAAGCAACATATCAAACATTAAAACAAGATTGTAATGAGTCTGGTTTAGTGATAGTTAAAATTACAGTTAATAATAATGGCAATGTTGTTGAAGCTATTCCTGGTTTTAAAGGAACTACAAATACTGCATCATGCTTATTAGAGCCAGCAAAAAAAATTGCATTATCTCATAAATGGCGTCCAGACCCAAATGCTCCTGCTAAACAGATAGGTTTTGTAAAAGTAAACTTCACTTTAGGGCAATAAAATGACCTATCAAGATACTTTAAATTGGATGTTTTCTCAGCTCCCAATGTATCAGCGTCAGGGTAATTCAGCTTTTAAAAAAGATTTATCGAATACTTTAAAACTATCTGAGAAATTAGGGCATCCTGAAAAAGCTTTCAAAACAATTCATATTGCAGGAACTAATGGAAAGGGGTCAACTAGTCATATGTTAGCTTCTATTTTACAAGAAGCGGGGTATAAAGTAGGGTTATATACATCTCCTCATTTAAAAGATTTTAGGGAACGAATAAAAATCAATGGACAAACTGTTAGTAAGCAGTTTGTGATGGGATTTATTAAAAGGAACAAAATGTTTTTGGAAAGTAATTCCCTATCTTTTTTTGAGATGACTGTCGGTATGGCATTCGATTTTTTTGCAAAGGAAAAGGTTGATATTGCTGTTATTGAAGTAGGACTTGGAGGACGATTAGATTCTACTAATATCATCAATCCAGTAGTATCAGTAATTACAAATATAGGGTTAGACCACACTCAGTTTTTAGGAAATACTTTAGAAGCTATTGCTGTTGAGAAAGCAGGCATCATTAAACCAAATATTCCAGTAGTAATAGGAGAAACTCAATTGGAAACAGAATCTATTTTTAAAGAGGTTGCTAAAAAAAATGGTTCTAAGATTATTTTTGCAGATAAGCAGGAGATTGAAATTTATAAAAGTGATTTAAAAGGAATTTATCAATCAAAAAATATCACAACGGTCATACAAACCATAAAAGAACTACAATTTATGGGTTATAAAATTTCAAAAGAGCACATAAAAAACGGACTTTTAAATGTTGTAAAAAACACAGGTTTAATGGGTCGTTGGCAACAATTACATTCAAATCCAAAAGTTATTTGCGATACAGGTCATAACAAAGAAGGATTAGCTTATGTTATGAATCAGATTTCAAATGAAAAATTTGAATTTCTCCATATAGTTTTTGGAGTTGTAAATGATAAAGATTTAAGCGCAATCGTTCATTTATTACCTAAAAATGCTAAATATTATTTCTGTAAACCAGATATTCCTCGTGGATTAGATGCTTTGGAATTGAAAAATATAATGGCTAATTCTGGTATTAATGGAGAAGTCTATAGTTCAGTGAATGAGGCATATAAAGCAGCCTTGAACACAGCCAAACCCAATGATTTTATTTTTATTGGAGGCAGTACTTTTGTAGTGGCAGAAATAATTTAATTTTTTATTTAAAAAGTTTTTGCGAATTAAAAATCTAGACTATATTTGCAATCCAATTACAAGGGCAATTAGCTCAGTTGGTTCAGAGCATCTCGTTTACACCGAGAGGGTCGGGGGTTCGAATCCCTCATTGCCCACAAAATCCTAAGGTATGATTACTTTAGGATTTTTTTTTGAATATATTTAAGCAATTTAAAAAAGCAAGTATATTTAATATGTTTTAGGGTCATTAACTCAGTTGGTTCAGAGTGTCACGTCGACAACGTGGAAGTCACTGGTTCGAATCCAGTATGACCCACAGTTATTTTAATGAAATTTTACCTTATTTTATTGTATTTAAGTTTGTTAACCCTTTATTTTAAAGGGTTTTTAATTTAATAGAATTAATGAAAATTAAATGAAATTAAAATATTTTGTCCCCTTATTCGTCCCCTAATTTAATATTTTTGTATATATTTGGCTTATGTCAAAAGCTAAATTTATATTAAAAGAACCTAATTCCAAAGAAGAAACTTTAATCTACTTACTTTATAATTACCAATACAAAAGATTTAAATATTCTACTGGAGAAAAAATAAATCCAAAATTTTGGAATAAATCTACTCATAGGGTTAAAGCAACTAAACAATTTACAGAATATCCTGAATTTAATGCAAGATTGGATAAAATAGCGAATGGAATTAATAATGCTTTTAGGAAATTGTTGAATGATGGTATTCAACCAAATAATATAAATATTAAACAAGCTTTAGAAATTGAACTATCTGACCATATTTTAAAACCAAATAGGTTAACATTTTTTAGATTCATAGAAGAATATATTGAGGAAAGCAAACTAAATAAGAAAGCTGGTACTATTAAAGTTTATAATACAGTCTTTACTCACCTAAAAGAATTCTCAAAAAAGCAAAATAGATTAATAGACTTCGATATGATTAATCTTGAATTCTATAACCAATATTTAGGGTTTCTTAAAAAAGAACAAAACTTAGCTAATAACACTATTGGAAAGCACATTAAAACAATAAAGTCCTTTCTTAATGAAGCAACTGAAAGAGGAATTAATACAAACTTAGATTTCAAAAGCAAAAAATTTAAAACTATTAGTGAGGAAGCTGATACAGTTTATTTAACAGTTGATGAATTAAAAGAAATTGAAAAGCTAGATTTAAATGATATACCAAGATTAGATATAACAAGAGATTTATTTTTAATAGGTTGTTATACTGGATTACGATTTTCAGATTTCACTCAAATAAATCCTGAAAATATTATAGATAATTCAATTATTGAAATGAGGACAAGAAAAACTAATCAACGTGTTTCAATACCACTTCATAAAACGGTAAAATCTATTTTAAAAAAATATAATAATAAGTTACCTAAAGCCTATGTAAATCAAAAAATGAATGTTTACTTAAAAGAAGTAGTTGGAAAAGCTGAAATAAATGAGCTTATAGAAACAACTATAACAAAAGGGGGTAAGGTTGAAAAAAATACTTTACCTAAGAGTAAACTAGTTTCTACACATACTGCTAGACGTAGTTTTGCTACTAACTTATATTTAGCAAACGTTCCTTCTATTTCTATTATGAAAATAACAGGTCATAGAACAGAAAGTTCATTTTTACGATATATCCGTGTTTCTCAAAAAGAAAATGCGGATAAATTATTAACTCACCCATTTTTTAACTAATGAAAAATAATTCCTCAAATCATTTTATTAAAGCTTTTGAAACAGAACTTAAAACAATAGAAAATAAAGTTTCTTTAATTCAAAATGAGATAATCCAAATAAAAGCTTTTACTACTTCTGAAGCACCAGTCCTTAAGTCCACGAAAATGTTTACTCTCTATGATAACAAAACTAATAGTGTTTTTGATTTAAGCTTCTTAGGGTTTAGGAAACATTTCAATAAGTTTTTTACTGAATACTTAAACAATAACAAAACTTCTGAAGTTAATGAAACTAGTCAAAAAGCTGTCGAATTTGCAGAATATTATAAATGGCTTAATGAACTAAAAGTTCCTAAAACAAGAGAAAAATTTTCTGATCTTAATAATGAACAAAAATTATTAGCACTTCACTACTTATTTCCAAGTTTAAGAGATTATACACAGAATCAATTAGCTAATGTCTTAAGTCAGATTTTGAATATTGGTCCTGAAAATATAAGAAAAAATTTATCAGCTTTATATAAAAAAGATAGTGAAATTCGAACTATTGAAAATTATGAAAAGCTAATAGAACTATTTGAAAATAAAACATTTGAAACAATAACCAATAAACTTAATTGGGAAATTAATCAGATGAGTTGAAAGATTGTGGCACCACAGAAATAAAAGCCACTATTATAAAATTGGAATTTTGCTGCATGTTTAACCAAAAACCTAAAAAACATGCAAAACATTCATTTAAACACATTTCAAAAATCAGACTTTGACAAAGCTTTTGATGAAGCTTTTGAAAAAGCAATTATTAGAGCATTTAAAGAATATCTTAATCCTCCAAAAGCGAGCGACCCAGATATGTTTTCTAGAAAGCAAACAGCAAAGAAGCTTTGTGTTTCATTGCCAACACTTCATGACTGGACGAAAGAGGGGATAATAAGAGCATATCGAATTGGGAATAGAGTTCTTTATAAAAAAGAAGACATCAACCAAGCTTTAACACTTATAAACCCACAATTAAAGAGAGGAGGTAAATCATGTTAAAAAAGAAAAATGATTACTCCGTTATCGTGTTCTTGGAAAATGAAACAAAACCCAAAAAATGGGAGTATGTTCATAAGCTAAATGGCTTCTCGATGTTTTTGTCTAAAAATCATCCTACTTGGCTATACATGAATGTTTACAACCGAAGAAGCGGTCAATTTATGAAGCAATTCAAAAAGGGTGTTTTCGTCCCTCCGTTCCTTACGCTCATTTTCTTTTTTTTTAACCTTTAAATCTATTAACCTTTAATATTTATTATATATAAAAACCTTTAATAAATAACCTTTTAATGGTTTTAATTAATATACAACGATTCAGATTATGGTAGTTAAGAATACATATGGGACAAGTGTTACTTTTTCTGTTAAAAAATATGGAAACGCCCCAAAGCATGAATTTACAGGCTCTGCAACATTAAGAAAAAAGCAAGAGCCTGTGAAACAGGCTAAACCGAAAACAGATAAACCTAAAGAGAAAAAAGATAGAAGCCTATCTAAACGCTCTAAGCAAAAGATTAGAAAAAAGATTACTTGTTTTGCAAGATGCTATAAAAGATTAAGCTTTGTAACACTTACTTTTTTAAACATAGTAACTGATGAGGAAGCTATTAATTTGCTAAGAAAGTTTATAGATAATGTGAAAAAACGAAGTGTTGATTTTCAATATGTTTGGATAGCAGAAAGACAAACCAAAAATGATGCGTTTAAAGGGAATGTTCACTTTCACATGATTACAAACAAATATTGGAAACTTGAAAAATGGTGGAATTACTGGATTTCTTTACAACAAAAAAATGGTATTGTTCCGAGAGAAAAAGACTTTAAACCATCTTCGGCTTTTGATGTTAGGCAATTAAATTCTAATAACATTAGGACGATCGCTTCATATGTTACAAAATATGTAACTAAAAATAATGCTAAATTTAAATGTCAAGTTTGGAACTGCTCTAAACTAGTTTCAAAGCTATTCACTGATTTTTATACCACAACTGAATTTACAGACCAATTTAAGCGCATGAATGCGGTTTTAAAAGAATTAGACAACAATGATAAAAATAGCCCTGTAATTAACGTTAAAATGATTGATTTGAATAGGAATACTTTACCTATGTATAAAAGACTTGATGATAAAAATTTAATTCACAAAATTTAATAGTCTTTCTCCTTATATTTATTATCTTCTATTTGTAAGATATATAGGTATTTAATTTAATAATTCTTGTATATTTGAATTACATTATTATTAATTAACATGAAATAATGGAAGTAATTGTTCCTGTTTTTCAATTTGAGATTAGATTTAATCATATATTGGATTTTTCTCAAATATCTAGAAGTCTTTTAGCTCCCTTTGTCAAACTTGCACAAAGCTTAAAAGTTGACAAACAAAATACTTTAGAAGAAATCTATTCTTTAAATTTTGAGGATGATAATTATATAATTATAGTTTCATGGGATAGAATTGTTTTTAAAGGTCAAGGAAGTTTAGAAACTTATACTAAAAAAAACTCTCCTATTGATACACTTTTCTTTGGTATCCTTGATAAAATCATGTCTTTAAGTCATTTTGGAGGAATCCAAAGAAGTTTATTTTTTGCTACTTGTATTTCCAAAGTAAAGGGAGGTGATTTTCATTTTGACACATTCTCAAAAAACACTTTAGCTTTTAATCCTAACGATATTCTTGAAAATTCAAATGATATTGCGATTGTGATTGAGTCAAAAACTAAAAAAAATGAGACATCTATTACATTTGGTCCTTATTTGGGCCCAAAAGATTTATTAAAAAGGACTATTGGTCCTGTTAATATTAGTGCTCTTGATGATTTAGAATTTGAAGGAATAATGTTTGAATATAAAAATTTTAAATTGTTGTCTGAAATTAAATTTGTTGATTTTGTTAAGAATTGTACTGAATTTAATGATAAATTCAAGAAAATATGGAACATTCAGTAGACACATCTAGGAGGAAATTAAAGGAAGACGTTCATGGGAGTGTTGAAGATAAAAATACTTTTAGTTTTTATACAGAAATATTACATGCACCAACACTTAAAATGAGAACTATTCCTTCTCGTTATCAATGGACTTTTGGTCATCTCAAAGAAGCTGTTTTAACAGAGCCAAATACCAAAGAATTTATTACTTTAGAATCAGAAGGGGAAATAACTTCTGTAATACCTGAAAAAGTAAAAAGCTTAAATTTTGAAGATTCTGATAATTTTATTAATAACATTTTTTCAGGTAGAGATTTTATTTCAAGTGAAACTTGGGCTTCAAATGAAATTATTAAATCTAGAATAATAAGTTCTGATGATGATTATGTTTATTTGGATTGTATCCTAGATATAGAAACTATGCATTTTGAACAAAGACAATTCCATAAAAGTTTATTCTCAAATTTTAAAACTTTACAAACAGGAGGTTTAGTATTAATAAAGTTAAAATCTAAGCCAGGCTCATTTAGAGTTGATGTTTATCCTGGGGAAGGATTGGTAAATCCTGAATTATTTGATTTTAATGAAGAAATCAAAGAGCTTAGAGGTAGAGATTTAGGCGCAAAACTTCAAGAGTGGTAAATATTACATTTAAAAATGTTGGTCAGGGTGATTCGGTTATAATTGAATGGGAAGAAGAGTCACAGGATAAAATTGGTATAATTGACTGTAATCAAATTTCTCCTGAAATTAACCCTGTATTAGATTTTGTAATAGAAAAAAAAGTAAAAGAAATTGAGTTTCTTCTTTTATCCCATCCCCATAAAGACCATTACTCAGGGTTTTTAGCTTTGATAGAATATTGTAGGAGTAATAAAATCAATATTAAAAGATTTCTTCACACTGGAAGTGTGTCAATTGATTATTTGATGGCAGCATCACGTAGTAAAGTTGAAACTAAAGAATTAGCAAAACTTTATAAATTGCTAATGGATATGCGTGATAAAAGTGAGCTAATAATGAATACTTTTGATGATAATCCTGATACTGTTAAAAACCTCTCAAATGGTTTTAAATTAGAATTTTTAGCACCATCTTCTTTAGAAATAGAAAAGTATATTAGAGGAGTTAATTTTCCATTTGATGAAGAAGGCAGTACTAGCAATCCTAATGGAAATTGGCTTTGCTCAATTATAAAGATTTATAATGAAAACACATCAGTTATACTATCTTCTGATGTTGAAAGTCAAGTTTTAAATAGGCTGAACAAGAGAAATGGCAGACTTAAACAACAAAAGACCATACTTGTTCAAGTGCCTCATCATGGCTCAAAAAAGAATCTAAATAAAACTTTTTGGACTGGCTTAAGTAAATATCCTAATACTTATTCTGTTATTTCTGTTGGTGAAAATAACTATAAGCACCCTTCTCCAGAAGTAGTAGAGTTCTTCACTAATCATCCAGACTATATACTAGAGAGAACGGATTTAAGTATACCACTCTCACCAAAAGCAATAAGTAATTCTAGTATGCTAAATATTTTTAGTAAAAAAATAAATCCAATAAATATTGGTTTAAAAAATCAAATATCATCTAAGGATTTGTCATATCAAATAAGTGATAATAGTTGTATTAAGATTTAATGATTGCGTCCCCTTATTCGTCCCCTTTACAGTTAATGTATGTGTAATTTAAAGAAAATCAATTTATTATGTTTGTATTGGTGAAACCAGTATGACCCACAAACAATAAAAATCCTAATGCAACGCATTAGGATTTTTTATAAAATAATTTCCAGACAGTTCTTTAAAGTAACTCTAAAACTCGTTCCATGGCCATTCCTCTAGAGCCTTTTATTAAAAGTGTTTCATTTCCAATATTTAAGCTATCAAAATTGTTTTTAAAATCATCAAAGGTTTTGAACTGTTTTATTTTGTTGAAATTAACCTTAGTCTTATAAAAATTTTCGCCTATTAAAATCGTTTTATCAAAGTTTAGAGTGTCTAATAAATTTACAATTTCTTGATGCTCTAGTTCGGCTTCTTTGCCTAGTTCAAACATGTCTCCAAGAATAACCATTTTGTTTTTATCATTCAGCTTATCAAAATTTAATAAGGCAGCTTTCATGCTGGAAGGATTTGCATTATAAGCATCTAGTATTATTTTGTTTGATGCTTTTTGTATAACCTGTGAGCGATTATTTGTGGGGATATAATTCTCAATTGCTTTTTTAATATCAGAATCATTTACTTTTAAATAGTTAGCAATAGCAGTTGCAGCAGCAATATTATTAAAATTATATTCACCTATTAAATGGCTTTCTATTGATAGATTATTATAATTAACGGTTACGTTTGGTTGTGCTTCAATAAAATTTATTTCAACATCAAAATCTTTAGGATTATTTCCAAAAGAAAAGGTTTTTGTGCCCTTGGTTTTTTCAACTTGAATTGGGTCAAGTCCGTTTATAAAAATGGTTTTATTGTTTTTTATAAGGAAATCATACATTTCGCTTTTTCCTTTAATAACACCTTCGGTACTTCCAAATCCTTCTAAATGTGCCTTTCCAAAATTTGTGATATAACCATAATCTGGTTTGGCAATACTACACAAAAACTCAATCTCTTTTAAATGATTTGCCCCCATTTCTACAATGCCAATTTCAGTATTTTTATTCATTGACAGTAATGTTAATGGTACACCAATGTGGTTATTTAAATTGCCAATGGTAGCTGTGGTTTTAAATTTTTTAGAAAGGGTAGCATTAATGAGTTCTTTTGTGGTTGTTTTTCCGTTGCTACCTGTAAGTGAAATGATTGGAACGTTTAAATAGTCTCTATGGAAGGAAGCTAATTGCTGAAGTGATTCAAGTACGCTATTAACTAAAATAGTTTTAGACGATGTTTTGAATTTTTCCTCATCTATAATAACATATTTTGCGCCTAGTTTTATAGCTTGTTCGGCATAACTATTTCCATTAAAGTTATCGCCTTTTAAAGCAAAAAACATGGCGCCTTGTTTTATTTTTCTTGTATCAGTTGATGCCGATGTGCATTCTAAAAAGCGAGCATGAAGTTCTTTTATTTCCATAAATTAAATGTATTAAAAAAGTCCTAACATATGCTAGGACTTTTTTATTTTATTAATAAAAACTAATTTAGTTTTTGGTTTTATTTTTTTGTTTTGATTTTGAACCAACTCTTGACATAGCACATCTAAATCCAATATAATCAGTTGCCATATCTTGAGGGAAATAACGTCTTTGAGCTGGATCTAACCAATACTCTCTGTCTTTCCAAGAACCACCTTTGTAAACTCTAACTTCATCATTAATTAATGAGGTTCTGTTGTTTGACTTATCATATTGTCTTATAAGATTACCCAATGAATCTCTAGTTACAGAATGTCTCGGAGAGTTGTACATTAAGTCTTTTGTTTCATCTGTTTTATTTGCTCCATCAATTTCTTCGTCTTCGTCACCAAAACTTTGATCAAACTTTCTTGATGAACGTTTATCTCCATCTCTAAAGTTTATCTCATTACTTTTATCAAAGTTAGTTCTTAAATAAGTTTCGTTTTCATCAACTGGAACCTGTAAAATTTCACCAGGTAGGTTTCTTGCTATTATTTTACCATTTGATAAAGTGTCATAAACAATATCTTCTGGAGTTACAATTTTCACAGTTCCATCATCATTTATTGAGTTCTTGGTATAAACGTTTCCACGATAATAGTTAAAGTCGTTAAATTCATCATCTACTATAGGCCTGTAAACATCGGCAACCCATTCAGCAACGTTTCCAGCCATATCATATAAACCATAATCGTTAGGGTCGTATGATTTAACTTTATTTGTAATATCGGCACCGTCATCAGACCATCCAGCTATTCCACCATAGTCACCTTTTCCTTGTTTAAAATTAGCCATTTGATCACCTCTAATTTTTCTTTGATCAGAACGAGTATATTGTCCATCCCAAGGGTATTTTTTACGACCACGATATATGTTATAACTACGAATTTCAGATAAACCTAAAGCTGCATACTCCCATTCGGTTTCAGTTGGTAGCCTATATTTAGGTGTAATTATTCCAGTTTCTCTGGTAGCATAAAGATTTGTTTCATTGCCATCTGCGTCAACTTGTACATTTCTTCTACCACGTCCTTCAGGATTTGTAACTTCTTCATTGCCACCATAAGTTAATGTTGGAGCATTGATATAAGTATCTGTATTGAAGTTTGATTCAGCATTAACATCTGTAATTCTGGCATCTCTTTTTAAATAGCCTGCTTTTTCTAAATTAAGTTCGTTAACACGATCAGATCTCCAATTTGCGTATTCAACTGCTTGAATCCAACTTACACCAACTACAGGATATTCAGCATAACCTGGATGACGTAAATAATTTTCAGTCATAACTTCGTTATAACCTAATCTATTTCTCCAAACAAGAGTGTCTGGTAAAGCTCCATTATAAATGGCTCTAAAATTTTCATCTGTTGGAGGATATACTCTTTTTATCCAATCTAAATACTCAAGATACATTATATTGGTAACTTCAGTTTCATCCATGTAGAATGATTGAACATGCTGTTGATTTGGAGTGTTATTCCAATCATGCATTACATCATCTTGAACACGACCTTTAGTAAAAGTTCCTCCTTCTACAAAAACTAAGCCTGGAGAAGTTTCCTGTTCTTGGAAATTTGTATTGTATTGAAAACCACCTTCTCGGTTGTTTATTTGCCAGCCTGTTGCTCTAGAACTGTTCTTAGAACTAGAAGATTTTTTACAGCCAACAGTGGCTAAAATTAAAGTCAAAACTAATAAAGTCTTGAATGCTAATACTCTTTTCATATCCATATGTTTAAGTAAGCTAATAAGTTTTGGTGGTGCAATATAAGAATTAAACCGAATACTGCAAGCGATTTTTCACATTTTAACGAAAAAAAAGTGCATTTCACCCTATTTTTTAAACATTACACCGATGTTTTTAGTGTTTTGCACCGATGTTTTGTGTTATATTAACGTTTATTTTAATAAAATATTATTGTATTTTTGAACTGTTTTTCAAAATTACGTTTTTTAAATAATAACAAACTGTTTGTAGCGTTAATGTACCAATGAAAAAGAAGTTATTACTATTTGCTTTTTTTATAACAACTTTTATATTCTCTCAGCAAAAGAGATATAATATAGATTGGGCTAATTTTCAAACGCTATCAATTGGAAATTATTCTATTCAAATTCCTTCATTTAACAAAGATAATTTTAGTTTTGATTTAGAAAACGGCTTGCAATTTGTAGCTCAATGGAAAATTACAGGTAATATTAACGAAACAAACGTTACTTTATCAAATGTAACTTATTCTAATGTATCCAAAAGCGATTTAAAAGATTTAGATATAAATAAAATTCCCAATAAACTTGTTTTTCAATTGAAGAATTCAAAAGCCAGAAATGACCAATTTGCATTTTTTCAATTAAGTCCTATAATTAAAGATGGAAATGGTCTTTATAAAAAAGTAACATCATTTACTATCAATTATAATACTGCAGACAATAATTCCTCATCTTTAAATAGAGTTAGTAAAGTAAAACAAATAACTAGTTCTGTTTTAAATTCTGGAGAATGGTATAAGTTTTATGTTGATACTACTGGCGTTTTTAAATTATCCAGAAGTTTTTTGCAACAATTAGGAGTTAATGTAAATAGTGTTGATCCTAGAAATATAAAATTATATGGTAATGGCGGTAATATGATTCCGTATTCCAACTCAATTTCATATCCTTTAGATATTCAAGAGAATGCCATTAAGATTGTTGGAGAAGAAGATGGTGTTTTTAATAGTGAAGATTATATTTTGTTTTATGCTGTTGGTCCAAAAGGATATCAGTCAGAAAGTAATACAAATATAAATTGCTATTCAGATAAAACGTATTATTTCCTTAATGTTGGTTCAGGAACAGGAAAGCGCATTCAACCTTTTTCACAACCAGCTGGAACTATTGATATGAATATTAACACGTATCAAGATTATCAATTTCATGAGAAAGACGATTATAATATTGCTTCATTAGGCAGACGTTGGTTTGGGGACAGATTTGATATTGTAAATAATAAATCTTTTAAGTTTGATTTCCCTGGTTTAGTTGCAACAGAGCCTATTAAAATAAAAGTTTATGCTGTGGCTGTTTCTTCGTCTCAAACATCTATGCAACTTGGGGTTAATGGCAGTTCGGTTGCCACATTGTCACTTTCGGCATCATCATCTCCAATTGTTGCAAGCGAAGCAATATATAATGGAAATGTTACAGTAAATTCCTCAAACATTTCGGTTAATCTTAATTTTGATAACTTAGGAAATCCAAGTGCACTGGCATATTTAGATTATATTTCTATTGAAGCTACTTGTGATTTAAGTTTTTCGGGCAAGCAATTTCAGTTTAAAAATAATGCAACAGCTTTGGCGTCTGGTATTGGACAATACACAGTGAAAAATGCTTCTCAAGTTTCTGAAATATGGGATGTGACAGATATTTATAATGTATCTAATTTTATAAATTCAGATAATCAAGCAAATCTTAGTTTTACTTTTCCACTTGGAACTTTAAAAGAATATGTTGCTGTTACATCTTCAGACTATTTAGAACCCAAAAGAGAATCAAATTCAATAGTAAACAATCAAAATATAAAGGGCACCATTTTTTTGAATAGCCAAGGCCAGTTTCAAGATGTTGATTATATTATTATTTCACCAAATAATATGATAAGCGAAGCTGAGCGTTTAGCACAAATAGACAGAAATCAATATAATCTAAATATAAAGGTTGTTGGTTTAAATGAAATTTATAATGAGTTCAGCACAGGAAATCAAGATGTCGGGGCAATAAGAAACTTAATTAAATATGTGTATGATAATGCCAGTGCAACAGATAAAAGAATAAAATATGTCTGTTTGTTTGGCGATGCATCATTTGATTATAAAAACCGAATTTCAAATAATACCAATATAGTTCCTTCATGGCATGCATATAATAGTTTTAGTTATACAAACTCGTATGTTTCTGATGATTTTTTTGGAATGATGGATATTGGAGAAGGAACAATGTCTACAAGTGATAAGTTAGATATTGCTGTTGGAAGAATTCTTGCTGACACTCCAACTAGAGCTAAAGAACTGGTTGATAAAATTGACTCCTATTATAAAAAAGAATCATTTGGAAGCTGGAGAAATAATGTGGTTGTCGTATCAGATGATGTAGATCAAGATTGGGAAGGAATATTACAGGAAACAACAGATAACATAGGAAATCTAATTACCCAGTCAAAACCTTTTATGAATGTGGTTAAAATTCATGCAGATTCCTTTAAACAGGAATCTTCTTCAGGAGGTAACACATATCCTCAGGTAACCGAAGCGATGGTAAATGCAATTGATAATGGAACTTTGGTTATTAATTACTTTGGTCATGGTGGTGAAGATGGTTTGGCCTCAGAACGTATATTGTTAAAGCCAAACATTTTGGCTCTTAGAAATTATTTTAAACTGAATTGTTTTGTTACCGTAACCTGTGAATTTACAAGATTCGATAACCCGTTAAGGCAAACAGCCGGAGAGTTTGATTACTGGAATAAAGATGCTGGAGCCATTGGATTAATTACTACAACAAGACAAATTTTTGTAACGACTGGCATTTCATTTAATAACGAGTTGGGTAAATATTTGTATTCATATAACCCGAATGATTCATATGAGGATTATGAATATCCATCAATGGCCGAAGCATTAAGACTTACAAAAATTGACCCTGCAATTTCTGGAATTAGTCAGCGTCGTTTAGTATTTTTTATTGGTGATCCAGCAATGAAATTGGCATTTCCAAAGCCAAATGTGAGACTTACAAAAATTAACGATATTCCTATTGGGCAATCAACAGATACTTTAAAAGCATTAAGTCATATCAAGCTTGCTGGTGAGGTAACTGATATTTCTGGAAATGTTTTAAATAATTACAATGGATCTTTATCTACAACTATATATGATAAAGAAATAAATAGGCAAACTCTAGCCAATGACGGAACAAGATTAAATGGACAACTTGTTAAAATGGATTTTACCACATTAGGTGAGATTATTTTTAGAGGTCAGGCAACCGTTGCAAATGGTTTATTTGAATTTGATTTTGTTGTGCCTAAAGATATTGGCATACCTGTTGGCTTTGGAAAAGTAAGTTTTTATGCAAAAAACGGAACTGCTTTAGAAGATCAAACTGGAGCAAGCGTTAATACCGTTAAAATTGGAGGTGTGAATGATAATGCACCAACAGATGATGTTGGTCCAGTAATAGCACTTTATATGAATGATGAAAGCTTTGTATCAGGTGGAATTACGAATGAATCACCAACATTATTAGTTAAGTTAGAAGATTTAAATGGAATAAATACAGCAAGTGGAATAGGTCATGATATTGTAGCAATTCTTGATGGTAATGAAACAAATCCTTTTATTTTAAATGATTATTATCAAACAGAATTAGATAATTATCAAAAAGGCGTTGTGAGTTTTCCTTTTAGAGATTTATCACCAGGGTTACATACTTTAACAATAAAAGCATGGGATGTTTACAATAATTCCTCAACTGCAGAAATTCAATTTATTGTATACGATAAAGATCAGGAATTGGTTATAAATAACGTGCTTAATTATCCAAATCCATTCGTAAATTATACAGAATTTTGGTTTAATCACAATAGTTCGGAGTCTTTAGACGTTTCTATTCAAATATTCACCGTGTCAGGAAAGTTAGTTAGAACCTTAAACGGACAAACAACCTCTGGTATTTATACTACTAGCTCGCTTTCAAGAGATATTGTTTGGGATGGAAGAGACGATTTTGGTGATAAAATAGGAAAAGGAGTCTATATTTATAAATTGACTGTAAGGTCACCACTTTTAAATAAGAAAGTTGAAAAAATTGAGAAACTTGTTATACTATAATAAAGGATTATATTTGTTAAATTAAATTATCTAAATGAAAAAAGTAATAATTGCCATTGCCTTAGTTTTACTTATTGTTAAAGTAAACGCCCAAACAACCATAATACCAAATGCTAATGATAGTAGAGTAATAACCACTGGAATTCCGTTTGTGCTAATTGCCTCAGATGCTAGAGCTGCAGCTATGGGAGACATGGGAGTCGCTACTTCTGTAGACGCATATTCACAACAATGGAATTCATCTAAATATGTGTTTTCTGAAACTAAACAAGGAATAGGAATAAGCTATACCCCATATTTAAGTAAGTTGGTAAACGATATTTTTTTAGGAAATGTCACTTATTTTAATAGATTAGACGAGCGTAGTGCCTTTGCTGTCAGCTTTAAATATTTTTCATTAGGTGATATTGAATTTGTTACTGATGAATTTTCTACCGCATTAATTCAAAGACCTAATGAGCTTACTATAGATGCATCTTATGCATTACGATTAACAGATCAATTTGGAATGTCGGTAGCCATGCGTTATTTGCGTTCAGATTTAAAATTAGATGGTGTTGATGGTGATGCTACGCCAGCAAGTACTTTTGGTGTTGATATTTCTGGATATTACCAAAGCGAAGAAGAAGCCTATGCAGATTTTAACGGACGTTGGAGAATGGGGTTTGCCATTCAAAATTTAGGACCAAAATTTAAATATGATCAAGGAGGACAAGAGAATTTTCAGCCTACCAACTTAAGATTAGGAGCAGGGTTTGATTTTATTTTTGATGATTATAATAAAGTGTCTGTTACGGCCGAAGTTGCTAAATTGTTAGTGCCAACACCTCCAATTTATGGAACAGTAGATGAAAATAATAATGGTGTTGCAGACGAAGGTGAAGAAGTGGTTATTTATAAAGGAAAAGATCCAAATGTGGACTTTTTATCTGGGATTTTCCAATCTTTTGGTGATGCTCCAGGAGGTTTTAGTGAAGAGCTAAAAGAATTTACATGGTCTTTAGGTGCTGAATATTTATATCAAGACTCCTTTGCTTTTAGAGCAGGTTATTTTAATGAAAGCGAAGAAAAAGGTGCTAGAAAGTTTTTGGCGTTAGGAGCAGGTTTCAAATATAATGTTGTAAATATTGATTTATCATATTTGTTCTCAGCATCAAAAGTTCAAAGTCCACTAGAAAACACGTTGCGTTTCTCATTAACATTCAACATAGGAGCAGGAGAGTATAACGAATATTAATTGTTTTTAAATTCACAATAAAAAGACTATTGTCCTATCCAACGGGCAATAGTTTTTTTGTTTCAAATTGTTTCTTAACTTTATAGAAGGAAATACTATATGAAGGAAATAAAAATAGAATCTACTCTTTATCTGTTTGAAAGTTTAGAAGAATTGCCAAAAGAAGTCACATTTCTAATGGGTAAAGCTGTTGAGGCAAGAGAAAAAGCATATGCACCATATTCGAACTTTTACGTAGGCGCTGCATTGTTGTTAGATAACAATGAAATAATTACTGGCAGTAATCAAGAAAATGCATCTTATCCATCAGGTTTATGCGCCGAACGTACAGCTATATACTATGCTAATTCGCAATACCCTGACTCCAAAATTGTTAGAATGGCTATAACAGCTGGCTCAAAAAAAAACCAAACAACCTCACCAATACCTCCATGTGGAGCTTGTAGGCAGGCTATTGCCGAATATGAAGTGAAACAAGATGCACCTATAGAAATTTATTTTATGGGAGAAGTTGGTAAAATTGCAAAATCAAACTCCTTGGCAAATTTATTGCCTCTTATTTTTGATAAGTCTGTACTTTAATATTTTAAGCTATTTAATGATTTTTGATTGT
The DNA here is from genome assembly GCF_043876835.1 of Gaetbulibacter sp. M235. NCBI lineage: Bacteria > Pseudomonadati > Bacteroidota > Flavobacteriia > Flavobacteriales > Flavobacteriaceae > Gaetbulibacter > Gaetbulibacter sp. M235. Next base: position 26,472 of record NZ_JBAWJZ010000002.1, read on the forward strand.
TGAAATTGGTTATTTTATTAATTAATAATCATTTTTTGTTAAATATTCAAAATTGAGTATAAAGCGCTTTTTTTTTGATATTTTTTTTACTTTAATTAATATACGTTTTCCCAATAACATACAAAGTATTACTTTTGTACTTTTCATAAGTAAAAATTAATAATAGTCGATGCAAAAAATCACTAAAAATACATACCTTAAATGGTATGAAGACATGCTGTTCTGGAGAAAATTCGAAGATAAGTTGGCAGCAGTGTATATCCAACAAAAAGTAAGAGGTTTTCTTCATTTATATAATGGTCAAGAAGCCATATTGGCAGGAGCGTTACATGCTATGGATTTGACTAAAGATAAAATGATTACTGCTTATAGAAACCACGTGCAGCCAATTGGTATGGGAGTTGACCCTAGACGTGTTATGGCGGAGTTATATGGAAAGGCAACAGGAACATCCCAAGGTTTAGGTGGTTCTATGCACATTTTTTCAAAAGAACACCGTTTCTATGGTGGTCATGGTATAGTTGGAGGCCAAATTCCATTAGGTGCTGGTATTGCTTTTGGTGATAAATACCATGGTAGTGATGCTGTTACCTTATGTTGTTTTGGAGATGGTGCAGCTCGCCAAGGATCATTACATGAAACTTTTAACTTAGCAATGTTATGGAAGTTACCAGTAGTATTTGTTTGTGAAAACAATGGATACGCAATGGGAACATCAGTTGCAAGAACAGCAAATCATACCGATGTTTGGAAACTTGGAAAAGGTTATGAAATGCCTTGTGGACCTGTTGATGGAATGAACCCAATTAAAGTTGCCGAAGCATTTGATGAAGCTATTCAAAGAGCACGTAGAGGTGAAGGTCCTACATTTTTAGAATTGAAAACATATCGATATAGAGGACATTCTATGAGTGATGCTCAACACTATCGTACTAAAGATGAGGTTGAAGAATACAAAAAAATCGACCCTATTACTCAGATTAAAAATATCATATTAGAAAATAAATACGCGACTGAAGCTGATATAAAAGTCATTGATAGTCGTGTGAAAGATTTGGTGGAAGAATGTGAGAAGTTTGCTGAAGAATCACCATTTCCAGATAAAAACGTTATGTATGATGTGGTATATGAGCAAAGAGATTATCCATTTATACAACATAAATTATAAGCTATGGCAGAAATTATAAATATGCCTCGTTTGAGTGACACCATGGAAGAAGGTACTGTGGCCACTTGGTTAAAAAAAGTTGGAGACAAAGTAAGCGAAGGCGATATTTTAGCAGAAATTGAAACTGATAAGGCTACTATGGAATTCGAATCATTTCATGAAGGAACCTTGTTATATATTGGTGTTCAAGAAGGGCAAACAACAAAAGTAGATGAGTTACTTGCTATTATAGGTGATAAAGACGAAGATATTTCAGGACTTATTACTGGTGGCACTTCACAAAAAAAGGAAGAGAATGTAACTAAAGAAGTTAAGAAAGAAGAGCCTGCTAAAGTAGCTTCAGCAAATGTTGAGATTCCAGAAGGCGTTACTGTGGTCACTATGCCTCGTTTAAGTGATACCATGGAAGAAGGAACTGTAGCTACTTGGTTGAAAAAAATTGGTGATAAAGTAAGTGAAGGAGAAATATTGGCAGAAATTGAAACAGATAAAGCTACTATGGAGTTTGAATCTTTTCAATCAGGTACTTTATTATATATTGGAATAAATGCTGGTGAATCTGCAAAGATTGATTCACTTTTAGCAATCATTGGTCCTGCTGGTACAGATGTATCAAATATCGTAGCTAATTTCAATACTAATGCTGGAACAACTAAAACAGAAGAACCTGCAAAAGCTGTTGAAGCTTCAAAACAAGATAATCCTAAACAAGAAGTGAAAGAAACTGTTGCTCCAACAGTTGTTCAAACTTCATCTAACGGAAGATTATATGTGTCACCGTTAGCAAAAAAGATGGCTGATGAAAAAGGTATCAACTTATCTCAAATAAAAGGATCTGGAGAAAACGGAAGAATCGTAAAACGTGATGTAGAAAACTTTACACCTGCAACGGTGTCTTCGGCTGCGGCTGTTGGTAAGTTTGTTCCATCTGGTCAAGAAGATTTTGACGAGAAGCCTAATTCTCAAATGCGTAAAGTAATAGCTAAACGTTTGGCAGAATCTAAATTTACAGCTCCTCACTATTACTTAAATGTTGAGTTTGATATGGATAATGCAATCGCTTTCCGTACACAGTTTAACACAATTCCTGATACAAAAATATCTTACAATGATATGGTGGTTAAGGCTTGTGCGTTAGCATTGAAGCAACATCCACAGGTGAATTCACAATGGTTTGCTGATAAAATGCGTTTAAACAATCATGTTCATATTGGTGTGGCTGTAGCTGTTGAAGACGGATTGTTAGTTCCTGTAGTTAAGTTTGCCAATGAGCAAAGTTTACCACAAATTGGAGCTGCAGTTAAAGATTTTGCAGGTAGAGCTAGAAGTAAAAAACTAACCCCTCAAGAAATGGAAGGTAGTACCTTTACAATTTCTAATTTAGGTATGTTTGGTATTGAAAGTTTTACATCAATTATAAATCAACCTAACTCAGCAATTTTATCTGTTGGTAACATTATCCAAAAACCAGTTGTTAAAAATGGACAAATAGTTGTGGGTAATACCATGAAATTATCATTGGCCTGTGACCACAGAACGGTTGATGGTGCTACTGGTGCACAATTTCTTCAAACATTAAAAGGATATATTGAAAATCCTGTAACGATGTTAGTATAATTTGTCATTCTGAACTTATTTCAGAATCTCCAAATAAATATCAAACCTGCTTCAAGTAAACGAAGCAGGTTTTTTTGTTTTTATTCTGAAGTTGTAGGATCAATAATAGTTGACACTTCACTTATAGAATTAGCAGGAAATCCTCCTTGTTTGGCGTGTTCTAATACTAACTCTTTGTTTGGAGCTATGTAAACACAATAAATTTTATCTTCAGTTACATAACTATGAACCCAATTAATTTCTGACCCTAAATCTTGCAATACTTTGCAAGAAGTTTGTGAAATTCCTTTTAATTGTTCTTGAGTTAATTTTCCTGCTCCAGGAATTTCTCTCTCTATTACGTATTTTGGCATGATATAAAAATATTAAGTTAGTATCATTTTTATTGTGAGATAATCATATTTTTTAGTGACCATAAAATATAAAGGACGTCTTTTTTTGTGTTCTCATCGACACCATTTTTATCTAAAGCCATAAAAATATCATCAATGGTATGCATATATTCAGCATGGCTAATGTTCATGCCTTTATGTGCTGTAACCATGTCTCTTCCAGAATATACAATTGGGCCACCACTACCAGCACTAAAAAAATCTACGGTGTGTTTTTTAACTAGATTCATTTGTTCTGGTTGGTCTTTGTAAGGAAGAAATCTGGCTTGAATATTTGGATTGTTCATGTGGTTTTCAACGGTATCATCAACAATTATTGAAATACCTTCTGTGCCACCTAATCTTTCAAAAAGTGATTTACTCATAATTTTTTATTTATTGGTTAGCAATAAATTTATGCAATCAAAAGAGGAAGTACATCTAAATTTAATCCAAATTAGTGCAATTTTGGTTCATTTTAATAAATATCTAAACTATATGCTGTTGAATATATTTTGAAGGCAGAATACTGTATTTGTCTAAAAAGCATTTTGAAAAATATGCGGCACTATTAAAACCGGTTTCAAAAGCTATTTCAGAAATGTTGCCATTTTGATTATGTAATAAATCTAATGCTTTATGTAACCTGAATTCTTTTAAAAAATTATTGGGTGATTGTCCTGTTAAGTTTTTTAATTTCCTGTTTAATTGAGATTTGCTATAGCCTAAAGATTCGCTAAACTGACTTATATTAAAATCTGGATTTTGCCAAACACTTTCAATAAAGTTGATTAATTGGGTTAGAAATTTTATTTCAGAAGGGGATAAAATTCTTACTAAATCCTTGTCAATAGTAGCATTTCGGTTTTCATTTTCATAAAGGGAATTAATTTCTGTAGTAATAACAAAAGGTTCCTTTATAAAATCGCACATACGAGTTGTTAAGGTAATGGCATCTTCAAAAATATTATCTTTTTTGGTAACTGGATTTCCACAACTTAATGCGATTTTTAATTTTCTGCTGGAAATGTCAAATTTTGGAGTTACATATTTAAATTGAAAATTAATTTTTTGAGCACACGAAACAGCATCGGTAACCGATTTAAACGATACTAAATAAGTGTTGTTATTTTTTTTTACAATATTTCCTTTAAACTCATTTAGGCGTTTTGAAACACTGTTATGAAATTTTTGAGTGAATATCGTAAATTGATTAGCTTCAAGTCGGTTCAAATAATTACTTGTTTCAATAACCATTAACACTCTAAAAGCAGACTCGTTAATAATATTTAAATCTTTATTTTGTAAATTTTCAGGGTCTTCAATCCTGCCTAAAAAAGCTTCAACTATATGTTTGTTGACTTCAATTATGCTATTTGGAAATTGACCATGAGCTTGGTTATGCATGTCTTGAAGTGCCTTTTTTGTTGGAGCTTCAACTAAGCAAAAAGCTGTTCTTCTCTTTTCATCAAACCAATAAGTCATTCCTTTACAACCAAATAAATGCTGTACTTTCAAATCTTCTTGATGCATTTTCGCCAAATGCTCTGCTGTAGTGCCTTCAGGTATATCATGACGATCCATATATAGTGGCATAGTTGACTGTATTTTTCATACAAGTTAATGATTATTAATGTATTGTACAATAGTAATTTAGGTGTTGAAATTAGTGGTTATTTTAATTTAAGTTAAAAAGTAATGTTAGGCTTATTTTTTTATCTTTAAAGTCAATTAGAATATTTTATGAAAAAAATTTTAGCGATTATATGTGTGCTTTTAAGCCTGAGCTGTAAATCTCAAGAAAAAGAGCAAATTAATGACACTTTTATCAATATAAGTGAAGTTAAAGAGTCAGTTCAATTTTTGACTTCTGATGCTTTAAAAGGCAGAAATACAGGAACAGAGGGAATAGAAATGGCAGCAAATTACATTGAAAACATTTTTAATAAAAATAATATCAAGCCCTATTTTGAAACATACAGAGATACTTTTAAAGTGAAAGATTTTGTAGGTTCAAATATTGTTGGTTTTATTGAAGGCAATGATCCAGAATTAAAAAATGAAATTGTCGTTATTGGAGCTCACTATGATCATATAGGATTTGGCAAAGTTATTGAAAATGATTCTATAGCTAATGGTGCAAATGACAATGCAGCAGGAACAAGTGCCGTTTTAGCATTTGCTGAATATTTTTCTAATGCAAAAAGTAATAAGCGAAGTATCATATTTGCCTTGTTTTCTGGTGAAGAAATGGGATTATTGGGTTCGGACCATTTAGCAAAAAAACTTAAAGAGCAAAATGTTAATTTATATACAATGCTAAATTTTGAAATGATAGGTGTCCCTTTTAAAGATAGGGATTATGAAGCGTTTGTTACGGGTTATGATTTAAGTAATATGGCCGAAAAGATGAATGCATACATAGGTTCAAATTATATTGGAAAATCAGATGTGTCGGTTAAATACAGTTTGTTCAAACGTTCAGATAATTATCCGTTTTATACTGCGTTTAACGTGCCTTGTCAAACCATTTCTTCTTGCGACTTAACAAATTATGATTACTATCACCACGTAGATGATGAAGCAGATAAATTAGATTATGAACATATGAGTAATTTAATAACTGCGATGATTCCTGCTTTAGTGCAAATATGTAATTCACCAACCAAAGAAATCAAAATGAATGATGAGTAAACATGTTATCATAACAGGAACCAGTAGAGGTATAGGCTTTGAGTTGGTACAGCTGTTTGCAAAAGCTGGTCACAAAGTATTAGCGCTTTCACGAAATGAAAAACCAATACAAGATTTAAAGCTAAATAATGTTAATGCATTTTCATTTGATTTAAATGATGGCGAAGCTTATAAAAAGGTTGAAGATTTTGTGAATAAAAATTGGCAGAAAGTAGATATATTAATAAATAATGCAGGAAAGCTTGTTAATAAACCATTTTCAGAAATCAGTATGCAAGATTTTGAAAATGTTTATAAAACAAATGTGTTTGGAGTAGCAGAATTAACTCGAATTGTTTTGCCTTTTATGAAAAATGAAAGTCATGTTGTTACTATAAGCTCAATGGGTGGTGTACAAGGAAGCATGAAATTTCCAGGATTGGCTGCTTATAGTTCTAGCAAAGGCGCAGTTATTACATTAACTGAATTGTTGGCAGAAGAATATAAAGATTCGGGTATTTCGTTCAATGTATTAGCCTTAGGGGCAGTACAGACTGAAATGTTGGAAGAAGCATTTCCCGGTTATAAAGCATCTACTTCAGCTTTAGAAATGGCACAATATATTTTTGAATTTTCGCTCACCGGAAACAAATACTACAATGGTAAATTGTTGCAGGTTTCTAATTCTACGCCTTAATAATCATTTGACGTTGGAAACAGAAAATATAAATCAATTAATTTCTGTTTTATATATTTGTTCCTATGAGGAATATTCTTTCTTTTATTTTTTTGCTAAACCTAGGAATAGGATTTGCTCAAATTACTTTAACACATAATATTGGAACAACTCCTATTGATACAGGAATGCCTTCATGTGAAGAAGACGAATCTTGGGCAAGAGTTTTCAAATTGTCAGATTTTGGTTTAGATACAAGTGAACAGTTTATTATTAGGTCAGCTCAAGTTGGAATTAGTAAATCTTATAATGGAGCTTATTTGGGTTTGAGTGTTTATAGTATTGATTCTGATTTTCCTAACTCACCACCACGTCAATTGGGTGCCGGAGGCTTTGGAATATTGCCAAGCATTGATACTCCACAAGTTATACAAATTGATCTAACAACACCTATAATAGTGCCGTCAGGCGTGGAAATGATATTGGTCGAAATTGTAAAGTTTGTAGATTTTTATAATCCTAATTCTGCAGAGGTAATTATTGCTGGTACAGCAAGTGATAATGATTTTTCTTGGTACAAGGGTTGCAGAGAATATTACACGCATACATCCACTTTGGATTTAAGTGTTCCTGTTCCAAATGCGAATTTTTATATCAATGTTACTGGTGAGCCTTTTAATACAATAAACACAGGAACAAATACAACTTTAACACATAATTTGAACGATCCACCTATCTGGATGAACCAGTATAGTTGTACAGGTGGAGGCTTAAAATTTGCTAGAACATTTGTTTTGAAAGATTTTGGAGTTTCGATTGATGAAGAATATATAATTGATAAAGGAGAAGTTGCTTTTTCTGCTGCTCAATGGGACACGAAAATACAATTTAATATATATAAAATTGATTCCAATTTTCCTGATTCCTTTTCTAGTGCAGACTTATTAGGTAGTAGCCAAATTGTAGACATTCCTTATTTTGATGATAGAATCACACCTCGAATTTTTATTGTAGATTTTATTAATCCAGTAGTTGTGCCTGCTAATGTAGAAATGATACTTGTTGAAGTTTACAATTTGCCAAGACCTGGATATTCTTCTGCGGCATTTATAGCTGGCTCAGAGCAAAGTAACGATTTATCTTGGCTTAAATCAGAAAATGGAGGCTGTGCACCAGAGTGTTATACTTCAACGGTAGATATGGGTAAGCCTGAAGTTAATTTTTATGTAAAAGTATCTGGTGATGTAAACCAAAAGTCGAACATTTTTGGAATGAGCATTACAAATATTTGTTCTGAGTTTTTAAAAGAATTTAGTGTAGAGAATAAGTTTGAAGTTGCTTCAGTATCCTGGAATTTTGGAGACCCTACTTCTGGAATAAATAATATATCTAATGATTTATCACCTTTTCATGACTTTTCTTCTGATGGTAGTTTTACTGTCACAGCAACTGTCACAGCAAATGATGGAAGAATTGAAGTTTTAACAGAGATAATTGATGTTAGGCAACCTCCAACAGCTTACGGTATTAACAATATTTATGCATGCGAAGATAGTTTTAACTCAGGCTTTTCTACATCTTTCGATGTTTCTGCTATTGAGCAACAAGTATTGAATGGACAAACAGATAAGACTATTTTATACTTTGATGAATCGGGGCATAAATATTACTCATTACCAAATCCATTTTCTAATAGAATCAAGGGTAGGGAAACCATAACAGTGAGAGTTTCCGATAGAGGAAATCTTTGTTGTTATTCAGAAACTACATTCGATTTAATTGTTAATTCAAATAACTTAAATATAGATAATGTAGAAGATTTAGAGGTTTGTGATGACGATTTTGATGGTTTTACAGTTTTTGATTTAACCCAAACCGAATCTGAAATTAAAAATGGAAACTCAGACTTGGTTGTTGAATTTTATCATCAAGATGGGGAATTAATCAATTCACTAAATACTGTAAATAGAGTTGTTAATCAAGAGACTGTAATAGGAAAAGTAACTAATATTAATACTAATTGTTCTAATGAGATTACATTTAATTTAATAGTAATTCCACTACCCACAGCAAATATCTTAAGTGAAATAATTGGCTGCGACGACAACAACGATGGTATTTCAGAATATTTTGATACTTCAAATATTGAATCTCAAGTTTTAGGCAATCAAACAGGTTTACAAGTATCTTATTTTGATTACAACGGTAATCCATTGCCAAGCCCGCTGCCAAACCCTTATACCAATACAATTCCTAATGAGGAATTAATTATAGTACGAGTTACAAATCCAATAACTACTTGCTTTTCCGAAACTTCGGTAACTTTAAAAACAGCGTCTCAACCACAAATAGATCAACCTCAAACACTTTATTCTTGTGATTTAGGAAATGGGTTTGCAAATTTTGATTTGTCACACATTGAAACCGAAATTATAGGAAATCAAAATGGACTTAAAATTACTTATTTTGATTCAGGAAACAATCAATTACCAAGTCCTTTGTCTGCTATCTTTCAAAATACACAAGCTTGGTCGCAAACAATTTATGTTAGGGTAGAAAATGAACTCAATAGTTTATGCTATTCTGAGACCAGTTTTAATTTAATTGTAAACCAACTGCCATTAGTTTCTATGGAGGATTCTTATTTTTTATGCAATTTAGAGACATCATTAGGCGTAAGTGTTGAAAGTGATTTTGATACTTATAATTGGGAATATCAAGATGGAGCAATTATTTCAAACACCTATCAGGCTAATTTGATTAATGCTGGAAATTACACACTTACGGTTGGACAAAACAATAATGGCATTTATTGTGAAATGAGTTTTGACTTTAAGTTGATTCGTTCAGAACTTCCAAGTATTGTTAATGTAGAGTACCAAGAACTATCTAATGATAATTATATAAAAATAAATGCTTCGGGTGATGGCGATTTTGAATATTCTATTGATGGCATTAATTATCAAAGTAGTAATTTTTTCAACAATGTTTTAGGAGGAATTTACACGGTTTCGGTTAGAGATGCTTTGGGATGTGGTGAGGATTTTGAAGAAGTCATTATTATAGATTATCCTAAATACTTTACTCCAAACGGCGATGGTGTAAACGATACTTGGCAAATAAAAGGTATTATAGACTATCCAAATGCTGAAATTTTTATCTACGACAGATATGGTAAATTTTTAAAACAAATTAGCCCAAATAGTAATGGTTGGGATGGGACATTTAATGGAGAAAAAATGCTGTCATCAGATTATTGGTTTACAGTAAAATTAGATGATAAGAATGAGTTTAATGGACATTTTTCGTTAAAAAGATAATCTATGAGCAAATACAAATGTGTCATTTTTGATTGCGATGGTGTTTTGGTAGATAGTGAACCCATTGGAAACCAAACTCTTGTAGATATGGCAAATGACTTAGGTGCTGAAATCGATTTAGGTTTTGCTATGAACCACTTTAAGGGCAGTCATTTTAAAGATTGTGTAAATATCATTTCAACTTTGGTAAAACAACCCATTCCAGAGACGTTTGAAAATGAGTATAGAACACGAAGTTTGGAGGAATTTGAAAAACACCTAAAACCCATTGAAGGGGTTACCCAAGTTATTGAACAATTACAATTACCTTTTTGTGTAGCTTCAAGTGGTATGGAATCTAAGATGAGGTTTAATTTAAATGTAGTTGGGTTGTTACCATATTTTGAAAACAAACTGTTTAGTTGTTATGCCATTCAAAAATTTAAACCAGAACCTGATGTGTTTTTATGGGCAGCAAAAACCATGGGGTTTCAACCACACGAATGTGTTGTTGTTGAGGATAGTTTATTAGGTGTTAAAGGAGCTCTTGCGGGAGGTTTTGATGTGTTTGGGTTTACCGCACATGATTATAACAATGAATTGGAAGGAATTGTCACTAAAACCTTTAATGATATGCGACAGCTTTTAAAAATGTTATGACTTTTTTGGAGGTTCGTTTAATGTGTTTGTTTAAGGATAGTTGTGTTAGTAAGTAGCTAACTTGCTAAAAAAGGAACAAACCAGAGGAAAATCCGCAGGATTTTCCGAGTAGGCAAGAACCAAGCAATTATTTTTACACGGTGTTACAAAACGTTTTTTAATAATTTGGACTTACTTCTTTCATTGTCAAAATAGCATACTTTGATGTATTTGGATTATCTAAGAAAATGTTCATTCCGTTTCTCACAGTTGAAATCGTATTCCATGGCTCAAAGCTTGCTCCAAATGAACCTCTGATAAAATAAATCTCTCCATTTACAGCGTCTATTTCGAGTATGTCTTTTTTACTATTATTCCAATTATATTTATGAATTTCACCAGCTTTTATTTTATGTAGATAGTAGCTGTAAGTCTTAAGGTTAACTAATTTTTCTCCATTATATTCTACTTTACAAGCTAAAGCTGAACCTGTATAAACATAAGGTCTATAAAGATAAACGTGTGCATATCCGTTTTCAGGTTTTTCGATTTGTAAATTAAGAGGGTTTTCAATTACTGATAAGTCCGCGATTTTTAAGTCCAAAAAATTAAAAATATTCTTTTTCTTGCTTTTATTTTCTCCGTTTTGAATAAATTCAATCTGTTTTCCTTTTAAACCAACTACTTTACAAAAGATAGTGTCATTTTCTTTGGTAACTAAAAAGTCAGATTTTGAATTTTGAGCATAACTGGAAATTGATATAAATATCAAAAATAGCAGAGATAAATTTTTGTTCATATTGTTTCTTCTAAATGTTTTGTAATGCCTAGATAAAAAACGTTTCAATGTTTATTTATCGACTGTTAAACGAAGTTATAAATTTTTTCTGACAAAATCAACGTTTTTTACTTTCAATAATTCATGTATTTTTGTCGTAATGCAAAACAAACTTGAAAACTTTATTTCATCTAAGGCAATGCCACAGGTTTTAAACCTTTTAGAGCATGATAATCTGATTGTTAAAATTAAAAATGAGCGAAAAACAAGGCATGGAGATTATAGAAGATTACCAAACGGTAAACATCAAATAACCATCAATTCTAATTTAAATGAATATCGGTTTTTAATCACCCTTATTCATGAAATAGCTCATTTTGAAGCCTATAAAAATTATGGTAGATTTATAAAACCACATGGAATAGAGTGGAAGCGAAGCTTTCAGCATTTAATGCTTCCATTTTTAAATCCTGAGATTTTCCCAAATGAATTGCTTCAGCTTTTGGCGAAGCATTTTAAAAACCCAAAAGCATCCAGTGATACCGATGTAGCATTAGCTTATGCCTTAAAGCAATTTGACGAATCATTTGATAAAACATATGTTTTTGAAGTGCCTTTAGGAAGTACTTTTAAAATTTACAATGGCAAAATATTTAAAAAGGCAGATAAGCGTGTAAAACGTTATGAATGTGTTGAGGTTAAAACAGGAAAGTTGTATCTTTTCAATCCGAATGTAGAAGTAGAATTAATATAATTATGAACAAAAATTATTATGCCATTTTAATGGCAGGTGGTGTGGGCTCAAGATTTTGGCCTGTAAGTACAGAAGCTTTTCCAAAGCAATTTCATGACATGCTTGGAACTGGAGATACACTTATTCAAAAAACATTTAAAAGACTTGCAAAATTAATACCACAAGAAAATATTTTTATTTTAACGAATGAACGTTATAACGACTTAGTGCTTGAACAATTGCCACAAGTAACACAACGTCAAGTGGTTTTAGAACCTGCAATGCGTAATACAGCGCCATGTATTTTATATGCCTCTTTAAAAATTCAAAAAGAAAATCCTGATGCTATTATGATTGTAGCACCAAGTGATCATTGGATAGAAGATGAAACAACATTTTCCAACAACGTGCAACAGGCGTTTGATTTTTGCGCAGAGAATGATGCTTTAATGACGTTAGGAATTCAACCAACATTTCCAAATACGGGATACGGTTATATTGAGTTTGATAAAACTTCAAATGAGACTATAAAAGCTGTAAATCAATTTAGAGAAAAACCAGATTATGAAACCGCTAAAGAGTTTATTTCTCAAGGTAATTTCCTGTGGAATGCTGGTATTTTTATGTGGAGCGTAAAAAGTGTTATTAAAGCTTTTCAAAGTAGTCAACCTGCACTTTATGAGTTATTTAAAAATGGATTGGCTACTTATAATACAGAACTTGAGTATGATTTTATTCAAGAAAATTATGCCAAATCAGAAAACATTTCAGTGGATTATGCTATTATGGAAAAGTCGAAAAACGTATATGTTTTGGCCGCAGAATTTGATTGGAATGACCTTGGAACTTGGGGAAGTTTGTATGATAAACTGGATAAGGATGAAACAGGTAATGCTGTAGTAAATTCAAGAACTTTAACCCAGGATGCTTCAGGAAACATGATTAGAACCAAAAACAATAAAATTGTAGTTGTTGATGGACTGAAAGATTATATAATTGTAGATAAGGAAGATGTGCTGCTAATTTACCCAAAAGCAAAAGAACAGGATATTAAAAAAGTGCTTCAAAAGGTAAAAGGTGAGTTTGGAGAACAATACGGATAGGTTTAACTAACCTTTATTTTAGATAAAAAAGAAATAATGCATTGGTGAAAATATTTTAATTAACCAGTGCATTATTTTTTTAATATATTTATGTTATTGGTGTTTAATAAATAAGTCAATGGAAGAAAATAAATTCAATTTTTCCGAAGAAGGAACCAAAAAGGATTCTTCGGTAGAGGAAACAAAAGAGACTATTAAAAAAGATGCACAAGGCTTATTTATAAGTCTTAAAAAGTTTCTAAAAGAATTGCTTGATTTTAGAGAAGAAACAGATAGAGAGGCTACTGTTGAAGCTATTAAAAACGATATTCCTTTTAAAGGAGCTACAGCATGGATTCTAGTGTGTTCTATTTTTGTGGCTTCCATTGGATTAAATGCGAATTCAACGGCAGTTGTAATTGGAGCCATGTTAATTTCTCCTCTTATGGGACCTATTCTTGGAGTTGGTTTATCAATAGCAATCAACGATGTTGATACTTTAAAACGTTCTTTGATAAATTTAGGTATCATGATAGCCTTAAGTTTATTAACCGCATTCTTATTCTTTTATTTGTTTCCGCTAAGTGAAGATACTTCAGAACTTTTAGGTAGAGTTAAACCAGATATTCGAGATGTTTTAATTGCATTTTTTGGCGGTTCTGCACTTCTTATAGCCAGAACAAAAAAAGGAACCATTGCTTCTGTAATTTTTGGTGTCGCTATAGCTACAGCTTTAATGCCACCATTATGTACAGCAGGTTATGGTTTGGCAAAAGGTAATTGGCAATATTTTGGTGGCGCTATGTATTTGTTTACAATTAACACCATTTTTATAGCGTTGGCAACTTTTATCATTTTAAAAGTGCTGCGTTTCCCTATGCTTAAATACGTCAACTCTGCAAAGCGAAAACGTATTGGTCGAATAGCTTCTTTGCTAGCAATTGTTGTGATGATACCGGCAATCTGGACGTTTATTAACGTGCTACAGGAAAGTAATTTTACAAGAGACGCCAAAGCTTTTGTAAATAGTGAGTTAAAAGATTTGCCTCATTTTGAATACATGAAAAATAACGCCATTTATAGTTATGTAGACAGGAATAATTCATCTATTGATATTAATACTTTTGGATTGGATGAAATTCCTGAATCAACCATTAATCTTTTAGATGGCAGAATGAGAGATTATAGCGCCTTATCGGCTACAAAATTAAACTTCAATCAAAACAGATCCAAAGGGTTAGATAATTTTAAATATATGGAAGAATTGCGTTACAGAGATTCCTTGGATTTATTATCACAAACACAAAAAATATCATTTCTCGAAGGTAAAGTAAAACAGCTTTCAAAATTGGAGAAAAATTATATCCCTTTTGATGAATTGACCAAAGAAGTAAAAATAAATTATGAAAATTTAGCTCAATTTTCTTATTCGAATGTTATTAATACCAATTTCACAAAAACAGATACAGTTACTGTGTTTACAGTAAAATGGATTGATTCTCTAGCTAATGAAAAAGCAAGGGTTAAGGATAGTGAGAAACTTGAAAAATGGTTGAAACTGAAATTAAATTTAGACACTTTGGTTGTTAAACGAGCTAATTAAAGAACTGTTTTTAAATTAGAATATGAATGTTTTTCGAATTATTGCCGTAGCGTTTTTTTGTTTTTGTTATAATTCCTTAAAAGCAGAACAAGATGTTGAGATAAGGGTTAATTTGGCAGGTTACCCAATAGAAAATCCGAAGAAAGCTATCCTTTTAAGTAAAAAAGAACTAATAGAACCTACTTTGATTTTAAAAGACGAAAAAGGAGTAGTCTTAAATAAATACAATGGTATATTAAGTGAAGGCAGTTGGGATCCGTTTTCTTATTCTTATGTTATAGACTTTTCTGATTTTAAACAACAAGGAACTTATTATTTTGAATTTCAGGATGGAACTGAACAAAACATATTAAGTAATACTTTTAAAATTGGCCCTTACCCAAATTGGGACGAAGATGTAGTTGGTTTTATTAGAACACAACGCTGTGGATTTAATCCTCACACCAAAGAGTTTTGCCACCAAAAAGATGGGTTGAGTTTTTTTGGAATTAGACCAGATTCAACACAAATTGATGCCACTGGTGGTTGGCATGATGCAGGTGATCAATTAAAATATCTAATTACTGGTAGCAATACTACTGCAAGATTGCTTATGGCATATCAATCCAATCCTAAAAAGTTTTTGGATAAATTTGATTCTAAAGGACTAGAAGGGACAAATGATTTACCTGACATTTTGGATGAAGCAAAATGGGGACTCGAGTGGATTTTAAAACTACATCCAAAACCCAATGAGTTATATCATCAAGTTGCAGATGATAGAGACCACAGAGGTTTCAAATTACCCCATGAAGAAAATGCCGATTATGGTTGGGGACCCAATAGTTTCCGTCCTGTCTATTTTGCAGATGGAAAGCCACAAGGCCTTTCAAAATATAAAAGTCAGGCAACTGGTATTTCAAATCTGGCAGGACGTTCTGCAGCTACTTTAGCTTTAGGTTACGAGATTTTCATTAATTTAAAAGGTTATGAAACTTTTGCAAAAACTTGCATGCAAGCGGCTCTTGAACTATATGAAATGGGACAAAAAAATGAAGGATACCAACAAGGCAATAGCTTTGGAGCACCATATCGATACGAAGAAAATACATGGGCAGACGATATGGAATGGGCAGCAGCACAGTTATATAAAGTTTCAAAAAAAATGAAATATTTAAAAGATGCTCGTAAATATGCCAAAATTATAGGTAACTGGTCCTGGATGGAACGGGAAACTGCTAATCACTATGAAATGTACCCTTTTGTAAACATGGGGCATTATGCATTGTGGCAAGTTGGCTCAGAAAAAGATAAGCAACAAATGGTAGCTTATTACGAACATAATTTGGATAAGATTCAGCAAAAAACATCAGAAAATGTATATGGTGTAGGACATTTGTTTATTTGGTGTTCTAATAATTTGGCTGCAGCAGTGGCCACACAAGCCATGTTATATGAAGAGATGACGGGTTCTAAAAAATATCGCACTCTTATGCAAGATCATATCAATTGGCTGTTAGGATTAAATCCATGGAATTCAAGTATGATTACTGGAATTCCTGAAAATGCAGATACGCCTGTTAGTGTTCATATGCCTTTTTGGGTAATTAATAAAGAAACTATTAAAGGAAGTTTGGTTGATGGGCCACTTTGGACTACCATTCTTGAAAAAATGATTGCTATTGAACTTTCTGAACCTGACGAATATGAGCATTTGCAACCGAAACACATTAAGTACAGAGACGATTGGATGGACTACAGTACTAATGAGCCTACCTTAGATGGTTCTGCAGAATTGTTGCTGATATTGACACATTTAAGCGATGAATAGAATTGTTTTTTCTATTTTAATTTTAGGATTTTTTTGTTCTGCAAAAGCACAAAATATTATTGATGTAGAAGGGGCTTTAGTAAGATCTGACACTTTACAAAAAAATATTTTTTTATGCTTTACAGGACATGATTATTATGAGGGTTTTGACTATGTTTTGAAGGTGTTAAAAACCAAAAAAATTAAAGCTTCTTTCTTTTTTACGGGAGATTTTGTTCGAAGTCACAAACATTTAGTGAAAAGTATTATTAATCAGGGACACTATGTTGGAGCGCATTCAGATAAGCATCTTTTGTATTGTGATTGGTCAAAAAGAGATAGCTTATTATATTCTACAAGTATAATAAAGGAAGATATTTCAAGAAATATTAAGTTGTTAAACGACTTAAGTGTTGAAGCTTTGTATTTTATGCCTCCTTATGAATGGTATAATAAAAAGGTTGTTGAAATAGCAAATGAGCTTAATCTAATAACAATAAATTATTCTTCGGGAACACGATCTAATGCTGATTATACAACTCCAGACATGTCAAATTATATTTCAAGTGAAGCTATTTTAAAGAGCATTTATGAATACGAAAAATTAAATGGGATGAATGGCTTTCATTTACTAATTCATCCAGGAACAAATCCTTTAAGAAAAGATAAACTCTATTTACATTTAGATGAGCTTATAAGTTATTTGATGAATAAAGGGTATGATTTCAAAAAATTCTAACAAAACGTATAATAGTTTAACAAACAAATTATTGCTTTTCTTCAATATACATTTGTCGCACTTTTTTCATCAATTCAGAAGAGTAAACAAAATCGGTTACAACTTCATTATCGGTTTTAAAAATAGTTTCTTTAGAACCTTCCCAAGCTTTTAATCCGTCTTTTAAAAACACTATCTTTTCACCAATTTCCATCACCGAGTTCATATCATGTGAGTTAATAACGGTTGTAATTTGATATTCATCTGTAATCTCTTGAATTAAATTATCTATAATGATAGCTGTTTTTGGATCAAGACCAGAGTTTGGTTCGTCACAGAACAAGTATTTGGGATTATTTACAATAGCTCTTGCAATGGCAACACGTTTTTGCATACCACCAGAAGCTTCACTTGGCATTTTATTATGGGCATCAATTAAATTGACACGTTTTAAAACAAAGTCAACGCGGTCTTCCATTTCGCTTTTGCTTTGCTTGGTAAACATTTTTAAAGGGAACATCACATTTTCTGCAATAGTCATAGAGTCAAATAAGGCACTGCCTTGAAATACCATACCTATCTCGGCACGTAAATTTCTTTTTTGATCTTCACTTAATTCAGAAAATATTTTTCCGTCATACGATATACTGCCTTCTTGATAATCAAATAATCCAAGCAAACACTTTATAAAAACCGTTTTCCCCGAACCACTTTGCCCAATAATTAAGTTGGTTTTTCCTTTTTCAAACGACGTGCTAATCCCTTTTAAAACTTCAACACCAGAAAAAGATTTATGTATATTTTTTACTTCTATCATTAGCTCAATAACATTTGGGTTAAAATATAATTTAAAAGGATTATCACCACACTGGTCCATACAAAAGAAGTGGTACTGGCTTTACCAACTTCAAGAGCACCACCTTTCATGTAAAAGCCATGATAGGACGGAATGGTTGCTAAAACAAACGCAAACACAAATGTTTTAATAAATGCATAGGTAATATGAAATGGGGTAAAATCAGTTTGAATTCCGATAATATAATCATCTAACGAGCTAAAACCACCATAAACACAAGCAGCCATACCACCTAGAATACCTAAAAACATAGCGATAGATATTACAAAAGGGTAGAGCATTAATGATATAAACTTAGGAAATACCAAATAATTTAATGAGTTAATTCCCATAACTTCTAGTGCATCTATTTGTTCTGTTACTCGCATAGTACCAATACTTGATGTAATGAATGAACCAACTTTTCCAGCCATAATGATGGAAATAAATGTAGGTGCAAACTCAAGAATAACCGATTGTCTTGTAGCAAAACCAACTAAATATTTAGGAATTAATGGATTACTTATATTCAACGCTGTTTGGATGGTAACAACGCCACCAACAAAAAATGAAATAAAGGCGACTATTCCTAACGAGCCAATAATCAAGTCATCAATGTCTTTAAAAATAAGCTGTTTCATAACCGACCACTTGGTAGGTTTGCGAAACATTTCAACAATCATTAAAAAATAGGTGCCTATATATTGAAGGTATGTCATGTTTTAATTTCTTGATGCTAAAGTAAAAAAAAGTTAAAGGTATTTAACTTTAATTTTAAATTATGATGTTTTAAAATATGTATTTTTGAATAATTAAATATAAATACAAAAATGAAACGTTTTATTTCTCTTTTATTATTGGTAACTATAACAAGTGTTTGTTTAGCCCAAAGTTCAATAACAAAAAATCAAATTCCTAGTGCAAGTAGTTTTAATGAACGCCCAAAACTTGTTGTAGGTATTGTGATTGACCAAATGCGATACGATTATTTAACTCGCTTTTATAATAGATATGGTGAAGGAGGTTTTAAACGCATGATGAATGAAGGGTTTAATTGCAAAAACAATCATTTTAATTACATTCCAACATATACTGGACCAGGTCATACGTCAGTTTATACAGGAACAACGCCAAAATACCATGGTATTATTGCAAATGACTGGTATGATAAAGAAATAAAAAAGAGTGTTTATTGTGCTGAGGATACTTCTGTTCAATCTGTTGGAACTGTAACTGATGCAGGACAAATGTCTCCTCAAAGAATGAAAACAACCACTTTCTCTGATGAAAACAGATTATTTACCCAAATGCAAGGAAAAACTATAGGTATTGCTATTAAGGACAGAGGTGCTATTTTACCTGCTGGTCATACAGCAAATGCAGCCTATTGGTTTCAAGGAAAAGATGAAGGAAATTGGATAACAAGTACTTTTTATATGAATGAACTTCCAAAATGGGTAGTTGATTTTAATAAAAAGCATTCAGTGGAGTCTTATTTAAAAACATGGAATACTTTATATGATATTTCAACATATACAGAAAGTGGAAGCGATTTAAATGATTTTGAAGGAGGTTTTAAAGGAAAAGAAACAGCAACATTTCCTTATGATTTAAAAACTTTAAAAGACCAAAATGAAGGTTATGATATTTTAAAAACTACTGCTTTTGGAAATAGTTTAACAACAGATTTTGTTATTGAAGCTATTAAAGCTGAAAAACTAGGTTCTGATAATATAACTGATGTTTTAACGGTAAGTTACTCAAGTACGGATTATGTTGGACATAATTTTGGTGTTAATTCAAAAGAAATTGAAGATACCTATTTACGATTAGATTTAGAACTAGAAAGACTTTTTAAGTCATTAGATGAGCAAGTAGGAAATGGTAATTACACTGTTTTTTTAACAGCAGATCATGCTGCTGTTGATGTGCCTTCCTATTTGCAAAGTGTAAAAATACCAGCAGGTTATTTTAGTTCAAGTGACTTTAGTAAAAAAATAAATGATTTTATGAAAGCTACTTTTGGAGCTTCAGATTTGATTGAAAGTATTAGTAATTATCAAATATTTTTAAACAGAGAAAAGATACACCAGTTGGATTTAGATTTGGATGACGTTCAAGAAGCCATAGTAAATGAAATTATTACATACGATTTTGTTGATAAGGCTTATACAGCAACTGCCATGACAAGTACATCTTTTTCAACAGGTATTGAGCAGTTAATTCAAAACGGATTCAATCAAAAACGTTCGGGAGATGTCATTTATGTATTGGATACAGCCTTCATATCATATAGTAAAACAGGATCAACCCATGGTTCAGCATTTGAATACGACACCCATGTACCTTTATTGTTTTTTGGAAAAGGCATAAAACATGGGGAGACTTTTCAAAAAACAGAAATAATAGATATTGCTCCAACAATGTCAGCCTTATTGGATATTAGCTATCCAAGTGGAAATAAAGGAGAACCTTTAGAATTTGTTTTTAACTAGTTTGAGAAAAACAAAACTATATTCTTTATTAGCTATACTAATTGTTTTAGGAGTATATGGGTATGAATATTTCTTAAATCAAGAAGAGCAAACCAACATTGTAAAACAAGGTTCTACTGTTAAGAAACAAACAAACGAATATTTTTTGCCTACAAGTACTACAGGTCAAATTGTACATCATGAAGGATATTCATTATCTTATAGTGAACCAAATGAGCAAGCAGAATGGGTTGCTTATGAATTAAAAAAAGAACAACTCTCTAACGCAAATTTTGAAAGGCCATATTTTGAAATTGATAAAGCTGTGAAATCTGGAGCAGCAGATTGGAAAAACTATAAAAACTCTGGTTATGACCGCGGACATTTATGTCCTGCAGGCGATAGAAATTATAGTGAATCAGCTTACGATGAAACATTTTTGACAAGTAATATTAGTCCTCAGGAGCATGATTTTAATGCAGGTATCTGGAATATTTTAGAGCAAAAAGTGCGTTATTGGGCAAATAAATATGACGGGGTTTTTGTAGTAACTGGCGGAGTTCTTAAAGGGCATTTAAAAACAATTGGATATGAACATGTTTCTGTTCCAAATCAATTCTATAAATTCATTTTAGATAATAATCATGGGAAAATAAAAATGATAGCTTTTTTAATGCCGCATGAAAACTCAAATGAACCACTCTATAAATTTGTTGTATCTGTAGATGAGGTTGAAAAACTTACTGGTATTGATTTTTTTCCTGAATTGGATGATAATATAGAAAACAAACTTGAAGCGTCAAGTAATTATAAAAACTGGAGTTTTAATTGAATTTTTCCAACATTCCTTTCCAGCGTAAATTCCTGATAAATTTACCTTCTTCAGCAGTTACTAAAAAATCTATTTTATTTTTTTTAGCTTTAAAATAACCGGCCATATAATCTGTAAACAAAGTAAAGCTACGTTTTCTGTAAGCCAATTTTAAAGCAGAAATTAAAGTGATTATAAAGCCATAACGCATTTTGTACATGGCTTCGCCTTGCATGTATTTTGAAGCTTTATTGTAGTTTATTCCTGTAGGTTTAAGATGTTTTACATGTAAAGTTTCATCAGTTAAAATATCCCATTTATAGTATTTTGCAAGTAATTCATCAACGGTATCCCAACCCATAGATGATTTTAATTTTCCTATTTCAATAAAACAATCTTTCCTGTAGGCTTTAAGTCCTCCTCTAATGTGATCCTTTCGTGTTAAATTTTCAAGAATCCAATCACCTTTTTTTTCTATATAACAAAAACCCGAAACCATTCCAAAGCGATTGTTATGATGAAAATGTTTCGATAGTTTTTCTAAATAATCATTTGGAAAAATTAAATCGGCATCAAATTTACAGATCACATCGTAATTTTCATCCAAGGTATCAAAACCTTTATAAAAGGCATTAATAATTTTTGAACCTGGTAAATGTTCATTTGAAGATGTTGTGTTGATTAAATGAATATAATTATATTTTGCTGAGTAGCTTTCTACAATATCTTGAGTTTCATCTGTTGAATTGTCATTAACAACTACAATCTTTTTTGGTAGAAGCGTTTGATGAACCAAAGAATCTAAAGTAAGTCCAATGGAATCTTGTTCGTTATGCGCAGGAATGATGATATAGAAATTCAAAATTGAAAATTTAATTATTCAAAGTTAAACCCTTTCAGCATATATAATATAATATCTAGGGGTAAACCAACGCAATAAAGGCCTGATGCCAATTTTCTTTGTAGGGTTTGTCCATTTCTGTCTATCAATAATTTTCCAACCCGCTTTTTCCAATAACCAATCAAATTGCCAATCTTCAAATTCATGATAATGTCTGTCACGCATATCGGTTTTGCTTCTGTAAGCAGATGAAAACCATAACCTAAGCGGGACACTGGCAATTAATTGGTTTGCTTTTATAGATTGTAAAACCGTAAAAGGAGATAATAAATGTTCGAAAATTTCAAAAGCAGTAACGACTTTTACTTGAGAATTTGAAATGGCAGAAGTATCTATATCTAAATCTTCTCCTTTTGTGTTTTCAACCATATAACCTTCAGATTTCATGATTTCTGAAAAAGGATTTTCAACACCTAAATCTAAAATTGAATAGGTATTAGGAATATGATTTTTTAAAAACTCAATAGTATGTTTGAAGCGTTTGTTAGGATAGCTTTTCTCGTACATTATTTTGTGTTTCCGCTAATGCGGTATTATTAATATTTGTAAACTATGGCATTAATGTGCATACCTGCACCAACGCTAGCAAATATAATAACATCGCCTTTAGAAAGACTATGATTTTCTAATTTATTGTTTTTAATTAAATCAAATAAAGTGGGTACTGTTGCTACAGAACTATTGCCTAATTTATCAATACTCATTGGCATAATGTCTTCAGGCATATCTGTTTTGTAGAGTTTATAAAAGCGCTTTACAATGGCTTCATCCATTTTTTCATTAGCTTGATGAATGAGTATCTTTTTCACATCTTTTATGTCTACACCACTTTTTTCAAGGCACGTTTTCATGGCGTTAGGCACATTTGTTAAAGCAAATTCGTAGATTTTACGACCATCCATTTTAATGTATCTGGTATCTCTACATAATTCTTGATTGTTTGAATTTCCAAAAAACAAATAGTAAGCTTCATCATAAGTAAAACTTGCTGCTTCATGAGCTAAAATACCTCCTTCATCATCAGTAGCTTCTATTACTGTTGCTCCAGCACCATCAGAATATATCATGGAATCTCTATCATATTTGTCAACCACTCTTGATAAGGTTTCGTTTCCTATAACTAAACATTTCTTAGCAATACCTGCTTTTATAAAAGCTTCAGCTTGTATAACTCCCTGAATCCATCCTGGGCAACCAAAAAGGATATCATAAGCTACGCATTTTGGGTTTTTTATTCGCAAACTATGTTTAATTCTAGATGCTAAACAGGGCAAAAGATCACTTTGAATGGTATTGTACTTTACATCACCAAAATTATGGGCTACAATGATATAGTCTAATTCCTCTCGGTCAATATTGGCGTCTATAATAGCTTTTTCGGCTGCAAAAAAACCTAAATCTGAAGAGTTTAAATGATTTTTTGCATATCGACGTTCAATTATGCCTGTAATGGCTTTAAATTTTTCAATGATTACAGTGTTTTCACTATTAATAGGAGAGCCATCTGTGTTTAAAAATGTATGTTGGTTGAAGTTTTCATTTTTTTCTATGGTATCTGGAATGTAGCTTCCTGTACCGGTAATTTTAATACTCATAAATATAAAATATGCCTTTAATTTAGTTGGTAACTAAGGTAGTTACTATAAATTAAAGGCAAATTAAATTATGAAGATTTTTACGATGTTCAACAGCTCATTTATGCTTCCATATAGGCTTCAATTGGAGCGCAAGTACATATTAAATTTCTGTCTCCATAAGCATCATCAACACGTCTTACCGTAGGCCAAAACTTGTTGTCTTTTACATAGTCTAACGGAAAAGCTGCTGCTTCACGAGAGTATGGATAAATCCAATTTGTTGATGTAATCATTTCCAAAGTATGAGGGGCATTTTTTAAAACGTTATGTTCATCATCTTTTGAAGCCTGATCAATCTCTTTTTTGATAGAAATCATAGCATCACAAAAACGATCAATCTCTTGTTTGCTTTCGCTTTCTGTTGGTTCAATCATCAAAGTTCCAGCAACAGGGAAAGAAACAGTTGGTGCATGAAAACCATAATCCATTAATCGTTTTGCAATATCTGTAACTTCAATGCCATTTGCTTTAAAAGCTCTACAATCTACTATCATTTCATGTGCAGCTCTTCCACATTCACCTGAATATAATGTGTCAAAACTTCCTTGTAAACGATGCTTGATATAGTTAGCATTTAAGATGGCAATTTTTGTTGATTGGGTTAATCCTTCTTCTCCTAACATTTTAATGTAGCCATAAGAAATCAGACATACTAAAGCCGAACCAAAAGGGGCAGCTGATATAGCTGTGATGGCTTTATCACCACCAGTTTTAACTAATGGGTTTCCTGGTAAAAATGGTACAAGCTGTTTCGCAACACAAATAGGGCCAACACCAGGGCCACCACCACCATGAGGAATAGCAAAGGTTTTATGTAAATTTAGGTGGCAAACATCAGCACCAATACTTCCAGGATTTGTTAATCCAACCTGGGCGTTCATATTAGCACCATCCATATAAACTTGTCCGCCATTATCATGGATAATTTTTGTAATTTCTTTGATAGCAGACTCATAAACACCATGTGTTGATGGATATGTTACCATTAAGCAAGATAAATTATCTTTATATAATTCAGCTTTCTCACGTAAATCTTCTACGTCAATATTTCCTTCAGCAGTTGATTTTGTTACAACAACTTTCATTCCGGCCATAACAGCACTTGCTGGATTTGTACCATGAGCCGATGATGGAATAAGACAAACATTTCTATTATAATCGCCACGTGATTCATGATAAGCTTTAATGACCATTAAACCCGCATATTCTCCTTGTGCACCAGAGTTTGGTTGTAGTGAAGTAGCTGCAAAGCCTGTGATTTCTGTTAACTGGTTTTCTAATTCTTTTAATACAGTTAAGTATCCTTTTGCTTGTTTAAGTGGCGCAAATGGATGGATATTTCCCCATTTAAACCAACTTAATGGTAACATTTCTGAAGCGGCATTTAATTTCATGGTACAAGAACCTAAAGAAATCATAGAGTGATTTAATGATAAATCTTTGCGCTCAAGAGATTTTATGTAACGCATCAATTCGGTTTCAGAATGGTGCTTATTAAATACATCAAGCGTTAAGAAATCTGAAGTTCTTTGTGATTTTTCAGAAATGTTGTTTAATTCTGAAATTGAAGAAATAACAATAGTTTCTTTATTAGCTGCTTCAGCAAAAACGGTTATAATATAATTTATATCTCTAACAGAAGTAGTTTCATTGATTGAAATTGTTACGGTTTCACTGTCAGGATAAAAGAAATTGACCTTTTTATCCTTAGCAATTTTTTTAATTTTTTTGGAGTCAGTCTTAATTTGAAGAGTGTCAAAATAAGATGTGTTAACTTGGTTAAAACCTAATTTTACCAAAGCACCTGAAAGAGTTGAAGCTGTATTATGAATTTTATTGGCTATGAATTTTAATCCTTTTGGCCCATGATAAACAACGTACATACTAGCCATAACAGCTAATAAAACTTGTGCAGTACAAATGTTTGATGTGGCTTTATCACGCTTAATATGTTGTTCGCGGGTTTGAAGCGCCATACGTAAAGCTCTATTTCCGCTTGCATCTTTGGTAACACCAATAATTCTTCCGGGTAAATCACGCTTGTAGGCTTCTTTGGTTGCAAAATATGCAGCATGAGGTCCGCCATAACCCATAGGAATTCCAAAGCGTTGTGTAGTGCCAACTACCACATCAGCACCAAATTTCCCCGGAGCTTCTAATTTAACTAAACTCATAATATCTGCAGCAACAGCTACTTTTATTTGAGCCTCATTGGCTTTACTTATAAATGATTTTAAATCAGTTATTTGTCCATCTTTCCCTGGATATTGTAATATGGCTCCAAAAAATTCAGAAGAAAAATCAAATGAGTTTTCATTACCAATAACCAACTCAACACCAAGTGGATTAGATCTTGTTTGTAACAATGATAATGTTTGTGGTAATATGGTATCAGAAACAAAAAACTTATTTACGTTATTTTTCTTTTGATCACGCTCGCGAACTGCAAATAACAAACTCATGGCTTCAGCAGCGGCTGTACTTTCATCAAGTAGAGATGCGTTAGCGATTTCCATTCCTGTCAAGTCGGTAATCATGGTTTGGAAATTTAGTAAAGCTTCAAGACGTCCTTGGGCAATTTCTGCCTGATAAGGTGTGTAAGCAGTATACCAACCTGGATTTTCAAGAATATTTCTTTGTATAACGGCCGGTAAAATAGTTGGATAATACCCTAAACCTATATAAGTTTTATAAGCTTTATTTTTTTTAGATAACTCATGGATATGAAGCAAATACTCATGCTCAGTCATGGGTTCGTCTAATTTTAATGGCTCTTTTAAACGAATGTCATCAGGAATGGTTTCATAAATTAATTGATCTAAGGAATCTACACCTAAAGTTTTTAGCATTAGGTTTTGGTCGTTTTCTCTTGGACCAATATGACGCAGTGCAAAAGCGTTTGTATTCATTTATAATTTAGTTGAAAATTGATGCGCAAAATTACATAATTAATCACCCTTTTTAAGCAGTATGGCTTAAAGTTTTTAACGAAATAATGGCGTTATTAACACTTTAGTTATTTTTGTGTCATGCGGTTTTTAAAACATATTTTAAATTTTTATATAAATAGCAGTATTCATGTAGCATTAGCTGTATTTTCTCTGTCATGGTTAACGCTAATTGAATTTAAGATTTCTTATGATGAAAGCATTTTGTATTTCATTTTTTATGCTTCTATAACAGGATATAATTTTGTTAAGTTTTTTGAAATTGCTAAATTTCAACATCTTAGTTTATCTATTTGGTTGAAATGGATTCAGATTTTTTCTCTTATTTGTTTTGTGTTAATGTGTTATTACGCATTAAAGATTGAAAGAAACACCTTGTTGATTGTTTTTATTTTTGGAATAATAACCTTTTTGTATGCTGTCCCATTTTTGCCACGACAAAAGCTTTTAGAAACAAGCAGTAATTTAAGAAACGTAAGTGGGTTAAAGGTGTTTTTAATAGCATTGGTTTGGACAGGCGTTACAGTTTATCTTCCTTTAATAAACAATAATCATGTTATTGACGCAGATGTTGTAATTGTGAGTGTTCAACGTTTTTTGTTGGTGATCATGTTAATGCTACCTTTTGAGATAAGGGATTTGCAATTTGATAGTTTAAAACTCTCTACTATTCCTCAGAAATTAGGAGTAAATGGTACTAAAATTATGGGGGTTATTTTAGGTTTTATTTTTTTTATTTTAGAATTTTTTAAAAAGGAAGTCCTTTTAAATCAGTTATTAACATTGCTGATATTTACTTTTATTACACTATTATTTATAATTTTTTCAAAAGAAAAACAAGGAAAGTATTATTGTGCATTTTGGGTAGAAGGACTGCCTGTTTTATGGTTGTTTTTAGTATTATTTTTACTTAAGCTTATTTTCTTTTAAAGCTTTTTCAAACTCATTTTTCAAACATTCCTTATTTTTTTTATCCATGCAAGTCACCTTTGATTTTGTGATAATGAATGATAATTTGGAGTTTTGTTTGCTATATTCTCTACAAGCTTTACAGTATAATAGGTGGAGGTTGAGCTTAATTTTTTCCCAAATAGACGATTCTTTGTATTGTGATTTATCGCAAACATGATTTGCTTCACTGCAAGGTAATTTTATATTAAGTTTTTTACTCATAATTAAAACCAATTTTCTTTAAGACATGATGCCATAGCTGTTCTAGCTCTATGGATAATAACCCAAAGGTTAGACGCAGTGATGTTTAATTCTTTACAAATATCTTCAGTTTCAAGACCTTCAATGGTTTTCATTCTAAAAATTTCTGCTTGCTTTTCAGGTAGTTTTGTTAAACACTTAAAAATAGCTTCGCCCAATTCAGTGTTTTGCATGGTGTCTTCAGCAGTTTTGTCAAAAGGATCAGCTACACGTTCTTCCAACCAATCTCCATCAGTTTCCGAATCGTTGTTTGATGTAATTCTTACTTCAGCTTTTCCTTTATTTGAATTTATTTTTCTGTAATAATCAATGATTTTTCGTTTTAAAATAGAGATAAGCCAAGTGCGTTCATTGGCTTCTCCTTTAAAGTTTTTCATTGATTTTAAAGCCGCTAAAAAAGTATCTTGTACCAAATCCTGAGCTATGTCTCTATTATTAACACGAGAAATAGTGTAGTTAAATAAGTAATCGGCATATAAGTCAATCCACTTATTAGGATTTAGTTGGTGATTAGTCATGAATAATTTTTTATAAAAATAACATATTAATAATTGAAAACCAATATGCTCAAACTTGTTAAAATAAAGTGCTAATATTAATGAATTATTTTAATAATCCTGCTCTTTTTAACAAAGCTTCTGGTTTAGGTTCATGACCTCTAAAGCGTTTATAAAGAACCATAGGATCTTCGGTGCCTCCTTGAGAAAGTACATTATTTTTAAACTTGTTTGCTATCTCTTTGTTAAAAATACCAGCTTCTTTAAAATATTCAAAAGCATCGGCATCCAATACTTCAGCCCATTTGTAACTGTAATATCCAGAAGAATAGCCACCTTGAAAAATATGTGAAAATGATGTGCTCATGCAATTTTCTATCACATCAGGATATAATTTAGTACTTTCAAAAGCTAGGGTTTCATGATTTTTTACGTTGGTAATGTGAGTAGGGTTTTGTCCGTGCCAACTCATATCCAACAATCCAAAACTTAACTGACGCAAGGTTTGCATACCTTCATGAAAAGTCGATGATTTTTTTATTTTTTCAACCAAATCCATAGGAATGACTTCTCCAGTTTCATAATGTTTCGCAAACAATTGTAAAGCCTCTTTTTCATAACACCAGTTTTCAAGTACCTGACTAGGTAATTCAACAAAATCCCAAAATACACTGGTTCCAGACAAACTTGGGTAAGTTGTATTTGCTAACATACCATGTAGCGCATGACCAAATTCATGGAATAATGTAGTTACTTCATTAAAGGTTAATAAAGATGGTTTGCTTTTTGTGGGTTTGGTAAAGTTGCAAACTATTGATATGTGAGGTCGTTCATTTGTGCCATTTTTAATGCTTTGAGGCTTAAACGATGTCATCCACGCACCATTACGTTTTCCTGGTCTAGGAAAAAAATCTGCATAAAAAACGGAAATTAAATCGCCTTCATCGTTAGTAACTTTATAAGTTAAAACTTCTTTATGGTATTTGTCAATAGTATTTATTTTTTCAAAATTTAAACCGTATAACTTTTGTGAAACCTCAAAAACACCATTAATAACATTTTCTAATTTGAAATAAGGCTTTAATTTTTCGTCATCTAAATCAAATAATTTTTGTTTTAGTTTTTCTGCATAATAAGCTCCATCCCATTTTTCTAAATGATCTATATTATCCAATTCTTTTGCAAACGCTTCTAATTCATCAAATTCTTGTTTTGCAGCAGGTTTTGCTTTTTCAAGTAACTCATTTAAAAAGGAAGTGACTTTTTCAGGAGTTTTAGCCATGCGTTCTTCTAGCACAAAGTGAGCATGAGTTTTATAGCCTAAAAGTTGGGCTCTTTCAAAACGTAGTTTAGCAATGTTTAAAACATTTTCTTGATTGTCTAATTCATCATTGTGAAATGATTTTTGTCCAGACGCCATAACCAGTTTTTTACGTAACTCTCTATTGTTTGCATAGGTTACAAAAGGGATGTAACTAGGATAATCTAATGTAAATAACCAGCCATTTTTATCTTTAGATTCTGCTAATTGTTTAGCGGCTTCAATGGCGCCTTCTGGTAAACCAGACAAATTATTTTCGTTGGTAATAAGCATTTCGTACTTATTGGTTTCAGCCAAAACATTTTCACCAAATTTCAGTTTAAGCTGGCTTAATTTTTTGTCAATATCTCTAAGTATCAGTTTTTTGTCTTCGGGTAAATTAGCACCGTTTCTTGAAAAGCCTTTATATTTTTTATCAAGCAATGTATTTTGCTCTGTTGATAGGTTTAGAGTTTCTTTTTTATCATAAACAATTTTAACTCGTTTAAATAAGTCTTCATTTAAAGCAATATCATTGCTGAATTCAGATAAAAGAGGAGAAACTTCTTGAGCAATTTTTTGAATGGCATCATTGGTTTCTGCAGAATTCAGATTAAAAAATATACTAGAAATTCTGTCTAATTTTTCTCCTGAAAAGTCAAGCGCCTCGATAGTATTTTGAAATGTAGGAAGTTCAGAATTATTTACAATGGTATCAATCTCTGTTTTAGCTTCTTGTATTGCCAATTTAAAGGCAGGAAGAAAATCTTCATTCTTTATTTTTGAAAATGGAGCAGTACCAAATGGAGTTTTAAATGGTTCTGCTAATATATTTTTAATCATTTTTTTAGAAAATTAAAACTACTATGCGCGCATAGTTATATTTATTTTTTTATATTTGTTGATATTGTTTTTGAAAAGTGACTAATTCAAATTTAATCTATTTTAATAGCCAAAGAAACCTCGAATTTATTCGGGGTTTTTTTATTTCATATCTTGAGCAGATTTAATCACTATTTGTTTTAGTCCTTCTTTGTAAGCAATAATTTTGTCTAATATGCTAACATTATTAGAACCAATTATTTGTGCTGCTAATATACCTGCATTTTTAGCTCCATTAAGTGCTACGGTTGCTACAGGAACGCCGCCTGGCATTTGAAGAATTGAAAGTACAGAGTCCCAACCATCTATTGAATTACTGCTTTTTATTGGAACCCCAATTACTGGAAGCGGAGATAAAGAAGCTATCATTCCTGGTAAATGCGCAGCACCACCAGCACCGGCAATAATAACAGAAAATCCTTTAGTATGTGCATGTTTACCATAATCAAATAATTTTTCTGGTGTTCTATGAGCTGAAACTATATCAACTTCAACATCAATGTCAAAACTTTTTAAAATGTCTATGGCTTCTTGCATAACTGGAAGATCGCTTTTGCTTCCCATGATAACTCCAACTTTACTCATAACTTAATTATTATTTAGAAATAACTTTTATAGTGTTTTTTACGTTTTCAGCAATCTTTCTTGCTTCACTTAAATCTTGATGTACAATGGTAACGTGTCCCATTTTCCTAAAAGGGCGTGTTTGTTTTTTTCCATAAATGTGAGGTGTAACCCCATCCATATGCATAATAGCCTCTATGTTTTGGTAAACAACATCTCCGCTATATCCTTCAACTCCCACAAGATTTACCATAACACCACCAACTTTACTATCGGTTCTTCCCAAAGGTAAGTTTAAAATGGCTCTTAAATGCTGTTCAAATTGAGATGTGTAACTGGCCTCAATGGTTTGGTGGCCAGAATTATGAGGTCTTGGCGCTACTTCATTTATTAAGATATCACCTTCATAGGTTTGAAACATTTCTACCGCTAAAAGACCAACATGGTTAAAAGCAGTCGATGTTTTTAATGCGATTTCTTCAGCTTTTTTAGCTACAGCTTCAGGAACTCTGGCAGGACATATAACATATTCTACTTGATTGGCTTCTGGATGGAATTCCATTTCAACAACAGGATATGTTTTTGTTTCGCCAGAAACATTTCTCGCAACAATCACAGCTAATTCGTTTTTAAAAGGCACTAAAGTTTCGGTAATACACTCAACATTAGGTAAGTCATCTAAATCTTGAACTGATTTTATAATTTTCACTCCCATACCATCATATCCAAACTGAGCACTTTTCCAAACAAAAGGAAGTTTTAAACTTCCATGTTCTATGGCTTCTTTTATTTCAGACGTATATGCAAAACGCGAAAAAGGAGCGGTTGGTAAATTATGGTCTACATAAAACAGCTTTTGTGTTGCTTTGTTTTGAATGGTGCGTAATGTTTTTGAGCTTGGATATACTTTTACACCTTCCTTTTCAAGGTCTTCTAGTGCATCAACATTTACATTTTCAATTTCAAAAGTTAGTACATCAACCTTTTTTCCAAAGTTGTAAACTGCATCGTAATCCATTAAATCACCTTGATAGAATTCATTGCTTGCTATTTTGCAAGGCGCTTCATTGCTGGCATCTAAAACACAGGTATAGATATCAAATTTTCTTGTATCATACAGCATCATTTTGCCTAATTGCCCACCTCCAAGGATACCAAGTTTAAAATTTGAAGAAAAGTAATTCATGTATTATTTTTTAATGAAAAAAATTAAGGATATGCAAAAATACACTTAAATATGAAATTACTTCCTAATTCCTAAATCAAAAAATCGGTATTAGTCAATCAATTCCTTAACTTTGCAACTTTCAAAAAAACAATAATGGAAATAAAACTACACGACAAGTATTTTAAACCATTTATTTCTGCTCAAGAAATAGAGTTTGCAATAGAGCGTTTGGTCAACGAAATTTATACAGATATAGGTGATGAAATTCCTGTTTTTGTAGGGGTTTTAAATGGATCATTTATGTTGGTAAGTGATTTCGTTAAAAAGTATCCAAAGCCTTGTGAGGTTACCTTTATTAAATTGGCCTCTTATGAAGGTGTAAAATCTACTGAAGATATACAGAGGTTAATAGGTTTGACCCAAGATTTGAAAGGGAGAACGGTTGTTGTTTTGGAAGATATTATTGATACTGGTAATACATTAGCTGAAATTCATAGGATTTTTAAAAACGAAGAAGTTAAGTCGCTTAAAATTGCTACTTTGTTTTATAAACCTGATGCTTATAAAAAAGACTTTAAATTACATTATGTTGGTATGGAAATTCCAAATAAATTCATTGTTGGTTTCGGGTTAGACTATGATGGATTAGGAAGAAATTTACCAGAAATTTATCAAATAAAAGAAACACAACACATGACAAATTTAGTGCTATTTGGTCCTCCAGGAGCTGGAAAAGGAACACAAGCTAATTTTTTAAAGGAAAAGTATAATTTAATACACATTTCAACTGGCGATGTGTTTAGATTTAATATAAAAAATGAGACCGCATTAGGTATGTTGGCCAAGTCTTATATGGACAAAGGCGAATTGGTTCCAGATCAAGTAACCATAGATATGTTGAATGCAGAAGTGGAAAAGAACGCAAATTCCAACGGTTTTATTTTTGATGGATTCCCAAGAACACATGCACAGGCAGATGCTTTAGGGAAATTAATGGAAAGCAAAGATTCTGAAATAAGTGCTATGATTGCCTTAGAAGTTGAGGATGATGTGTTGGTAAATCGGTTGTTGGAAAGAGGAAAAACAAGTGGCAGACCAGATGATGGAAATGAATCTATTATTAGAAATAGAATTAAAGAGTATTACAATAAAACAGCCATTTTAAAAGACTATTATTCTGCACAGAATAAATATTTTGGTGTTGATGGAGTAGGTAGTATTAAAGACATCACTGTTCGTTTAAGTAATGTAATTGATAAACTATAGTAATACTTCAAAGAGTTTAAACTTTATCTTTTAAACTTTAAAAATTTAAACTCAACTCTTATGACAGAAGGAAATTTTGTTGATTATGTAAAAATGTTTGTTACCTCTGGTAATGGAGGTAAAGGATCTTCACATTTACATAGAGAAAAATTTATTGAAAAAGGAGGACCCGATGGAGGTGATGGTGGTCGTGGTGGTCATGTTATTATTCGTGGTAATTCAAATTTATGGACGCTTCTTCATTTAAAATTCAAAAAACATATTAAAGCTGGTCATGGAGAACATGGTGGAAGCAGTAGAAGTTTTGGGGCTGACGGAGAAGATGTTTATGTAGATGTGCCTTTAGGAACCGTTGTTCGTGATACTGAAAGTGATGAAATTGTTTTTGAAATCACTGAACATAATGAAGAAAAAATTATTGCAAAAGGCGGAAAAGGTGGACTTGGTAACTGGCATTTTAGAACAGCGACCAACCAAACTCCACGTTATTCACAACCAGGAATTCCACTTGAAGAAAAGCATATAACTTTAGAGCTAAAAGTGTTGGCCGATGTTGGTTTGGTAGGATTTCCAAATGCTGGAAAGTCTACGTTACTTTCTGTAGTTACTTCTGCAAAGCCAAAAATTGCGGATTATGAGTTTACAACACTTAAGCCCAATTTAGGAATTGTTGAGTATCGTGATTTTCAAACATTTGTTATGGCAGACATTCCTGGAATTATTGAGGGTGCTGCTGAAGGTAAAGGTTTAGGTCACTACTTTTTGCGACATATTGAGCGTAATTCTATCTTATTATTTTTAATACCTGCTGATGCTAATGATATTAAAAAACAATACGATATTCTTTTAGATGAGTTGCGAAGATATAATCCAGAAATGCTTGATAAAGAACGCATCATAGCCATTTCCAAATGCGATATGCTTGATGATGAGTTAAAAGCTGAGTTAAAAAAAGAACTCGATAATGAGTTGCCAATTCCGTATGTGTTCATTTCTTCTGTTGCACAACAAGGATTGACAGAGTTGAAAGATATGCTTTGGAAAATGCTAAACACTCAAACCATTTAACATAAAATCTTCATATAAAACCAAACACGTGGAATAATTTTTGATTAACTTTAATTAAAAATAAAACCATGAAAAAAGTATTGATTATAGTTTTAGCTCTTGGTATTATCTCCTGTGCTCCAATTCGTGTAAGTTACGATTTTGAAAAAGGAAAAGACTTTTCCAAATACAAAACTTATAACTATTACAGTGATATGAAAACAGGCTTAAGCGAATTGGATACCAAGCGGTTTTTAGAGTCCCTTGATGCCAAATTGGAAACTTTGGGAATTGCATTTTCAGAAACCCCAGATTTTTTTATTGATATAAAAAGCAATACATTTCAAGAGGCTCAAAGAAACACCGTTGGTGTTGGTTTAGGTGGCGGCGGAAGAAACATGGGTGGAGGTATTTCTATTGGATTACCTATTGGACAGCCAAATGCCAGCAGACAAATTTCAATAGATTTTGTTGATGAAAATTTGAAGCAACTTTTTTGGCAAGCCGTTAGTGAGTCTAGTTATACACCTAATGCATCTCCACAAGTAAGAGAGGACCAATTATCAGCTATAGTAGAAAAGATATTTTCAAAATATCCACCAAAGCAATAACACTATAAACTTTATAATTATCATAACATTTTAAAATGGTTCGTTGAACTTTGATTTTGTAATTTTACATATAAAAGATAAAAACAATGAATTCATTAAAAAATAAAGTTGCTCTTATTACAGGAGGAACAAAAGGAATTGGTTATGGAATAGCACAAGCACTGCTTAATGAAGGGATTCATGTGGCTGTTACAAGTCGGAATAAAGTTTCAGCAAAAAAAGCAGCCGATACACTTAATTCTAATTCAATATTAGGAGCAAAAGCCATTGGTCTTGAAGCAGATGTGAGAGATTATGAAAGCCAACAGCAAGCTGTTCAATCGGTTTTAGATCATTTTGACCAATTAGATATTGTTGTTGCAAATGCTGGCGTGGGTCATTTTGCGAGTATTGAAGACTTGTCTGTTGAACAATGGAACGAAACTTTAGACACCAATCTTTCGGGAGCTTTTTATTCCATCAAATCAAGTATTGAAGCTTTAAAGAAATCAGAAGGGTATTTCATTACAATTTCAAGTTTAGCAGGAACCAACTTTTTTGCAAGTGCTTCTGCATATAATGCTAGTAAATTTGGTGTTACTGGGTTTACACAAGCCGTAATGCTCGACTTGCGTAAATATAATATTAAAGTGAGTACAATTATGCCAGGATCTGTAGCCACCTATTTTAATGGCCATATTCCTAATGAAAGTGATGCTTGGAAAATTCAAAGTGAAGACATTGGTGAGTTGGTAGTCGATTTGATTAAAATGAATCCTAGAACCTTGCCAAGCAAAATAGAAGTGAGGCCAACGATGCCGCCAAGTAAATAAAGAATAAATAAAAAAAGAGGTTTCAAATACATGAAACCTCTTTTTTTATTGCTTATAGTTTTAAAATTATGCTTATTGTATTGTTATGCGGGTTCCTTCACTATGACTGCTAAATTCTGGAGCGTACATACTTTGAATGGTTGTTATACCATTGCTCATGTTTCCTGCATTATTTACGCGTAAATCATATTCAAAAACAAAGACCCCTTTTGGTAAATAATCAAAGAAGAAATTAGTCGAGGCATCTTTTGTGCTTTCGTAATAACCTAAACCGTCTTGCCATTTGTATTCAGAAAGCACATTTACAGGTTCTAATCCTGAAGCTCGCATATCTTTCATGTGTACAAATTCCATGGTTCTATCACTTTGTAATTCAATACGAACTCTAACCAAATCTCCAACTTTTAAATGAGTGTTAGAATTTATTTCAGAGATTTTTTCACCAGTATCTGTATTGGTTTTTAAGAACAATTTTTTCTTCAGTTTAAGTGGAGTTTCCGAAGATGTAATGTTATCTAAATCTTCAAAATATTGCCAATACAAACTTCCCCAAGCAATACCATCACCTTTTTTGGTTAAAGTAACATCTGCCATTTCTGGTTTAATTTCTGAAGAAGTCCAAGATGTTTTGTAATAACCTGTTCCTGCTTCTACTTTAACATTTTCTAGTTTTGAAGGCTCTATTTTTTCATTTCCAATTACAACATCTACCATATCGGTTACACTTAACCAATCGCTTCCTTGAAGGAGTAACGCATAAACAGCTTCGGTAGTTGCCTTGGTTGTTTTCCATTGATTGGTTTGCTTGTTTTTAAGCAACCAGATTTTTAAGTTATCAATGGTTTTGGTATCGTTTTCAATTTCAGAAAATACTTCAATTAATAAAGCTTGGGTTTCAATTGGTGCTTGGTACCAATACCATGAACTGGTATTTTCTTTCCAGTACATGCCTAATTCTTCTGAAGTAATACTATTTTCTTTTAATGACTTTAAAATTTTTGTTGATGTTGATTTATCTCCCATTCTTTCAACTACCAAAGCCATTAATCCTTTTGCGTATAGAGAACGACTTAACCAATATTTTTGAATTTGAGTTTGGTAATACTTGGTGACATCTTCAACTTCTTTTGACTTTTTTATTTCAGGATAAAAGCTTCTCATATACAAATAATGTAGTTGCGTATAGCTTAAATGATCTTTGCCTAAATCTACTTTTGCGTCATATTTTCTAATGTCTTTATATTCTTGAACAAATTCGTTATCTAAATATTTGATGGCTTTTTCTATCATTTTAGATGCTTCATCTGTTTCAACATTAAGGTGCTTTAAATGACCAAATCCCGTAATAATATGTTGTGTAATGTATCTGTTTTCACGCCCACCATTAAACCAAGACCAAGCACCATTGCTTAGTTGATTGCTTTCCAGTTTACGTTTTGCAGATTGTAATTCATTATTCATTTTGTTTAAATCGAATAGTAAAGCAATACGTTTTTTCTGTTCGGTTTCACTTTGTGCATCTCGTAACCAAGGTGTTTCCTGAATCAAAATTGATTTTAATTCTTCATTTTTTTCAAGATTGGAAATTAACACATCTTGAGATTTCCATTGATTGAATATTTCTTGAATTCTAGGGTTTGAATTTGCAATATGACTTGCCAATGCATTTGCATAAAAACGAGAAAACGTTTGCTCATTGCATTCATATGGGTATTCCATTAAATATGGCAACGCTTGAACGGCATACCAAGCTGGATTGTTTGTCATTTCCAATGTTAACTTATGGTTTTTAAGCGTTGTAGACGTATTGTTTTTTAACTTATCTAAGCTAAATGTTTTGGTTTCGTTACTTCTAATCCACATAGGTAATGTTTCTGTTACTAGTATTCTATTGCTTAAAACTGGTAAGGCATTTTGTTCACCATCACTAAAAGCATCAGATTTCGCAATAATTTTATATTGAACAGCATCTACATCATCAGGAATTGTTAAGTTCCAAGATACTTGTGTATTGCCTTTTGCATCAACTGTAAACGATTTATTGTTTTCAGAATTACCAAGTCTGCTATCAATAGCATTTCCTGAAACAGCATCTGTCAGCAATAAAATGGCTTGCCCAGAAAGTTGTTTGTCTGTAAGATTGGCAATTTTTGAGCTGATAGTGATTTGGTCTCCTTGACGTAAAAATCGTGGTGCATTTGGAATAACCATTAATTCCTTTTGGGTAACAGTTGTTAAGGTTTTAGTGGCACTTTCCAAAGTTTTGGTGTATGCTAATAATTGCAGTTTCCATTGGGTTAAAGCTTCTGGAGTTGTAAAACTAAAACTAACGTTGCCATCTTTATCGGTTTGTAATTGAGGAAAGAAAAAGGCAGTTTCTTGAAGGTTTTTACGAATTTGAACGTTGTCGAAGCCTGTTTTTTTAATTGAATTTTTACCATCTGTAGAATCTTTGATGATTTCAACGCCTGCAACTTTTCCTGATAGAGCAAATGAAACATCTTCTGCTTCTTCAGTAACCATATAACCTAAACTTTTCTTTTCTTTAGAAACTCCATAAGCAGAAACAACAACTTCATCTAAATGCGAGCTATCTTCAACTAAAGAAATGCTTAAGCTATTATTGTTGCTTATAATAATTTCTCTAGAAGTAAAACCAAGGTAACTAAATATTAATTTATCATTTTTATTTGCTTTAATAGAGAAATTCCCGTCAAAATCTGTAGTTGTTCCTATTGAAGTTCCTTTTATAGTAATGTTTACTCCAGGTAATGGTATTCCACTTTCGTCAAATACTGTTCCAGAAACAAAACCTTTTTTAATGGACTCATCATATTTAGATTCATTTTTTAATCTTAAAGATCTAATATAATTATCATATTGCCATTTGTTAAAATTAAGGCTAAATCCAAACCAATTCAATTCATCAAAATATTGTTTTGGGTAATTTAAGTCTGTAAAAGGGTTGTTAAATACCCTAAAATATTGTGTGCCAAAACTCTGGTTAGCATTGCTTTGGTTGTAAGAATAATAAATAGGTTTGTTAATTGGGTTGAAATCCCAAGTATGTGTTTTAAACTGGTCTAAGGAAGCATC
Source organism: Gaetbulibacter sp. M235 (assembly GCF_043876835.1). Taxonomy (NCBI): domain Bacteria; kingdom Pseudomonadati; phylum Bacteroidota; class Flavobacteriia; order Flavobacteriales; family Flavobacteriaceae; genus Gaetbulibacter; species Gaetbulibacter sp. M235. Next base: position 65,679 of record NZ_JBAWJZ010000002.1, read on the forward strand.
GTACATGCTTACTAATAATTCGGCAGACACTTTATCTCCTTGCGGGCCTTTTATTTTAAAGCTCCAAGTTTCATCGGTTCCCGGTTGCAATTTATCTCTAAAGGTGGTTGTTTCAATATCTAAATCAGTTTTAGGATAAGGAACGGAAATCAGTTCTGTGCTAGTTTGAAAACTATTGTATGCAGCAAAACTATAATGAATAGCAAATCCACCCACATCATCTTTAGTAACAGGAATCATGAGATTTTTTTTGTTATTGTTTAGTTGAACTATGTAGGTGTTTACAATTTTATGATTCTTTTCAATGGTAACTGTTACATCAAGATTTTTTGAAGCAGAACTTAAAGTTATTAAAACATTATCGCCAGTTTTATAAGTGGTTTTGTCAGCTGTAATACTAAATAATTGATTGTCCGCTAAAGTACTATCCTCATTACTGAATAGTGTGGTTTTAATTTCGTCTTTTACTAATTGGCCAAACTTATCGGTACTTTCTAAGATGATTATGTATTGGCCAGACTCCCATTTTTTGATGTTGCCTAAAGGAAGTTCTTTTGATGTTTCTGTGTCAAAATTTTTATCAAAAACTAAGGTGCCTTTTTCCCAATTATTTGGATTGTATTCATTAGTGTAAGCATCATGAGGAAACAGATTTTTAAACGCTTCTTCAGAAAACTCTTGATAATCTGGTGCTGCCCAAGGACGTTTTCTTAATACTGCTTTTGGAGATTCAAGCTTATAAATTTTCATAGTTCCTTTTGCTGCAACAAATTCCCCATTTAAATTTTTAGTATCAATTTTAATACTGTTGTCTTTCTTTGTTTTGTCAAGCTTGTCACTAATACTCATGTTGGCAACTAAAGCGTGATAACCAACATTAACAATGTTTGTTGCACTTCTGGTCTCTCCGTTTAAATCGGTAACATCAGCTATAATCTCAAAATTAAAAACAGGTAGGTTTGATTTATCAATGCTATTATCGGGTTGTGCTTTAAAAGTTATTTCAAATTCACCTTTATCATTGGTTGTGGTTTCGCCATGTGTTATTTCTTGTGGTTCACTATAAAACCAAGGTCGATACCAAAAATACCAGCGAGGATATTCAACTTTTCGTTGTACACGATAAACCACTTTTGCATCTGTAATATTGCTGCCTGCATATGCCAATGCGGTTCCTTTTATGGTTACAGAATCATTAACTTTAAAGGTTTCTGTTACAGGATTGAATTTAGTTTCAAACTTTGGCCGCTTGTATTCTTCTACAGAAAAATAATGCTCTATAAAGAAATCATTTTCATCACCATCAAATTCAATATGATATTCGCCATTTAAACCAGAGTTAGGTAAAATAAATTCGCCAGAAACGGAACCAAATTCATTGGTTTTAAACTCAAGCTCTTTAATTTCTTCTTCATTAGAATCATATAAAGTAGCATAAACAGATTCATTGGCAGCAACTTCAGATTTGCCATTTTTGGTTTTTATGGCAATAGCTTTGAAATATACGGTTTGTCCTGGTCTGTAAATACTTCTGTCTGTGAAAACAAAACCTTTGTATTCAGTTTCTTCTTTTTCGTTTTTATAATATGGATTCACATAATAATTTCCAAAATAAGCACTGTCATCATCATATTTTACTTTGATTGAAATGTTTCTGAATCTGTCTTTGGTTTTCTCAATTTTTATTTCGCCATAAGCATTAGTTAAAAATGTTTCTGTTATTGTGCTTCTGTCATTATTTTCATTATAACTAAGTTCAACATTGATGTTGTTAACAGGTTTTCCGTTATTTCTATCAATAATTTGAAAGATATCAAAATGGTCACTTTCCCTTTCAACCAAAGCTAAATTGGTTGCTTGTACAATGCTAAAAGCAAAAGTTTCATTATCATTTTTTGGGGAAGCAAAAATTAAATAGGTTCCATTGTTTAATTTTGGTATGAGTACTTCTGTATTATGGTTTTGATAGTCATTTTCGTTTCGTAATGCACTTTCCCATTCATTGTTACTATCCAGTTTTTTAATGAATGCTAGTTGTTCTTCTTGTTTGTAGGTTTTATTAAATTTTTCTAATTGGTTTCTATTTAGTTTGAAGATTTTGAATTGAAGTGAATCTAAATTTTTATAACTAATTAATAATCGAGCATTTTGCTGAATAGGCAGAAAACTTTCTGTGGTAATTTGTATTGATTGTTTTTCAATTTGTTGTTTTAAAATGGCACACTTTTCGGCTCCTTTGCTTTTTGGAAATTCATTTAAAATTTTATTGCAAAGATCATAGGCTTCTTTGGCTTTCCAACGATTGTCTTCTTTGGTGATTGGTTGGTATTGTTGACTTTGCTGATAGTAAATTGATGCAATTTCAAAATCGTATAAACCACAAATTTCTTCCGCTTTTAGAGATTCACTTTCAGTCATAAATGTATTTAAAAGCAAATATTCTTTATCACTAAAAGTAGCATGTTGGTTTACAAACTGTAAACGCTCAATATTTATAGTTGCTAAAGCAAAAGGCTCTTTATCGTTTATGTGGAATTTTATTAAATCCTGATAAATTTTCAGAGCATTTAACTGTAAAGACGTAGAATCTTTTGATTCTAACTTAATTTTTGAAAAAGTTTCAGCATCTCCTAGTAGTTCATGATTATTAATTTCAAATTTATAACTGGGTTTGGTAATGTGGGTTTCATTAGTTGTATAAAAATCTAAGGCTTCATGGTTTAAGAAATCAAATAAAGTAGGTCTGTAAATTTTAGAATCCTTTTGAATATTTAATATATCGTCATACTTGCTTAAAGGTTCTAACTGAAGCATTGTAGCGTTTTGTAACGACTTTTTATAATGAATATCAATTTCATTGAAGAGAGTTTGTAAGTCCCAGGTTCTAAAATCTTCAGTGTTTACTTTTTCTTCGGTTTGTGTTCTTCTATAAAACTGCCATCTGTTTTGATTAAAATACTGCCAGTATAAATTGGCTAAAATACTTTCAAGAATATTTTTTGTTGGAAACTCACTTTTTTCAATTTCATTTTTAAAATTATTTATAATATTAAGTTGAGCATCTTCTTCTAAAATAAGAGCAAACTTGCTTTTAAAAAACATGGTTTTTATAAGCTGAGGTTCGTTTTTTTCTTTTTTGGCAAGCACCGAAATTTGCTCAACAATATTTAAAGCAGATTTTGGTAAACCTTCAACTTCTTGTTGTTCAACCTTTTTCCAAAGATTATTATAAGCAGAATTTTGGCTATAACTGATAGAGTTTAGTAAAAAAATTGTTAAAAAAAATACAGTTCGTTTCATTTGTCTTAATTTGGAACTAAATTACTCTCAAAAGCTGTTCCAAAAAATACTATTTAGGTAAAAAGCTTCGTTAGTTGAGTAAATTTAATTTTTAGTTGAAAAAGAAATATGAATTTTGTTATTAAAATTGTTATGAGAAAATTTATTTACCTACTGCTTTTTCCGTTATTATCAATTAGTCAAAATCAGTTAGACAGCATTGATAATCTGTTTAAACACAAACAATTTGATAAAGCTGAAATTAAACTGTCTGTTTATTTAATACAAAACCCTAATGATTTAAAGGCTATTGAGTTATTGGGAGATACTTATGGCTATCAAGAAAAGTGGGACAATGCCATAGAAAATTATAAAATTTTGGTAAATGCCAATCCAAATAATGCTAATTATAATTATAAATATGGTGGAGCCATGGGGATGAAGGCATTAACAGTTAGTAAAATAACGGCGTTAGGAATGATAGGAGATATTGAAAACTCATTTCTTAAGGCAGCCAAGTTAGATCCCAAACATATTAATACACGATGGGCTTTGGTAGAATTTTATATGAAATTGCCCGGAATTTTAGGAGGAAGCAAAAGTAAAGCATTAAAGTATGCACAGGAATTAGAAAATCTTTCTAAAGTAGATGGTTATTTAGCAAAAGGGTATATCTATGAATATGATGATGAACCAGAACTTGCCGAAAAGTTTTATAAAATGGCTATAAATGAAGGTGGTTCTTTATGGTGTTATGATAAGCTTACAACTTTTTACGAAAAACAAAAACAACCAGAAAAAGCTTTGGCAAACTTAGAAATTGCAAACGAAAAACACCAGCGTAACGAACTTCATTATAAAATAGGAAAGTTAGCTGCAGAATATAATATAGAATTGCAAAAAGGGGTGCAATGTTTGCAAACCTATCTTAAAAATTATTCTCCAAATGATGGCGTTCCAAAAGCATGGGCCCATTACAGATTGTCGCAAATTTATGCACACAAAAAAAATAAAGCAGCAGCTTTAAAGTATATTGATTTAGCACTTGCCGAGTCTCCAGAAATGAAGTCTTTTAAGTTGGAAAAACAAAAAATTTTAAAGCTTTAAAATGTATAAAACATTCGCGTATTAGAGACTAAAAAAGTATCTTTGAGACATTCAAAACCATAACATGAATGTACATTTTATAGCTATTGGCGGCAGTGCCATGCACAATTTAGCAATAGCTTTACACAACAAAGGATATCAAGTAACAGGCAGTGATGATGAGATTTTCGAACCATCAAAATCTCGTTTATCAGCAAAAGGTATTTTGCCGGAATCATTTGGTTGGTTTCCTGAAAAAATAACCACAAAAATTGATGCTATTGTTTTGGGTATGCATGCTAAAGCAGATAACCCAGAACTTTTAAAAGCTCAAGAAATAGGTGTTAAAATTTATAGCTATCCAGAATTTTTATATGAACAATCCAAACATAAAACACGTGTAGTTATTGGTGGAAGTCATGGTAAAACTACCATAACATCTATGATTTTGCACGTAATGCATTATCATGATATTGATGTAGATTATATGGTTGGTGCACAGTTAGAAGGTTTTGATGTCATGGTTAAGCTAACTGAAGACAATGATTTTATCGTGCTTGAAGGTGATGAATATTTAAGTTCACCAATTGATAGACGGCCAAAATTTCATTTATATAAACCCAATATAGCTTTGTTAAGCGGTATTGCCTGGGATCATATAAACGTATTTCCAACATATGATAATTATGTTGAGCAGTTCCGCATTTTTGTAGACTCAATTGTTAAGGGTGGAAGTATTACTTATAATGAAGAAGATTTAGAAGTAAAACGTGTTGTTGAAGCTTCAGAAAACACTATTAGAAAATTACCATATCATACGGCAGATTATACAGTTGAAAACGGACAAACACTTTTGGAAACTCCTGAAGGTCCATTGCCTATTGAAGTTTTTGGAAAGCATAATCTAAATAATTTATCTGGAGCCAAATGGATTTGTCAACATATGGGAGTTGATGAAGATGATTTTTATGAGGCCATTGCAAGTTTTAAAGGTGCCAGCAAACGTTTGGAAAAAATTGCAGAAAGTAAAACCAGTGTAGCTTATAAAGATTTTGCACATTCGCCAAGCAAGGTAGAAGCCACTACAAAGGCTGTAAAAGAACAATATCAAGATAGAACCGTAGTGGCATGTTTAGAACTGCACACTTATAGTAGTTTAAATGCGGAATTTTTAAAAGAGTACAAAGGTACTTTGGATGCTGCCGATGTTGCTGTTGTATTTTATTCACCTCATGCTGTTGAAATTAAAAAACTCAAAGAGGTTACTAAAGAACAAATTGCCAATGCTTTTGGACGTGATGATTTGATAATTTATACCAATCCAGAAGATTTTAGAACCTTTCTATTTTCTCAAGATTTTAAAAATAAAACCTTACTGCTTATGAGCTCTGGTAATTATGGAGGATTGGATTTTAATGATGTTAAAGGCTTAATTAAGTAAGTTTTCACTTATTTGGTTCAATATGAATCAGAACATGTCCTAAATTCTGTATTTCTTTCCTTAGGTGGTCTTTTAGTTTATGGGAGATATCATGTCCTTCTTTTACTGAAATATCTCCGTCAACTATGGCATGTAAATCTACGTGGTGTTTCATTCCTGCTTTCCTAATAAAACACTTTTCAGTTCCTAAAACACCTTCTACTTTGATAGATTCTTCTCGAATTTCTTCTAAAAGGTCGTCATATAAGTGTTCATCCATTATTTCTCCCAATGCTGGTCTGAAAATCAAATAGCTATTGTATAATATAAAAGCAGAAGCGAATAAGGCTGCCCAGTCATCAGCCGTTTCATATCCTTTTCCAAAAATTAATGCGATTGAAATTCCGATAAATGCCATTACAGAAGTTATTGCATCACTTCTATGATGCCAAGCATCAGCCTTTAGGGATGAGCTATTTGTTTCTTTACTTTTTTTTATGACTATTCTGAATGAGATTTCTTTCCACAAAATAATGCATCCAAGAATAATCAAAGTCCAAGGTTTAGGTGTTTTATGAGGTGTTTGTATGTTTTGGATGCTCTCGTAAGCAATTACTGTCGCAGATGTAACCAGAAAGGCTACAACTAAAAAGGTAATCAAAGGCTCGATTTTTCCGTGTCCATATGGATGATTTTCATCTGCTGGACGGTTAGCATATTTTAACCCAAAAAGAACCAGTAACGAAGAAAAAATATCCGTTGTTGATTCAATCGCATCTGCAATTAGAGCATAAGAATTACCAAAAACTCCTGCGATTCCTTTAATTAAAGCCAAACTGGTGTTCCCAATGATACTGAAATATGTTGTTTTTATAGCAGTTTGTTCGTTACTCATTGCTTTCTTTAGGTTGAAAACTATTGGTGTGATATTAAAATATTTTAATATCATGCATTAAGCAAAATTAGTCTAAAGTCTTATAAGGTGAAGAATGTTTAACTTCTTATTTTAATTTTTCTTTAAAAAAAGCAATGGTTCTATTCCAAGCTAAATCGGCAGCTTCTTTATCAAAACGAGGTGTAGTATTGTTATGAAACCCGTGATTTACATCAGGATAAAAATAAACAGTATATTCAATATTGTGCTCTTTAAGCGTTGTTTCATAAGCTGGCCAACCAGCATTCACTCTGGTATCTAAACCTGCATATTGTAATAATAAAGGAGCTTTAATTTGAACAGCTTCTTCATCAGATGGTTGTCCACCATAAAAAGGGACAGAAGCTTTAAGTTCTGGAATTCTTACAGCCATCATATTAGCAATCCATCCGCCAAAACAAAAACCAACAACACCAATGTTGCCATCACAATTATTATGGGATTTTAAATAGTTAAAAGCTGCTATGAAATCTTCTAACATCTCAAAACGATCACGTTTTTTTTGGAGTTCTCTTCCATCATCATCATTCCCAGGATAGCCTCCAAAAGGTGTCAAGGCGTCTGGTGCCAAGGTTATAAAACCTTCAAGAGCAGCACGCCGACCAACATCTTCAATGTAAGGGTTTAAACCTCGGTTTTCATGAACAACAACAATCCCTGGTAATTTTTTAGTGTTGTTATCTGGTTGAGACAATAAGCCTTTAATAGAGCCTCCACCTTTAGGAGACTCATATGTTATATATTTAGATTCTAAACGCTCATCATCTGGTTTTACTAAAATACTATCCACATAATTTGGTGAGATAAAACTTAAAAGAGAGGAAACAGTTAACCCACCAATAGCGTATATTGATAGTTTTTCTAAAAACTGACGTCTGTCTATTTTATTATGAGCGTAATCATCATACAAATCAAAAATTTCCTGATTAATATCTTCTTTTTTTAAAGGTCTCATAAAATATAGATTTAGTTACTCTGAAACTACAAATGTTTTAAGCATGTTCTTACTCGCTGGATTTGGTACTTCTGATATTAAAACGTAACGACCTGGATCTAGATTAACCGTGAAATATCCTGTATCTCCGGCTCTCATATTGTTTACGCCACCTAAAAAAGTAACTCCTTTTGGAGCAGGTTCTATAAGTCCTTTTGGGTTAGACCAATCCATCCAATTATTTAAATTATCTAAATCGACATCATCACTTAATTTAGCTAAATTTATATCATGGCCTATAAAATTTTCATGTGCAATTTGATCTTTGTAATACACAGAGAAACAGTGTTTGCCTTTACTTATATTGTCATTGAAAACAATTCCATCTGTACTTGAAATTTCAATCTTCTCGTCTGCTCTTGGTTCAGTATTTCCTGAATTGGTTTCAGAAACAGTAATGCCTTTAGCCATTCCCATTGATGTATGAAAAACACCGTTAGCCATTTTAACATAACATTCAATGATGTAAAAACCTGGGTCGAGCTTTACTGTTGTTTCACTAACCTGATTGGGAGATATTAAACCAGAGCCTCCCAAATTTTTCATGTCCATAAACCATGAGGGAAGTTTTGCAAATTCAGCAAAGCCTTCTTTGGTTTTTCCTTCATTGATTAGTTTCATGCCATTATCGAAAGGTGGTCCAACTTCTTCAATAACGTTCTGCATTGTAATACTGTCTGGGTATTTATCTATTAGAAAAAAATGTGTTTGAGGTGAGGCATTTTTGTAACGAAATGTGTTCCATCCAGAAGTAATTGTATCTGGCATTTGAAAATCCATGTTCTGGGTAAGAATGTTAATTACATTCACTTTTTCGATAGTACTTTCTTTTGTTTTTGGTTGTTTTTTGTCAGATTTACAAGATTGTACGTTTATTATAATTGCTAGAAATAAGGGGAAAATAAAAATTGTCTTAAATGACTTAAGATACGATTGAGTTTTCATAAAAAATGGTTGTTTGGTTGATAATTGTATTTATGTAACTCTATAAATATAAGTAACTTATATTAAAATCGCAATCTAAAGCTAACATTTGGGGTAATGCCAAGAGATTGATTTTCCACTTTACTAACCGTTTCTTGGTTGTCTAAAGTGTAGTAAGTATTAATAATATTTTTCTTGTTTGTAACATTCCAAACGGAAGCACCAATGGTTGCATGCGTATTATTTGAAATATCAAATTCGTAGGTCGCAGAGCAATCTGCGCGCAGGTAATCTTTTAAATTACTACTGTTTGGAGCTTCATAATTTATAGAACCATCAACAACCTCGTTATTTGCAACTGTTGTTGTTGTGGGTTTTCCTGAGTGCCAGTTAAGTCCTAATGCAAATTTAATTTTTTCATAAGTATATGTGCTTGCTAGAGTAACTGCATGACGAATATCGGCATTGTTTGGAAACGATTCTCCATTGTTTAAGGAATCAAATGTGTAATCGTTTTTACTGTAAGTGTAACCAATCCAAGTGCTTATAAGATCATTAAATTGCTTGTTTATTAATACGTCAATACCCTTGATTTGGTAACTTCCAATGGCATTTGTAAACTGATACTGGTTTTGAAAACCTTGGCTTCTGGTAGTAATGCCATCAACTTTTTTAATATAGCTTTCAGCACTAATTAAAAGGTTGTTTTTATTATAATGGATTCCGGTTGATATTTGCTTACTTTTAATAATAGGGATGTTGTTATTGTTTGAAAGTATCCAACGGCGTTTTTCAATACCTAAAAAATCGTTTTGCAAATCAATGATCTGTGAAGTGGTTTGACTTTTAAATTCGCCTAAAATCTCAAATCTGAAATCATTAAAAAAGCGCTGGCTAAAACTCAATCTTGGCTCAATTAAAAACAAATCAAATTTTTGGTGATAATTAAAACGAGTCCCAAATTTTAAATTGGTTTTGGCATTATTTGATAGTAAAGAGCTTTCGGCATAAATGGCATGACTGCGAATAACTTCTTTGATATAACTTCTAAAAACCGGATTGTTAACGTCTTCAAGATTGCTTACTCCAATTTCAGAAAACTGATAGCCACCATTAAATTTTAAATGATGATTGAGGTTATAATTTACATCAAACTTTACAGAACGGTCATTTACTTCATTCTCTTGTATTAATCTTTGATTGTTAAGGATATCATAGTTTGTAGCATCGAGATTGTAATTTGACATATACACTTGTGCTGTAGTTGATAAGCGTTCGTTCCAATCTCTAGTGTAGGTAATTCCAGTAGCAAGATTTTGTTGAGACAATTTACTGTTTAAAGATTCATTGTTATCGTTGATAGTAGATTGTTCATCATAATTCAGGTTGTTATTTACATTTAAAAAATGAACTCTAATCCTATCTGTTTTGGTTATGTCATATAAGAATTTTGCTGTTATATCATAAAAATAAAAATCCTCATTTTGAGATATTGAGTAACTGTCATCTTTGGTGTTTGTTAAATCTGAATCCTGAAAAATGCGTTTAAAATACTGGTCGTAAGTTGGAGTTACAATCAAATCTGTTATTGAACGTCTGGTAGATAACTGTAATTCAGTTTTATTTGATAAAGGAATTTTTGCGTATGCATCAGCGTTTATCAGGTTAAATCCTGCACCTGCTTTAAAAATGTTATCAATATTATTTGAAAGTTGCATGTCTATAACACTGGAAATGCCATCGCCATATTTTGCTCTTGTTCCATTTTTTGCAACATTAACCTGTTTTGTGGTATAAGGATTGAATGCAGAAATCAGTCCGAAAAAGTGACCAGACTGATACATTTTAATGCCGTCCCAAAGGAAAAGGTTCTGATCATGCGTCCCACCTCTTACATTGATATTTGATACGGTTTCATCAACACTTAAAATACCTGGTAAGGCTTGTATGGTTTGCAGAATATCAGGTTCTATAAGTCCTGGTAAAATGCCAAAGGTTTCTGGTTTTATCGTGGTGGTTCCATCATTTAATTGGGTAATACCTTTGGTAAGATAATTAGATACAATAACTTCTTGTAGCCTTTGGGTTTTTATCGGTTCTGTAATATCATCAAATACTCTAACAACAATAAAACGGTTGTCTAAAATTTCGAAATCTAAATTGGTTCCGGCTTTAAGAAAATCAATAGCTTCTACTAATGTTAAGTTTTCATCTGGAGCGCTTAATATTTTGCCTTTAATGGTTTCATCGGCATAGGAAAAACTAACATTGTATTTTTTTTCAAGGATTTTTAAAACAGAAATAAGCGGTTGCTTTTCTTTTTGAATAGTTTGAGCCTTAAAACTTGTAATATTCAAAAAAAATAAAATAATATAAATAGAAAGGATACCTTTTCTAGTCACGTTTTAGAATTATAGTATTGTTGTTTTTACTATAAGTTAAATGTAAAGGTAAAGTAATTGATTTTAAAGCTGTGCTTATATTTTTATGAGTAAAACCACCTGTAAACAATTGGTTTGTATCAATATTTTTAGCTTCAATGGTTACGTTGTACTGTCTTTCAAATTCAGATAAAACCTCTCTATATGGCAAGCTTTTAAATTGACTTTCGTTATTTATCCATGAAGGCATTGGGCTACTTTCTTTTTCTTTAGCAATTTTTTTCCCATCAATAATTAAAAAACTATCACCAGCTTTTAATTTAGTGAGTTGTGAATTAAAAGTAACGCCAACAATGCCTTCATAGCAAATAACTTCAAAATAGTTGTCTCTTTGTTTTATATTAAATTCGGTTCCAAAGACTGTAACTGTTCCAGCTTTGGTAATAACATTAAATTTAGAGCCTTTGGCAACTTTAAAAAAGGCTTCTCCATCAAGTTCTACATTGCGTTCATTTTTCCATGACTTTTTGTTGTAGGCCAAAAACGTTTTTGCATTAAGAGATACACTTGAGGCATCTGGTAATTCAATAGTGGTCTTTTCAGCTAACGATGTAGATATGGTTGTATCAATAGTTGTTGTGTAATAATATAAACTAAAACAAATTGCTAAAATTGCAGCAACTTTAATAAATGGTTTAACCCAGTTGTTTTGTTTTTTTGTTGTGTGGATAGTTTTTAAAACACGGTCAAGTTCTTTTGATGTATCAAAATCTTCCGCCTTAAAACCTTTTGTACTATTTGATAATTTAATCAAATCATCATAGTCTTCAAGCTTTTTAAACGCTTCAAGTTCCTGATCGTTTAGATCATTATCCAGCCACTTCGATATTAAATATTCTTTTTCCATGTTTTCTTAATACAACTATATAACAATTAATACTTATTTTTTCCTACCTAGGTTTATAAATTTCTTTTCATAAGTTATAGTTCTTTTATTTCTTGTCTTAATTTTTCCAGAGCTCCATAGATTCTTTTTTCAACAGCTTTTGTTGAAATATCTAAAATTTCTGCAATTTCTTTGAACCGTTTTCCTTCAACTCGGTTCATTAAAAATGCCACTCGTTGCGCTTCTGATAAATTTGAAAGCGCTTTTTGTAATTTCTCCATATACTGGTTTTCCTGCATTAAAAATTCAGGATTTTCATTGGTGTATGATTTAGGTTTGGTTTGCTGATGTTTTAAAACAACTTTTTGATGGGCAACTTCATTCAGCATTAAATTGTTACCGGTTGTAAACAGAAAACTTTTTGCTTTGTCGGGAGAAATTTTTGAGCAATTTTCCCATAATTTAATAAATGCTTCCTGAACCTTGTCTTTTGGATTTAATAAATCACCAAATTTGTAATATAAAAAGTTGTGTAAATCTTTCGAATACTTATTAAATATTGATGAAAAAATATGTTCTTCGCAAATATGATCATGTAATTGTTTACCCATTATTATTGGTTCTTTATTGTACTAAAATAAAAAAAAGGAAACAAAGGGTAGGGATTTTTAAACCTAAAATGTTTTATATAAAAATTGCCCTATGTCAAACTAAATTTTAAATCATGAAAAAATTACTATTACTACCTTTTTTTGCCCTTTTAATGTTTATGTCTTGCCAACAAGAAGTTGTTGAGGTAACTCCTCCTACAGAAGGAGAAGCGCTTGTTGCGTCGTCAACGTTAACAAGTTTGATGGCCAATACATCGATCAAAGACGGGTCTGAAGACAATATCATTGACAAAGCAAATTGTCTGTCAGTTGATTTACCCGTTACGGTTATTGTAAATGGTATTGAAATCATTATTGATTCTAAAGAAGATTATGCAGCTATTAAAGCTGTTTTTGATGAGTTTGATGACGATGATGATAATTTGGAAATAATGTTCCCTATCACCATTATTTTATCAGACCATACAGAAGTAACTATTAACAATAGTGCAGAACTACAAGAATTGGTACAGCAATGTATTGGTGAGGGTGAACCGGACGACGATATTGAGTGTATAGACTTCCAATACCCTATTTCGTTTTCAATCTATAACACACAGTTCCAGGTGATTGATGTTGTGACTGTTGAAAGCGACAGACAATTGCATCATTTTATTGAACGTGTTAAAGAAGGAGAGGTTTTTGCCAGTATTGATTTTCCTGTAACCATGGTGTTAAGCGATGGGTCAACTGTAGTGGTTAACAATAATCAAGAATTGCAAGCTACCATTCAAGATGCCAAAGATGCCTGCGATGAAGATGATGATAATGATTTTCATGACAATGATTTTACTAAAGAACGCCTAGATACACTTTTGGCTACTTGCCCATGGGTTGTCCATGATATGGATAGAAACGGACAGAACTTAAATGATCAATATCGTGATTTTGCAATGCTATTTGAAGATGGTGGAATTGTTAAGGTGCACGCAAGAAACGGAGATATGCTAACAGGCACTTGGAGCACACGCATAACAGACAATGGTGCTTTAATAAAACTTGAATTTGATACTTTAGTTGATTTTACCTTAGAATGGTTTGTTTATGATATTGAATATGATAGAATAAAACTATTTACAGAAGGAGGAAATAAAATAATTTTACAAAAAAACTGTGATATTGTTTTTGAACAAACAGTAGAGAGGATAAAAAATTACTTAACAGAATGCTATTGGAGAGTTGATCGATTAAGTGTTGATGGAAACGACAATGAAGATAATTATATAGGAACACCTTTAAAATTCTTTGCAGATGACACTGTTAAAATTCGTGTAAACGGTGAACTTATAGCCGGAACATGGGATATCTTGCAACTAAACCTTGGTTTTGCATTGCAAATCCATTTAGAAAGCAGAGCCGATTTAGAACTGGTATGGTTAATTACATCTTTAGAGCCGGATTTTATTAAGCTTGAAAACTTGAATAATAAAATGGAATTAGAAAGGCATTGTTTTGGCGGTGATGCAGATGTAACTTTTATTGAAAATGTGCTTAATGCTGGTGTTTGGAGTGTGGCCCTTTATCAAGATGAAAATGTTGATAAGACCGAAAACTATTTCATGTACAGTATTGATTTCATGGAAAACGGTTTGGTGAAAGTAACAGACCCCAATAATGGTATCATAGATGGTTCTTGGTTATCTTATAGAAATGATGGTTTACGTCTTGCTTTAAATTTTGGAATTGAAGCATCTTTCCAAGAATTTAATTACAGATGGAGAATAACATCCGTTTCAGAAACAAGAATCGAATTAAAAGATTTTAGTTCAAGCGGAACTGTTGAAAGCATTTTAGTTTTAGAAAGACAATGAAAAAATAAAGGAGGATTTTCATAAATTCGGTTGGTTAGGTTAATTATTTAAATTTCCTTTATACAGGCTGTCAAATCTATCGATTTGGCAGCTTTTTTTTATTCCTGCTTTTTTATAGTTTGATACTTCTATAATAAACTTCAAATCCTTAAATTTGCGCATCTTAAAAATTGATGAAGAACTATGTTTAATAATTTAAGCGATAAGTTAGATAAAGCATTACATGTTTTAAAAGGACATGGAAGTATTACAGAAGTTAATGTTGCAGAAACTTTAAAAGAAGTTAGACGTGCGCTTTTAGATGCCGATGTTAACTTTAAAATTGCAAAAGATTTCACAACCAAAGTAAAAGATAAAGCATTAGGACAAAACGTATTAACCACGTTACAACCAGGTCAGTTAATGGTTAAAATCGTTAAAGACGAATTGACCGAACTTATGGGAGGCGATGCCGAGGGAATCAATTTATCTGGTACTCCAAGTATTATTTTAATGTCAGGTTTACAAGGTTCTGGTAAAACAACTTTTTCTGGAAAGCTTGCTAATTATCTTAAAAATAAAAAATCCAAAAAACCATTATTAGTTGCTTGTGATGTGTATCGTCCTGCGGCTATTGATCAATTACATATTGTAGGGGAACAAATTAACGTTGAAGTTTTTAGTGATAAAGGAAACAATGATCCGGTTGCCATTGCAAAAGCAGGTATTGCACACGCTAAAGCAAATGGTTATAACGTAGTTATTATAGATACTGCTGGTCGATTGGCTGTTGATGAGGTTATGATGACAGAAATATCTAATATTCATAAAGCCATCCAACCACAAGAAACCTTATTTGTGGTAGATTCTATGACAGGTCAGGATGCAGTAAATACGGCAAAAGCATTTAACGATGTTTTGAATTTTGATGGTGTTATCCTTACCAAATTAGACGGTGATACTCGTGGTGGAGCTGCTATTTCAATTAAATCGGTTGTAAACAAACCTATCAAGTTTATTGGTACTGGTGAGAAAATGGAAGCTATTGATGTGTTTTACCCAGCACGTATGGCAGACCGTATTCTTGGTATGGGTGACGTTGTTTCGTTAGTTGAACGTGCACAAGAGCAATTTGATGAGGAAGAAGCTAGAAAACTTCAGAAGAAAATTGCCAAAAACCAATTTGGGTTTGATGATTTCTTAAAACAAATTCAGCAAATCAAGAAAATGGGGAACATGAAAGACCTTATGGGGATGATTCCAGGAGCAGGAAAAATGCTGAAAGATGTTGATATTGATGACGATGCTTTTAAAGGTATTGAAGCTATTATCCACTCCATGACACCAAAAGAAAGAACAAATCCGGCCATTATCAACGCTAGCAGAAAGGTTAGAATAGGAAAAGGTTCGGGTACATCAGTGCAACAAGTTAATCAGTTGTTAAAGCAATTTGACCAAATGAGTAAAATGATGAAAATGATGCAAGGTGGCGGCGGCAAGAAAATGATGCAAATGATGAAAAACATGCGTTAATTAATTTTACTAAAAGAGATTAAATAAAATACACCACATATGACAATTTTAGACGGAAAAAAAATCAGCGACGATATTAAAAATGAAATCGCTGCTGAGGTAAAAAAAATGAAGGATAAAGGTGAAAAAGTACCTCATTTGGCAGCTATTATAGTTGGTAATGATGGTGCTAGTTTAACATATGTTGGTAGCAAAGTAAAAGCTTGTGAGCGTGTAGGTTTTGAATCTACATTGATTCAAATGTCAAATACAACAAGTGAAATTGAATTGCTTGATAAAATTAATGAGTTAAATAATAATCCTGAGATTGATGGGTTTATAGTTCAATTACCATTGCCTCCACAAATAGATACTCAAAAAGTGTTATTAGCAGTTAATCCTGATAAAGATGTTGATGGATTTCATCCAACAAATTTTGGTAAAATGGCTTTAGATATGTCAACCTTTATTCCAGCTACTCCATTCGGAATATTGGAATTATTGGAACGTTATGGCGTTGAAACCAAAGGAAAACATACTGTTGTAATTGGTCGTTCGCATATTGTGGGTCGCCCTATGAGTATTTTAATGGGAAGAAAAGGATTTCCAGGAAATTCAACAGTAACATTAACCCATAGCCATACAAAGAATATTACACAAATTACGTCTCAAGCAGATATTATTATCTCAGCCTTAGGTGTACCAAACTTCTTAAAAGCAGAAATGGTTAAAGATGATGCTGTTGTTATTGATGTTGGTATCACAAGAGTTGCAGATGAATCTTCACCAAGAGGATATAAAATAACTGGAGATGTTGACTTTGATAATGTGAGTAAAAAAGCCAGTTTTATAACTCCGGTTCCGGGAGGTGTAGGGCCAATGACTATTGCCATGTTACTTAAAAACACATTATTGGCAAGAGAGCGCCATAGGATGCAATAGTTTTTAGGCTATTTAGCAAATAATTGCCCTAAATCTTTAAAAGCTTTAAACTCCAGAGCATTTCCTGAAGGGTCGTAAAAAAACATGGTTGCTTGTTCCCCAACTTGACCTGCAAACCTTATATATGGTTCAATTACAAATGGAATGTTTTTTGCTTTTAAATGATTTGCAAAAGTTTGAAAATCATTCCAGGGTAAAACAACCCCAAAATGTGGCACGGGCACATCTTTTCCATCAACAGGATTTGTGTGTAAAGCTTCATCGGATTTTGGTTTGTAATGAATAACCAATTGGTGTCCAAAGAAATTAAAATCTACCCAATGGTCACTGCTTCTACCTTCTTCACAGTTTAATACATCTCTATAAAATACTCTGCATTCATTTAAATTATGAACAGGAATTGCTAAATGAAAAGGAGAAATTGTCGACATATTTATTAGCTTCTTTGATTTCTTTGTCTGTTAATTGATTCACTATATGTTTTGGTTGAATCTTGAATTAATATGTTAAGCTCACTAAGTTCTTCTTCAGTTAACTCTCTATATTTGCCTACAGGCATATCAAGTTTAATATTCATTATTCTAACACGTTTAAGTGTTTCTACTTCGTAATTCAAATACTCACACATGCGACGAATTTGTCTGTTTAAGCCTTGTGTTAAAATGATTCGGAATTCGTAAGTACTTAATTTTTCTACCTTACATTTTTTTGTAACACGATCTAATTCTGCCAATGGAACTCCACCAGACATGCGTTCAATAAAAGTTTGTGAGATGGGTTTGTCAACTTTTACAATGTATTCTTTTTCGTGATTATTGCTGGCTCTAAGTATTTTATTAACGATGTCTCCATCGTCGGTAAGTAAAATTAAGCCTTCACTAGGTTTATCTAATCTTCCTATTGGGAAAATGCGTTTAGGATATTTAATAAAATCAATAATATTATCTTTTTCAACACTTGTATCTGTAGTGCAAACAATACCAACAGGTTTATTAAACGCTAAGTAAACAAATGATTCTTTTGAGTCTATAACCGGTTTTCCATCTACTTCAACAACATCATTAAGGCTTATTTTTGAGCCCATTTCAGGTATTACACCGTTAATGGTAACACGACCAGCTTCAATAAGTTTGTCCGCTTCTCTTCGTGAACAATAGCCTACTTCACTTAAATATTTATTGATTCTTTTTAACTGTTCTTCCATAGTTTTGCAAAGATAAGAACTTTAGCTCTCAATAAATTCTGAAATCTGCAAGGTTACAGATTTGTGGTTAAGCGAATGACCTAAACCTTTAGTTGTGATGAGTTTGCTGTTTTTATAATTCTTTTTAATACGAAGCGCATCGTTATAAGGAATGATTTTATCATCTTCATCATGAATGATCAATCCTTCAGATTCAATGGTTTCAATATATTTAGCTGTTGAAAAGGATTCTGGAGAAGATCCGAATTGTTCTAAGATTACAATATCGAGGTGTTCTGTAACACGTTGATTGTAATTTAACATATCTGTATATCTTTTTAAAACATCTTTAAAATCTGAGGGCGAGCCTAAAAGTACCAGTTTTTGAATGCTATTTAATTGATATTTGTTCTGAAAAAAAACGGTTGCCATAGCTCCAACAGAATGTCCAATAATAATATTTGGATTATACTTTTTGGCTACTACATTTATAAATTCTGCATAAAGAAGGGCGTTAAAATATTCACTGCCAGAGTTTCCATGAGCAGGTGCATCTAAAGCGATGATGTTATAATCTTTTTCTTTTAAATGATTTATAAGTGGTTTCCATCTGCCTGAATTACTTTCCCAACCATGAACCAATAGTATGGTTTGTTTTGTGCCACTCCATTTGTAAGTCATTATTTTATGGGAATCATAATACAAAATTCCCTTAATGGCTGTATCTAAAAAAGCAGACTGTGCTTTATTGATTTGCCCTTTTCTGGGTTTTGAAAATAATGATAAAGCTTTGTTTGCGGCGTAAGATTTTGAGAAATAACTTAAACCATTAATAGACGAGCCAACAATTTTTATTAAAAAAGATGCCATTAATCTTCTCTGTTAACACTATTTATTGAAAAGGCAGGAGTACAGATTGCTATATACTCACAAGGTTCTGTAAAAGGATTTGAATATTGAACTCTGGTGTTTTTCTCAATTTTTATTGATTGGCCAGCTTCTAAAACAATTTGTTCACCTTCTATGATAAACTGTTTTTTTCCTTTTATGATAAATGTGAATTCATCAAATTCTGGCGTTTGAAATGGTTCACTCCAACCTGCAGGAGCAATCATATGAGCAATGCTTATTTTAGAATTGCCATCAGTAGCCAAACCAAAATGTTCTTTAATTATTTTTCCATCGTTGGTAGGTACTATAAATGGGTTGTTTTGAATGGTGTATTTTTTCATTTCGATTTTTAGCTTTTCATTGGTTTGCGCTTAATCATTCCGCCTTTTAAGTCTTTAACTGTGCCCATAACTACAAAAGCATTTTTATCTATTTTATCAATTTCTGTCTGTAATTTGGCAAGTTCTAATCGGGTTACAATAGTGTAAATAATATCTTTATCATAGCTTTTGCCTTGTGTTCCGTATCCACCTTTACCTGCATAAATAGTGCAAGCTCTTCTTAGTTTTTCAATAAGCATGATTCTTATGGTTTCATGATGATTTGAAATAATGGTAACGCCTACATATTCTTCTACACCATCAACTACAAAATCAACTGTTTTTGCTGCAGCTAAATAGGTTAAAATAGCATATAGAGCCGTTTCTATGGATAAAATATAAGCTCCAAAAGAGAAAATAATGATATTGATGATAAGTAACACATCACCAATGGTTAGTGATAGTTTTCTACTTAAAAAAATAGCCAAAACTTCTGTGCCATCAATCACACTACCACCTCTCATGGACATTCCAATTCCTAATCCTAAAAAGAAACCACCGAAAACAGCAATAAGTAATTTATCTTGAGTAATTATAGGGTAATCTATATAATGTACCACAAATGCTAATAAAGTGATAGCAAGAATACTTCTGATAGCAAACTTTAAATTAAAGGTTTTTGACGCAAGAATTATAAACGGGATGTTTACTAAAATCAATAAATAACTTAAATCTATTTTAGTAATATTTTCTAATAATAATGAAATACCAGTTGCTCCGCCATCAATAAATTGGTTTGGAAATAAAAATCCTTTTAAGCCAAATCCTGCCGCAAAAACCCCAATGATTATAAAAATAGAATCCTTAATTGTATGGGATAATTCTACCTGTAAGTTTCTTACTAAAGGAGCAATCTGTTCGTTGGATGCAGGACTTGAGCCCTGCTTTTTTTTTATTTTTTTGCGGGCAACATCTATTAATATTTTTGAAATGAAAGGATTCATACTTTAAAAACTAATCTGTTTTATTCCAATTCAAGAAAAAGAACTTGATTTTAGCATTATCTGGAATATGTACTGCTTCCATTTTTAAACTCATGTCAAATCTCATGTTGGCAGGTAACTCTTTTTTGTCAATAGTAAAAGAAGCATTAATTTCGTTTACAGTTACAACGATGGTATTGATTAAATTATCAATTCTTGTAATTTTGTAATTGCTTGCAATATCTTTAAACGTACTTTCTGTAGAAAGTTTTTTGTCTGTTTTAAATCTTGGGTCAAACACACGTACACTTTGAATGTATGAAGTAGAATCTAATGGTTTTCTTGGGCTAATACTTAATAATTTTTTTCCTCCTTTTTCAAAAACTTCTATATCGTTAATATTTCTGGTAAACTCGGTATCGTTAAGGCTTTTAACTATTGAATCTTTAGAAAAAATAGCTTCAAGATCCTTTACTTGTGTAGAATCTGTTAATAAGCCAATATGTTGTTTTCCTATTTGAAAAGGGTCTTGTTCTTTGTTGCAACTTGCAAATAATAAAAACAAGATGATGAGATATAAAAATGATTTATTCATATAAAATTAAGTGTGTTTAAATGTTTAAAAATGAATTGCTTACTTTTTCATGACTTTGGTTAAAATACCAAAAACACTTCTAATAAAAGTAGCGCTTGTGAGTACTTTAACAACTGGATTCATTGCAGAACTTCGTCGTCTTGAACTTGATGTGGTATTTCTTTCTTTTGATTCTGCTTTTTTAAGCGCTTCTTTCTCTTGTCTGGCTTTTTCTTTAGCTTCTTCAGCTTCAGCGCGGTCTATTTTTTCATTAAGCATTTCATAGGCACTTTCTCTATCAATGGTTTGGTTGTATTTTTTTACCATTTTTGATTTAGAATGCAGTTCGTTTAATTCAGAATCTGTTAAAATATCCATTCTGCTCATAGGAGCTCGCATCATAGTTGCGGCAAGAGGTGTTGGCCTTCCTTTTTCATCAAGAGCTGAAACCAAGGCTTCTCCTGTTCCTAATGAGGTTAAAACTTGAGCAGTATCATAATATTCTGAATCAGGATAGTTTTGTGCTGCAAGTTTAATAGCTTTTCTGTCATTTGCTGTAAAAGCTCGTAATGCATGTTGTATTTTTAAACCTAACTGACTTAAGACTGCTTCAGGAACATCTGTTGGGTTTTGGGTTACAAAATATAAACCTACACCTTTACTTCTAATTAGTTTTACAATGCTTTCAATTTGATTAAGTAATGCTTTTGATGCTTCATTAAATATTAAATGTGCTTCGTCTATAAATATAATTAACTCAGGTCGATCGCTATCACCTTGCTCTGGAAAAGTTGAATAAATTTCAGCCAAAAGGCTTAACATAAAAGTTGAAAATAGTTTTGGTCTGTCTTGAATATCAGTTAATCTAATAATATTTATGTAGCCTCGGCCATCTTCATCAATTCGTAATAAATCATTGACTTCAAATGAAGTTTCACCAAAAAACAAATCAGCACCTTGTTGCTCTAACTCTACAACTTTACGCAAAATAGAACCTGTAGAAGCTGTTGAAATATGTCCGTAAGCTTCTCCAAACTCTTCTTTACCTTCCTGAGTAGTATATTGTAATATTTTTTTGAAATCTTTTAAATCAAGAAGAGGCATTTTATTGTCGTCACAATATTTAAAAATAACAGCAACAACACCAGATTGAGCTTCTGATAGATCAAGAATTCTAGATAATAAAACCGGGCCAAATTCGCTAACAGTAGCACGTAATCTAACACCGTCTTGTTCGGATAAAGTTAAAACTTCAACAGGAAATTTTTTTGGTTCAAATGGAATTCCAATTTTCGCATGGCGTTCATCAATTTTTGGGTGACCAGGACTTGGTTGAGCCAAACCACTTAAATCTCCTTTAATATCCATTAGCAATACAGGAATCCCTTTGTCACTTAAATTTTCAGCAAGAACCTGTAGGGATTTTGTTTTACCTGTTCCAGTTGCTCCGGCAATTAAACCATGTCTGTTTAAAGTTTTTAATGGAATTTTTACTAATGCATTAGTAATTGTTTCACCATCTAACATGGCAGCACCAACTGGGATAAAGTCTCCTTTGCAAACATTGCCTTCGGTTATATAATTAAAAAAAGTTTCCTTAATATCCATTCTAAATAATTTTGTATAAAAATAACTATTCAAATTTAATTCTTACAAACAAGATATATAAAACTATCAACATTTAGTAAGCAAAATAGTATCTTTGCAAACTTATGAATAAAGAGATTAAAGAATTAGTTGATAAAGGTGAAATGCTTCCGTTAATGGAAGAGTTTTATACCATTCAGGGAGAAGGCTATCATAAAGGAACAGCTGCTTATTTTATTAGGGTTGGAGGTTGTGATGTAGGTTGTCATTGGTGCGATGTTAAAGAGAGTTGGAATGCAGATTTGCATCCGCCGACTGATGTTTCTAAAATTGTTGCTAATGCAAAAAAGCACAGTAATACCATTGTGATTACTGGTGGAGAACCTTTGACATGGGACATGACTTCTTTAACAACTAAGTTAAAGGCAGAAGGCATGAAAGTTCATATAGAAACTTCTGGGGCTTATAAATTGACCGGCTTTTGGGACTGGATTTGCTTATCCCCTAAAAAATTAAAGTTGCCAACTGATGAAATTTGTAATAGGGCAGATGAACTTAAGGTGATAGTTTATAATAAAGACGATTTTCGCTTTGCAGAAGAACAAGCGCAAAGAGTAAACAAAAACTGTATTTTGTATTTACAACCTGAATGGAGTAAGCGAGATAAAGTGATTCCTGAAATTGTAGATTATGTGATGAAAAATCCAAAGTGGAAAGTATCGTTGCAAACACATAAATATTTAAATATTCCGTAATTAAAAAGCCTTGAAATTTTCAAGGCTTTTTCGTTTTAAGTTTAATTTTTTGAATTTATTCTTTAATGAATTTCAAAGATTCCCTCATATAATTATTATGAAAATTAACAAAATAAGTGCCTGAAGCCAAATCACCCACAAAAATCGAATACTCTTTTTCTGTATTTGAGGTTTGTATAGATTCTCTTGATAATTGTTTGATAAACTTACCGTTGATGTTATAAAGTTCAATAAGAATGTTGTCGGCCTTTTCAAAAAGGATATTGAATTCTAAAAAAGATTTAACTGGGTTGGTTTTCATCGAAATTTTTAAAGAAGATCCTTTGAGGTTTAAATCGGTATTTGCAGATAATGTTTCGGTTGTAAATTTATAAATTGAAGTTCCAGATGCATATGCTAACGAGTTATTGATGAAGAAAATCCTATTTAAATTTCCTCCTATATTAAGGTTTGTCCATGTTAGACCACCATTTAAGGTTTCATAAAAACCTGTGGTATGTCCACCCATCCATCCACGGTTTTCATCTAAAAACCCAACAGCTTGAATGTTGGTTTCAGGAGCATTATAGCTATTCCAGGTTAATCCGGCATCTGTTGATTTTATAAGTTTTCCAAGATTGGGTGATACCGATTCAATCGAACCAAAAATCACATCATTGTTGGCTTCTAAAATCTGTAATTTCCAAACATATTCACCAACAATATTAGAATTGAATATTTCAGTCCAAGTAAGCCCTCCATCTGTAGTTTTTAAAATTGTACCTCCATTATCATTTCTTCCAGAGACAAACCCAATATTTTCATCTAAAAAATATATTTCAACCAGAGCATTTGCGTAAGTAGACATATCAATATAATTCCATGTTGTACCACTATCTGTAGATTTTATAATGTAAGCAGGAGTAAAGTAAGCACCACAACCATAAACGGTTGAGCTACCAACAGTGCAAAGTCCACAAATAGCAAAAGGATATGGGGAAATATTGGTTACAGGATTCCAAGTTTCACCACCGTCAATAGTTTTAAAAAATTTGTTGTTTAAAGTTCCTAAAAAGCCAATATCACTATTCAAAAACTCTATATTTCTGAAATAATAATTGCTTCCTAATGTAGATTCATTTAATTGATCAACCCAAGTTTTGCCTCCATCAATAGTTTTGTAAACAGAAGCGTAATATCCATTTGCGGCCCATCCAATGTTTTCATCTAAAAAATAGACATCATCATAGCGTTGTCCATTAATATTACTTTTAATGCTTGTTTTTTGCCAAGTTTGTGAAAAACTAGTTATACTAAATGCAAATAGTAAAAAAATTAAATATTTCATATTGTAAATATAAATAAGAAAAAACATATTTTAAAGTTACAATATGATATTAAAATATAGTTTTATATATTAATATATAAGCATTAATTAAATTTATATGTATAAATATAAATTTATTATACATATTTGCCTTCTCAATTAAAACAATAAAAAATATAAAAATAAAAGATATGTGTGGAATTGTATGTGCATTTGATTTAAAACAGAAGTCTGAAGATTTAAGACCACAGTTATTGGAAATGTCTAAAAGAATTCGTCATCGTGGTCCAGATTGGAGTGGGATTTACAGTGATGATAAAGCAATTATGGCTCATGAGCGCTTAGCTATTGTTGATCCAGCCTCAGGAAAACAACCTCTATTTAGTGATGATAGAAAGCTTATATTGGCCGCAAATGGAGAAATTTATAACCATCGCGAATTGCGTAAACAATTTGTTGGTAAATATGAGTTTCAAACAGAAAGCGATTGTGAGGTTATATTAGCCTTATATAAAGAGAAAGGTGTTCATTTTGTTGATGAAATGAATGGTATTTTCGGATTTGCTATTTACGATGTTGAAAAAGATGAGTATTTTATCGCTCGAGATCACATGGGAATTATTCCACTTTACATTGGATGGGACCAAAACGGAACATTCTATGTGGCTTCAGAATTAAAAGCCTTGGAAGGTGTTTGTACAAAAATTCAATTATTTCCTCCAGGGCATTATATGTCAAGTAGAGATGGTGAATTTGTTAAATGGTATAACAGGGAATGGACAGAGTTTGATGCAGTAAAGGATAATGAAACTAGTATTCGGGCAATAAAAGAAGCTTTAGAAGCTGCTGTTCACAGACAATTAATGAGTGATGTGCCTTACGGGGTTTTGTTGTCTGGAGGATTAGATTCGTCAGTAACTTCAGCTATTGCGAAAA
This sequence comes from Gaetbulibacter sp. M235, assembly GCF_043876835.1. Taxonomy (NCBI): domain Bacteria; kingdom Pseudomonadati; phylum Bacteroidota; class Flavobacteriia; order Flavobacteriales; family Flavobacteriaceae; genus Gaetbulibacter; species Gaetbulibacter sp. M235. The sequence continues at coordinate 91,012 of NZ_JBAWJZ010000002.1, forward strand.
AATATGCTGAAAAGAGAATAGAGTCTGATGATACACAAGCAGCATGGTGGCCACAATTACACTCGTTTTCTGTTGGTTTAGAAGGTTCACCAGATTTAGCTGCTGCTCGAAAAGTTGCCGACCATATCGGAACTGTTCATCATGAAATTAAATTTACAATTCAAGAAGGCTTAGATGCTATCAGAGATGTAATATACAATCTTGAAACCTATGACATAACAACAATTCGTGCCAGCACTCCTATGTACTTAATGGCGCGTGTTATTAAATCTATGGGAATAAAAATGGTACTTTCTGGAGAAGGAGCAGATGAATTATTTGGAGGCTATTTATATTTTCATAAAGCACCAAACGCTAAAGAATTTCATGAAGAAACTGTTCGTAAATTAAGTAAACTTCATATGTATGATTGTTTGCGAGCTAATAAAAGTTTAGCTGCTTGGGGAATAGAAGGACGTGTTCCTTTTTTAGATAAGGAATTTATGGATGTAGCTATGAGAATCAACCCTCAAGATAAAATGATTAACGGAGAACGCATGGAGAAATGGGTTGTTAGAAAAGCGTTTGAAGATATGATTCCTGCAAGTGTGGCTTGGAGACAAAAAGAACAGTTTAGTGATGGTGTTGGTTACAGCTGGATTGATACTTTAAAAGAAATGGTTGGTAAGGAAATTAGTGATGATCAAATGAAAAATGCCCATTTCCGATTCCCAATTCAAACACCTCAAAACAAGGAAGAGTTTTATTACCGTTCTATTTTTGAAGAACATTTCCCAAGTGACGCAGCGGCATTAAGTGTACCTCAAGAGCCAAGTGTTGCTTGTAGTACAAAAATTGCTTTAGAGTGGGATGAAGCTTTTAAAAATATGAACGACCCGAGTGGTAGAGCAGTTGCAAAAGTACATGATGATGCTTATGTGAAAGCTTAAATTTTAATACATTTTAGAATAAAGAAGATCAATTTTTAATTGGTCTTTTTTATTTTTTTAAGTGTTTTATAGGATCTATTTCAGAAAATCACCTATTTAATTTGTTTGAAATATCGCTTCTAAGACATTTTTTAATTTTTCCTAATTTTAAAATTTAAAAACAACATCAAAACTTAAATTAAGGCGCTTTTTAGGCGATTTAAGCAACTTTTAAGTAATTAACAAATGTTGATAATTATACAAATGAGTCGATAAAATGCTTTTTAAAAGGCTGATTATTTCGTATATTTGTTCGTATTCAGAAGGATGCAAAAAGCATCTTTTTTTATGAAGTAAAAAATTTAAATAAACAATATTTAATCATAATATGAGCGAACCTAAGGAAGAGTTTAATAAACACAATTATTCGGCAGATAGTATTCAGGCATTAGAAGGTATGGAGCACGTACGTATGCGTCCATCGATGTATATAGGTGATGTTGGTACAAGAGGTTTACACCATTTAGTATATGAAGTGGTTGATAACTCTATTGATGAAGCGCTTGCAGGACATTGTAATAATATTACAGTAATAATTAATGAAGATAATTCAATAACTACCGAAGATGATGGACGTGGTATTCCGGTAGATTTACATAAAAAAGAAGGTGTTTCTGCACTTGAGGTTGTAATGACCAAAATTGGAGCAGGAGGTAAGTTTGATAAAGATTCTTATAAAGTATCTGGAGGATTGCACGGAGTTGGGGTGAGTTGTGTAAATGCTTTATCTCAACATTTAAGAGCAACAGTATATAGAGATGGGAAAATTTACGAGCAAGAGTACGAGCGTGGTAAAGCCTTATATCCAGTAAAGCAAATAGGCACTTCCGATAAACGTGGTACTACAGTTACTTTTACTCCAGATCCTACTATATTTACTCAAACTGTTGAATATAGTTATGATACGCTTGCAAGTAGAATGCGCGAATTATCTTTTTTGAACAAAGGAATTATTATTCACTTAACAGATAAACGATCTAAAAAAGATAATGGTGATTTTGAAGGGGAAACGTTTCATTCAACAGAAGGTTTGCCAGAATTTATTCGTTTTTTAGATGGTAATAGAGAACCTTTAATGAGAGAAGTTATTTCTTTTGAAGGTGAAAAAAATGGCGTTCCGGTTGAGGTTGCCATGATTTATAATACATCTTATGCTGAAAACTTACATTCTTATGTAAATAATATAAATACTCATGAAGGTGGTACACATTTAGCAGGGTTTCGTCGTGGATTAACAATGACCTTAAAGAAATATGCTGATACTTCTGGTTTAACCGATAAACTAAAGTTTGATATTGCAGGAGACGATTTTCGTGAAGGCCTAACGGCAATTATTTCAGTAAAAGTTCAAGAACCTCAATTTGAAGGTCAAACAAAAACAAAACTTGGGAATAGAGAGGTTTCTGCTTCTGTTAGTCAAGCGGTTTCTGAAATGTTAAGTGATTATCTTGAAGAACATCCTGATGATGCTAAAATTATAGTTCAAAAGGTTATTCTTGCAGCTCAAGCAAGACATGCGGCTCAAAAAGCTCGTGAAATGGTTCAGAGAAAGAGCGTTATGAGTATGGGTGGTTTACCTGGTAAACTAAGTGACTGTTCTGAAGAGGATCCATCAAAATGCGAAGTATTTCTTGTAGAGGGAGATTCAGCGGGTGGAACTGCAAAACAAGGTAGAGATAGAGCGTTTCAAGCAATCCTTCCGTTAAGAGGTAAAATTCTTAATGTTGAGAAAGCAATGGTTCATAAAGTATTTGAAAACGAGGAGATAAAAAATATTTTTACGGCATTAGGAGTAACTATTGGTACTGAAGAAGATAGTAAGGCATTGAATCTTTCAAAGTTGCGTTATCATAAAGTTGTTATTATGTGTGATGCCGATATTGATGGTAGTCACATTGCAACGCTTATTTTAACGTTCTTCTTTAGATATATGAAAGAACTTATTGAAAACGGTCATATATATATTGCAACTCCTCCTTTATATTTAGTGAAAAAAGGTGCAAAAAAGCAATATGCATGGTCTGAAAAAGAACGCGATGAGGTAGTTGAAAGTATGGGTGGAAGTGCTGGGATACAAAGATACAAAGGTCTTGGAGAGATGAATGCAGAACAATTATGGGATACCACCATGAACCCAGAATTTAGAATTTTAAGACAAGTTCAAATTGATAATGGCTCTGAAGCTGATAGAATTTTCTCTATGCTTATGGGAGATGATGTACCGCCTCGTAGAGAGTTTATCGAGAAAAATGCTGTTTATGCAAAAATTGATGCTTAGTAGTCATCATTATTAAAAAAAAAGGTTGTCTTCATTAGACAACCTTTTTTTTGTTTAAATAGCTTTTTCAATTAAAACAAACCTAAACTTACACTTGGAGTACTGACCCGTACACTTGTGCTAATTGTATTTCTTCGTGGATATCTCTCATAATAATATCTGTCATATCCGTAATAATAAAATGTGGCTTGATGATAATAATAATCACTGTGATGGCAATGATGATCACAATGTGCATAATGACTAGCGTAAGCATCCTCTTTACCTTTCATATAAGCTTTGTAAGCTTTTCTATCTTTCTTTTTTAAATTGTTTTCGTAGTTTTGTTGATCCTTCCAAAATGTTTCTTCTTCAGCTTTAGTTTCGGCACTGAACTGTTGTTCATATTTAGCATCTTCTAAGGCTCTTTTTCTGTAATATGATTCTTTACTGGCTTTTTTTTCGTTAGAGGCTTCAGGTTTTTGTGCATTTGTTATAAATGATACCCCAAAAGCTAAAATGAACGTTAATGTTTTAAATGATTTCATAACTTTTAATTTTAATATTATTAATGATTTACTCTAGATGAGCGTTCAGTAATAAGACACTTGAAAAGTTTTTTACCCTATGGAAGTTTTAGATTTTAAATTAGAAAATGATTTGGAAATAAATTTTGGAAGTGTGCCTACCAGAACGCAATTTTGGGTAACCCTTTTTCGTCTTATAAATCAAACCCTAATGAGAATTGCAAAAGTCTGTTTTTAGGACTTTCTTGGTTGTATACATTTCCCAGTCCTAAAAGATATCTAACCCCAAGTGATAAGCCAGAGTTGGTTTTAAATCCGCCACCAAAATTAATACCCCAGTCAAAATTGTCTGGATCGTATTCTTTAGTTGAATTAAATAAATTGAAGCTACTATCATACTCCTCTCTATGTGAAATAGCTAAACTAACTTGGGGGCCGGCTTCTAAAAAGAAGTTTTTGTCTGGATATACTTTTAACAATACAGGTACATTTATATAATTTAGTTTTTGTGTAAAAGTACCACTATTGTCTTTTAACTCATATCCTTGTTGTGAGTATGAAATTTCAACTTGAATGGTAGTGATTTCAGATATAAAGGATTCACCATAAAAGCCAACATGAAATCCATGTCTTTTTCCTGTTTCGGTATCTCCATCAAAACTAACCGATGCCATGTTGTAGCCAAATTTAAGACCAGCATGGGATGTGTTTGGTTTAATGTTTTCTTGTGCTTTTACAGAAAAAAAGGCACAAGAAAACATTATAAATATTAAAGCTGTAGTTTTCGTTGTATTATGATTTAGGGTTTAAAGAATTTTTTATTTCCCACCATTTGCTTGTAAATCAGCAAGGCATTGTGAATCTAGCTGAGGAATACTGCTTGATCCAAGCATGTTACCAATTCCTGACCCAAATTCTGATGCCCAATACATCAAACAAGTGTCAACATTGCAATGCTTTTCATGATCCAGGTCTTCGTGAGAACTTTGCATGGGCGACCCAAAATTTGTCAACCCCAAAATATGGCAAAATTCATGTTCAATAACAGTGGTTTCCAATAGATCTCTTGGAGGCTCAAAATTGTTATTGCTAAAATCATGAACGGTATTTTCAAAAATAACAAACGACGTATTTCTATAGGCAGTTCCTATTATAGAACTAGTATCTGTATTTTGGTCTGATTCGCCATCAGTGAAAAAAGCCCAAACTGCAATTTGAGAATCTGTATTATATGCAGTTCTGTTAGCATCTTCAATATCGCGGATATCTTCTATAGAGTATTGTGATTCACCGGGCGATACTATTGATCTAGTTTGTACACTTACACCATTAGGTTTATAGGTTCTTGCCTTAATGAAATTTACAAAATTGTTAATGGCGGTTTGTGTAGGAGCATAACCCTCAACATAGACAACTTCAATAACCATGGAAGTGAACGTGTCATCCGATAAAAGATCATGAGCCGATGTTCCAGTTGTTTTTTTATTGGCTATGGTAATATCGGTATTTTTGTCACTTATTTCATTTGTGCTACAAGATTGTATTAAAAATAAAAAGAAAAAAATGGCTATTGAGACTTTAAATTTCATTGTAATGTATTTTATGACCTGAATTTTAAACTTGTTTTAAGAACAGCTGCCAAAACTGACAGCTGTTCTACACATAACAAATGTAGCAAATGTACTATTGATTTTTTAAATTTGAGATAAAACCAATGTTATAGTAGCATTTGTAGTGCTTTGTAGAGAGATTGAACTTTCAGAATAGCTAGTTACTTTCCAGGTTTCATTCAATAACTCAAAAGAGGCATTTCCAGAAAAAGTCAATTTTAAAAACACTTCAAGATCTGATGTCACTTCGTATGTTCCTTCTACGTCATTAATGGTTGTGTTTAAGATATTATGTGCTGTACATGATAAATCGTTTGCAAAATCTACGCTGTAATTTGCATAATCGTTAGCCGTATCAACACCGGCAGAAACAAATGACTTTACTTTAAATGCCCCATCAACCAGTATGGTTCCCAACGAGTTGGCATTATTTTTAGCATCATCTTTAGCGGCGTCATTAGATAAACACTCAGTAATTCTAGATTGTAAATCCATATCACTTGTTATTTCAATAACAGTATTGTTTTCACCTTTTAGGGTCGCTGTTATTGGGTAGTTTATAGAAAACAACTCATCATTGCCAAAGTCTTTCATAAAGGTGTATAGATCTTCATTAGAACCAATTACAACACTGCCTGTTTGATCTAAATTTAAATTATAGGTTAAAACAGTGATAGGAAAATCTATATCCAAACAATTAATGGCAAAGTCTCCTGCGTTCTCAGCTTCTGAACAGGCATTAGCCAATGCATCGTATTCTGCTTGATTTGCGATTTCCACTTCTGTATAGTTGCTTAACCTTACAGATAATGGGAATTGAAAAACAATTTCATCATTGTTGAACTGGCTAAGTAGGTTTAAAACTAAACTGTAATTGGCTTCACTAATTAAGGTTACTTTTGTGCCATTAACCGTTGCAGTAACAGGGAATAAAATAGAAGAACAAGACATGCCGTCTAAAAAATCGTCAAAACTACCATCGTACATAGATGAGCGTTCTAGGTTACTAGCGGTTTGAGAATTTGCATTGTTAGTGTTTGGGTTTTGACCGTTTTCTGTGTCCATTTCATTTTGACACGAGGTTAATCCTATAAAAGACATTAATAAGATTGCGGTAATAAATTTTAAATTTTTCATGATAATAATTTTTTGGGTTTATTTAATTCTTTTTCACAGCGATTTTTTCGCTTTCTGTATTTAAGACCCCTATGCTTAAATTTACCCTATAATTTTTGTTATTTTTTTTGATATAAATATATAAAGCATTGATTTTTAGTCAAATAATTATTATGTTTTTATTTTATATTTTTGTGCTAATCTACTTTATTAAAAACTTATGGATAGCCCAAAGCATAAACTTTGTGAAGAATCTTATTTTAACTCGTTTTATTTAGAACATATTCAGTCTGCCAATAATTTTGCATTTTATAAATGTGGAGATAAAGCTATTTCTTTAGACTTTGTTCAGGATGCTTTTGTTAAAATTTGGGAGAACTGTTCCAAAATTGACTTTACCAAAGCAAAAACCTATTTATTTACTACCGTTAATAATATGTTTTTAAATACAGTGCGACATGAAAAGGTTGTTATGAGCTATGCAAAAGAAGTGCCTTATATGGATAAAACAAATCTGAGTCCTGAGTATTTAATGGAAGAAGATGAGTTTAAGAAGAAATTACTTTTAGCTATTTCAAGTTTGAAAGAAGAGCAACGCGAGGTGTTTTTATTGAATAGAATGGAAGATAAGAAATATAGGGAGATTGCAGAATTACTAAATATTTCACAAAAAACAGTTGAAAAAAGAATGTCTGCCGCATTAAAAATATTACGTGAGAAAGTAGAAGAAATTAAAATTTAACTTTTACGGTAGGGAAAACAAATATTTTGGTGTCTTAATAATACAAAGCGATATAATAATGAATAAAGAACATGACATATTAAAATGGTTTGAAGGAGAAATATCTACTGAGGAAATTAAGAAACTATATCCAGATGAAGATTTTTCTACACTTGAAAAAGCGGGTTTTTATGCTAAACAGTTAGATATACCTAAAGTTAATGCACAAAAAGCCTTGGCAGATTTTAATGCAAAAAGCTTAGTTAAGCATGAACCCAAAGTCATTTCTTTAAATTTTAAAACATTTATGAAAGTTGCTGCTATTTTGCTGTTAATGTTAACGTCTTCATATTTTTTGTTCTTTAATAATATGAAGTCTTATTCAACAGAAATCGCACAAATAGAAACTTTTAATCTTCCTGACAACTCTGAAGTTATTTTAAATGCCCAATCAAAATTAACCTATAACAAAAAACTTTGGAAAAAGGAACGAACTCTTGATTTAGAAGGTGAAGCTTTTTTTAAAGTAACCAAAGGCAAAAAATTTACTGTAAAAACAAATGCAGGGACCATTCAAGTTTTGGGTACGCATTTTAATGTGAAAGAACGCACCAATTATTTTGAGGTACAATGCTATGAAGGCTCTGTAAGAGTTACTCACGGAAGTGATAGAACTATATTAAAACCGGGGAAAACATTTAGGGTTATAAATGACAAGATAAGCAAGGTCAAAGATTTTATAGCAGAAAATCCCTCGTGGTTGACTAAGGAAACAACCTTTGAAGATGTCCCGTTATGGCAAGTTATTAACGAATTGGAAATTCAGTATGATATTGTTGTTGATGCTAAAAATATAGACGAATCAGTTATGTTCTCTGGAAGTTTTACACATAATGATATAAACATAGCATTACAATCAGTAACCATTCCTCTAAAACTAAGTTATAAAATAAATGGTAATAAAGTTGAATTATATGACTATGCCACGCACTAATTATTTTTTCGCTTTATTTTTCATTTGTTATTATTTTTCTCTTCAAGCTCAAGAAAAGAAATCATTAATTAATGTTATATCGGCTTTGGAAGCACGCTTTGAAGTAAAATTTTCATATTCGGTTAATGAGGTTGAAAATGTTGTGGTTAATATGCCTAATGAATCGGATACGCTAAATCAAATTATTGAAAATCTTAATGCTAATACATTATTAAATTTTAAATTTCTTAACGAGCGCTACATTACTATTTCTCCACTAGATAAAACAATTTCCATTTGTGGTAAGCTAGTTTCAAGCACTAATACTGTACCATTATTTGGTGCTTCGATTGTAATCAATAATTCAACAAAAGGTACTATTACCAATGAAGAAGGCAGTTTTCAACTTGATAATGTTGCGTTAAATGAAATTATTGCTATCTCATTTTTAGGTTATGAGACACAAACGTTTGCAGCTAAAGAACTATGGGATAGTAATAGTAATAGTAATTGTAAAACAATTATTTTAAGTGAAAAGAGTGAAGCACTTAATGAGGTATTGATTTCTAAATTTTTAACCACGGGTTTGCAAAAACTCATTGATGGTAGTACCGTTTTAAATACCGAAAAATTTGGTATTTTACCAGGACTTACAGAACCAGATATCTTGCAGTCCATTCAAGCATTGCCAGGTGTAGAAAGTGTTAATGAGAGCATAGCTAATATTAATGTTAGAGGTGGAACAAACGACCAAAACTTAATGCTTTGGGATCATATTAAAATGTACCATGCGGGGCATTTTTTTGGACTCATTTCTGCGTACAACCCTAATTTAACAAATAAGGTCATCGTTACTAAAAACGGTACATCTAGTGAATTTAGTGATGGTGTGTCAAGTACTATAAGTATGTTTACAAAAGACAAAATAGGAAAAGAGGTTTCAGGGGGGATTGGCGCTAATTTACTTAGTGGAGATGCTTTTTTTGAAATACCATTAAGCAAAAAATGGGCAATACATGTTTCAGGTAGGCGGTCTTTTACCGATTTTTATAAATCTCCAGTATATGATAAATACTTTGAACGTAGTTTTCAAGACAGTAAATTAACAACCAATAATGGCAATATAAGCGAAAGCAATAGGTCTTCTAAGTTCTTTTTTTATGATTATACGGCCAAATTATTATTTGATCTTAATGAAAAGCATAAGTTTAGAGCTAACATTATTGGTATTAATAATACCCTAGATTATGAGGAAAGTTTTATAGATAATGCCAATAATAAAGAATCTAAAACAAGTAGTTTAAAACAACAAAATATTGGAGCAGGTGTAAATTGGGGTGGTATATGGACGTCAGATTTTAGCTCAGAACTCAGTGCGTTTTATTCAAAATACAATGTTGATGCTATTGATTATAGAATTGAAACAGATCAAAAATTAACCCAGACCAATGAGGTTTTAGAAACCAGCGTTAAGTTAAAGACCAATTACAAAATTAATAACAATCTAAATTTGTTAAATGGCTATCAGTTTGATGAAATTGGTATTTTAAACGGAACCACGGTAAGCTCACCATCCTATGAACGTGAAAAAAAAGATGTCTTGCTTAATCATGCTTTTTTTACTGAGGTAGAATTTAAAAAAAACAGTACATATTTGAGACTAGGCGTTAGGTCTAACTATTTTCAAAAATTCAATAAAATAATTATTGAACCTAGATTGAATTTAAGGCAAAAGCTTACTAATCAGTTTGCAGTGAAGTTGCAAGGAGAATTCAAAAATCAATCGGCGACGCAGATTGTTGATTTTCAAGATAATTTTCTAGGTGTTGAAAATAGACGTTGGATTTTGGCTAATGAGCAAAATAAGCCCAATTCAGAAAGTACGCAGCCCTATGCACAAAACATCCCAATTTCAATAAGCAAACAAGTATCTTTTGGGTTTGACTTTAACCATAATAATTTGGTTTTGGATGTTCAAGGATTTTATAAATTTGTTGAAGGAATTACCGCTTCCAATCAAGGGTTTTACAATGATTTTCAATACAGAGATGCTTCTGGAAATTATACGGCAAAAGGTGTGGAATTTTTAATTAACAAAACAACCAATAGGTTTAGTAATTGGTTAAGTTATACCTATAGTGTTAATAACTATGAATTTAAAACCTTTACGCCATCGGTTTTTCCAAACAATGTTGATGTTAGGCACTCGGTGTCCATGGCTTTTAATTATGATATTTTAGAAAATTTAAAAATATCGGTTGGAGGTATTTGGAGAACGGGAAAGCCTTATACAAAACCAGTTGAAGGAAATGAAACTGTACGTGATGGAACTACTACTACAGTTAATTATGATACGCCAAATAGCGAAAATTTAGATGAATTTATTCGATTGGATGCCTCTTTTAGTTATTTTTTCAAAATATCAGAAACTATCAAGGCATCATTGCGTGCAGGCGTTTTAAACATTTTGGATAGAAAGAATGCGATTAACAGGTATTATAAAGTAAATCCAAATGATTCAAATACAACTATTGAGATAGATAACCACTCTCTAGAATTAACACCTAATGTAAGTTTTAGATTAAAATTCTAATTGTTAAAGCATAAAAAATCGGTTAAAATGCAATATTTTATCGATAAAAAGTAATTTATTAAATTATTTTTATATATTTGTTAAACCAAATTTACTTTGAAATGAAAAAGACAACCTTATTTGTGTTGCTATGTATAGCAACAATTTCTGCGAAAGCACAAAATGATTTAGACGTATTACTTGCGGCTGGGATAGATGATGCCCAACACTTTGCAAATGACTATTTAGCATCAGGAACAAATGGTTTGATGTACAGCATGAATGCCAACTGGTTTAATACAGCTGATGCAAAACCCTTAGGTGGGTTTGAAATTTCTGTTATAGCAAATGCAGCAACGGTAAGTAATGCAGATAAATCGTTTTTGATGAATACTGATTTATATAATAATGTTGCTTTTGCTCAAGGTGGAAGTCAGCAAATGGTTTCTAGTGTTTTAGGAGAAAACAATCCGGATGTTGTTGTTGAAGTAACCTACGATGATCCTATTTTTGGTCAACAAACAGAACAAATAACACTACCAAATGGTATTGGAAATTCTAGTGCTAATTTATTGCCTACAGCTTTCATACAAGGTGCTTTAGGTTTAAGTAAAGGCATCGAAGTAAAAGCGCGTTTTGTACCAAAAATAAATACTAATGATGTTGATATAAGTATGTACGGAGCTGGCTTACAAGTTGAGTTTACAAAATGGTTACCTGCAGATAAATTATTACCAGTGGCTATTTCTGGTTTAGTGGCTTATTCACATTTAGATGGTACTTATGATTTATCAGAGTCTTCTGGAATAAGTGGAGAAAGTCAACGATTAGAGTCATCTATTAATACTTGGCTGTTTCAATTAATAGCTTCAACCAAATTACCAATTATTAATTTTTATGGAGGTCTTGGGTATATTAATGGAAAATCAGATTCAGATTTACTTGGAACTTACAGGGTTTCAAATGGATTTTTAACAACAGAGGATATTGTTGATCCATTTTCAGTATCTAGTAAAGTATCAGGGGCAAGAGGAACTGTTGGAACCAAGTTGAAATTAGGCTTTTTCAGACTGAATGCAGAGTACCATTTGGCCAAATTTAATGCTTTTTCAGTTGGTATCAATTTTGGATTTAGATAATGAACAAAAAACTTAGGTTTTTGTAAAAATATTGAGTTTAGTTTTAGTTAGTTTTTTTATTTAAACCATTATTATTTGTAATTTCACATTCTTTAAAATAACATATATTAAACAAAATACATTATGAAAGTAACAGTAGTTGGAGCTGGGGCAGTTGGTGCAAGTTGTGCTGAATACATTGCCATTAAAAATTTCGCTTCAGAAGTGGTTTTATTAGACATTAAAGAAGGATATGCTGAAGGAAAAGCAATGGATTTAATGCAAACAGCTTCATTAAACGGATTTGATACAAAAATAACAGGGATTACAAATGACTATAGTAAAACAGCCAATAGTGATGTTTGTATAATTACATCAGGAATTCCTCGTAAACCAGGAATGACTCGTGAAGAATTAATTGGCATTAATGCTGGTATTGTTAAAAATGTGTCATCTAGTTTAATTGCACATTCACCAAATACAATTATGATTGTAGTAAGTAATCCAATGGATACCATGGCTTATTTAGTGCATAAATCTACAAGTTTGCCAAAGCATAAAATTATTGGAATGGGTGGAGCTTTAGACTCAGCTCGTTTTAAATACAGATTGGCAGAAGCTTTAGATGGGCCAATAAGCGATGTGGATGGTATGGTAATTGGTGGGCACAGTGATACAGGAATGATTCCTCTAACACGTTTGGCAACAAGAAATGGAGTTCCAGTTTCTCAATTTTTATCAGAAGACAGATTAAATTTAGTAAAAGAAGACACTAAAGTTGGAGGTGCAACACTTACAAAACTTTTAGGTACTTCAGCATGGTATGCTCCAGGAGCAGCTGTATCATCAATGGTTCAAGCAATTGCTTGTGATCAAAAGAAAATGTTCCCATGTTCTGTCATGTTAGAAGGTGAATATGGATTAAATGATATTTGCCTTGGTGTTCCAGTAATTTTAGGTAAGAATGGAATTGAAAAAATTGTAAATATTGAGCTTAATCAAGCTGAGAAAGACAATATGATATCAAGTGCTGAAGCCGTTAAAAGTGTGAATGATTTATTAGAATTATAAAATCAATAATTTAAAATAGATATTTATGTAAAGACTGTAGAAATACAGTCTTTATTTTTATATTTGGCGCATGAAAACAACATGGTACTTTGGTGCTTTATTAATTCTATTTATCTCGTTAGGTATTTATCAGAATCGTATTTCTGAACCTAATCAGGAAATCGTATTAAAATTTTCAGATATTGACATAACATCTGATGAGGCTCAAAATGCAGTAGTGATTGTAAAAGAGCAATTACAAGCCATAGGTGTTAACACAATCCAGGTACAAGAGCTAAAAGATGGGCAACTTAAAATAACCTATTATAGTTCTGTTAATATCGAAAGTGTTAAAAAAGCACTTTCAGATGGAAATCATATCGATATTGAATATGCTTCTAATAATCAATATGAAAATACTCCAAAATTTCCTTCAGAAAAAAAAACAAAAAATTATAAACTTGATGTATTTGAAATCCATAAAGGCAATGATTTAGATTCAGGCTTGAATGGAAAGTTTGTTTTAAATCTAAAACAAGATTTCGATAGATTTTATAAGCAAAATGTCTACGTTTTTAATAATGAGATTGATGCTAGACATGGTAACGAAATTGCAAATGAAGCATTAAAAATACTTAAAAATATTGCAATAGCAATAGATAATACTTCACGTAATATTCCAGAAGTTAGAGCAGGCCCAACCACTATTGGAATTGCTTAGTTTTAGTTAAATTTTTAAAAACAAATATTTACTTTTAAGCTATACCACTCAAGAAGCTTTCCAATAAAAACAATAGTTCAATTTAATTATAAAACAAATTGTCAAATATTAAAATGGCCTTTAAATTAATTAGCCAACAAATTTGACCAAAAACAAAACAAAAATGCAAAATAAAGGATTAGTAAAATTATTTGCAGTTTTATTCGGTTTAGTGAGTATTTACCAACTCTCTTTTACGTTTAAAGCGAATCAAATAGAAAGAAAGGCAAAGGAAATTGCTGTTAGTAAAGTTCCAGACACAGAAGCAGATTACAGAGTTAAAAGAAGTAATGAAGAAGCAAATTATTTAGAATCAATTGCTACTGATACTGTTTTTAATATCGGTATTGCAAAATTCACATATAATGATGTGAAAGAAAAAGCAATGAATCTTGGTCTTGACCTTAAAGGTGGTATCAATGTAATTCTGCAAGTATCTGTAAAAGACATTTTAAAAGGATTGGCAAATAATAGTAAAAACCCAATTTTTAATAAAGCTTTAGATGATGCTTCCGAGCTTCAAAAAAATAGCCAAAACACATATTTAGAAGATTTCTTTAAAGCTTTCGATGCTATTAAAGGTGATACGAAACTAGCTTCTCCAGATATATTTTATACTAAGGCACTTGATGGTGAGATTGATGGAAGTATGTCTGACGATGAAGTAAAACAAGTTATTCAAACAAAAATTGACGAATCTATAGTTTCAGCATTTGAAGTACTACGTAAACGTATCGATGAATTTGGTGTTACTTCACCAAACATTCAACGTTTAGGAACATCAGGAAGAATTCTAGTTGAATTACCAGGTGTTAAAGATGTAGAACGTGCTACTGGATTATTACAAAGTACTGCACAATTAGAATTTTGGGATGCTTATAAAGGAGAACAATTCTTTCCATTTTTATCTCAAGCCAATGAAGTTTTAAAAGGTATTGTAAATGTCAAACCAGAAGCTCAAGTGGTTGAAGGGAATGATGAGGAAAATGCTACAGACTCTAAAATTGATGAACTTTTAGGAGATACTAGTACAGATTCTACAGCAGTTGCTGCAAATCCTTTATTTGATTTAATAAAAGGGCAAGGATATTCTGGAGGACCAGTGATTGCAAAATTTGAGATTAAAGACAAAGACAAGGTTGCTGAATATTTAAACATGCCACAAGTAAGAGCATTACTTCCAGTGGAGCAACGTTATGTTAAATTTGCCTTTGGTAAACCAGAAAAGGATAGCGAATTAATCGATTTATATGCATTAATTGGAAATAGAGATAATGTTCCAGAATTAAGTGGTGCTGTGGTTACAGATGCAAGAAACGCTTTTGGACCAACAGGAAAACCAACAGTTTCAATGCAAATGAATGCTAAAGGAGCTAAAATTTGGGAAGAAATGACCGGTAGAGCTTTTACTCAAGGAACTCAAATAGCCATTGTTTTAGATAATATAGTATATTCTGCTCCAGGCGTAACAACTGGACCAATTTCTGGAGGAAATTCTGAAATTTCAGGGAGTTTTACATTAAATGAAGCGGTCGATTTAGCAAACGTTTTACGTGCAGGTAAATTACCAGCTCGTGCAGATATCATTCAAAGTGAAGTTGTAGGGCCATCATTAGGTCAGGAAGCTATTGATAATGGTAAGTTGTCATTTATGATAGCTTTAGCTTTAGTACTTGTTTGGATGATAATTTATTATGGTAAAGCTGGTGGTTTTGCAGATATTGCTATGGTTTTGAATATCGTGTTGATTTTTGGTATTCTTTCAGGGTTAGGTGCGGTATTAACTCTTCCTGGTATTGCCGGTATCGTGCTTACTATTGGTATGTCTGTTGATGCCAACGTAATTATTTACGAACGTATTAGGGAAGAGATAGCAAAAGGAAAAGGACAAAAAGAAGCTATTCAAGATGGTTTTAGTAATGCTTTATCATCAATTTTAGATGCTAACATTACTACTGGTTTAACAGCATTAATACTGTTTGTTTTTGGTACAGGACCTATTAAAGGATTTGCTACCACGTTATTAATTGGTATTGGTACATCATTATTTACTGCCATTTTTATCACAAGATTGTTAATTGATTGGTATGTTAATAGAGGTAGAAAATTAGATTTCTCAACAGCTTTAACAAAAAATCTTTTTAGAAATCTTAATATCGAATTCCTTAAAAAGCGTAAAGTTGCTTATATAGTATCTGGAACATTTATTTTAATAAGTTTAGGATCATTGTTAACAGAAGGCTTGGACCAAGGTGTTGATTTTGTTGGAGGAAGAACGTATCAAGTACGTTTTGCTCAAGATGTTAATGCTTCAGAAATTACAGCTACTTTATCTAAAGTTTTTGGAAGTGCTGATGCAAAAACTTTTGGTGAAGCCAATCAGTTAAAAATCACAACAAAATATAAAGTTAATGAAACAGGTGCTGAGGTAGATGAGCAATTAAGAGTTGATTTATACAAAGCATTACAACCACATTTAGATGGGTTAACTTATGAAGATTTTATTAGTGATGCCGATACTAAAACAGTTGGATTAATGAAATATTACAAGGTAAGTCCAACTATTGCCGATGATATACAAAAAGCATCATTCTGGGCAATTTTAGGATCATTAATTGTGGTATTCTTATATATCCTATTGCGTTTCAAAAAATGGCAATTCTCATTAGGTGCTGTTTTGGCGGTATTCCATGATGTATTAATAGTTCTTGGAGTATTCTCTTTAACTTATAAGTTTTTACCTTTCAGTATGGAAATCGACCAAGCCTTTATTGCAGCTATATTAACGGTAATTGGTTATTCATTGAACGATACGGTAATTGTTTTCGACCGTGTTAGGGAATACCTTAATGAACATACTTCTTGGAATTTTGAAAAAGTTGTAGACGTATCATTAAGCAGTACTTTAGGAAGAACATTAAACACTTCATCAACAACGTTGGTAGTATTATTAGCCATCTTTATTTTTGGCGGTGATTCTATCAGAGGATTTATGTTTGCATTAATAGTTGGTATTGTAGTTGGAACATACTCATCACTATTTATTGCAACACCTTTAATGTACGATACAATAGATAAAGCAGAAAAAAAGAAGAAAATTAACTAACTCAAATTTTCTTTTATAAGAAGGGCCTATCATCAAAATGATGATAGGCTTTTTTTGTTTATTTTATTAAAAAATATAAAGTCAACAGCACATACAATGAGAGTTTAATTTATATACATTTGCTTAAAATTAAGAAGCATCAAATCATATTTAAATCACTAATACTTTCCAGTTGAAAGCACAACAAGCCTTGGGCAAAAAATTTCTTTTTGTATCGCGATGGGGCGAATCATTAGATATTGCAAATACAATTAAAACTGAAGGACACGAAGTCAAACTCTTTATTGAAGACAGAGAATCCAAAGAAATCGGGTATGGTTTTTTAGATAAAGTTACAAAGTGGGAAAAGCATATTGACTGGGCCGATATTATTATTTTTGATTACACAGGTTATGGTAAAATTGCCAGCGAATTAAGGGCTTCTGGTAAATTGGTAATTGGTGGAACCGAGTATACAGATAAACTGGAATTAGATAGAAATTTTGGGCAATCTGAATTGAAAAAGCACAAAATTAAAGTACTACCATCTAAAGAATTTATATCATTTAATGAAGCCATAAACTATGTTGAAAGCAATCCAAATACATACGTAATTAAACCTTGTGGGGAAACACAGGAACTTAAGCAGTTATTGTTTGTAGGAAGTGATGATGAAGGTTTAGATGTGATTCGTGTTTTAAAAGCCTATGAAAAATCATGGGGAAACGATTTTGGGAATTTTCAATTACAAAGAAAAGTTAAAGGTGTAGAAATTTCTATTGCGGCATTCTTTAATGGAAAAGAATTTGTTTACCCAATTAATATCACCTTTGAGCATAAAAAGTTGTTTCCTAAAGAACTGGGTGTATCTACTGGTGAGATGGGAACGAGCATGTTTTGGACTAAAGATTCACCAATATTTGATGCCACTCTTTTAAAATTTCAAAATACATTAGCGAAAAATAATTTTATTGGTCATATCGATATCAACTGTATAGTTAACGGTAACGGTATTTATCCTTTAGAATTCACTTCAAGGTTTGGATACCCTCAGATATTTATACAACGTGCGGGAATTAATGAGCCAATAGGCGAGATGTTTTTAAAAATTGCATCAGGGAAAAGTTTTAAGATAAATGTTAAAAAAGGATTTCAAGTTGGAGCTTTTATTGTAGTGCCACCATTTCCATATGATGACAAAAAAACATTTAAACTTTTTTCAAAAGATGCCGTGGTGGTGTTTAAAAAAAATGGAAAAGAAGGTGTGCATCCTATGCATTTAAAAAAGGTGAATGATGAATGGCTTATTACAGGAAACATGGGAATTGCTGTATTGGTTACTGGTGTAGGACAAACTATGAAGGACGCTCAAAAAATGATGTACAATAGAATAAGCAATGTCATAATTAATAACGCTTACTATAGAACTGATATTGGCGACAGGTGGGCTGAAGATTCTGATAAACTTTGGTCTTGGGGTTTGTTATAATACCTGAATTAAGATGACTTTTGAGGTTTGTAATAATTGCAATGAATTTTTTAAAATCCTTCCATTTGATTGGCAAGAAAGTATTTTGCCTCATTGGGAAACAATTAAAGAAACTACAAAAGGATATCTTTTAGTCGAAAACCAAGAAATAATTGCTGGAGGGTTAGTGTTTTATAAATGTCCACCAGATATGCTATATGCTGTTGACGAGGCAAATAAATGGATAAAAAAAGGTTATTTATATTTAGGCTTTATTTATGTTATTGAAGAAAGAAGACATCAAAATTTAGGTTCAGTTTGGTTAAGTAACCTAAAACAAATGTTTCCTAATCAAAAGTATTGGTTAACTATTGAAGATTTAAAATTAGATACATTCTATAAAAAAAATGAATTTAAAAAGATAAAAACTTTATTTAATGTTGACCAAGAAGAATGGCTTTATGTTTATGAACCAAAGTCTATTTCCTGATTTTAGTTCTGAAAATCTATCTCATCACCTACAGCAATCGACCAAGAATCAACCAAGCCTGCATTGATTTCTAAAACGTATTTCGCAGGAAAATTAGAAGGCAAAGAGGTCTCATCAAAAGGTTTGGCGTTTTTTTGAAAACTCACTATTTTTTTGTCATCATTAATGAAGATTAAATCCAATGGGATTTTAGTGTTTTTCATATAGAAAAACCGTTCTCTTGTATCATCAAAAATAAATAGCATGCCTTGATTTGATTTCATTGAATTTCTGTACATCAAGCCTGTTTGAATTTCATAATCATTATCAGCTATTTCAATATCCAAATTTACTTTTGTTGAGTCAGAAGTAGTTTTAAAAATCTCAAGATTTCCTTCTTTTTTAAAAGCTATTTCAGCCTGTTTTATGGTTTTATTGCTTTCGTTTTTGCAAGATGACAGGCAAACAGAAAAGGTTGCAAAAACCAAAAGGGCGTAAAAACTTGGGTTTTTAAAAAGCATCTTATTTAACAGGTGTTTTTGGTTTGTAAACAAACATAAAATATAAACCAATAATAATAAAAGGAATACTTAACCATTGCCCGGTATTAAAACCAAACCAGTTAATATATTCATCACCTTGAGGTTCTTTTACAAATTCCACAAAGAATCTAATGGTCCAAAGTAACACTAAAAATAAACCAAATAAGAAACCGGTTTGCTCTCTTTTTTTAGTTTTAGAGTAGAAAAACCACAAAATTAAAAACACAAAAATGTAACAGAAAGATTCATATAATTGTGCTGGATGTCTGTAAGGAACAGCTTCTAATAGACTCTGAAATTGAGGATTTTCAGTCACTGCATCATAGGCTTTTTGAACATTTTTTATTCCTGTAAGTTTAACAATTTCACTTTTGTAATAATAGTCTTGGATAAATCGAACTCCAAAACCAGATTCGGTTACTTTACCAATTATTTCAGAATTAATGAAATTTCCAATTCTAATAAAAACAGCTCCCGAAGCTACAGAAATAACTACTCTGTCTAAAATCCAAAGTAATGATTTGTAGTTGTATTTTTTTCTGTATAAATACATGCCTATTATAATTCCGATAGCTGCTCCATGGCTTGCTAAACCTTGAAAACCTGTAAACTCGAATCTTGGATGAAAACGAAAGGGGAGGAAAATGCTAAAAAAATCTTGTGATATTAATTCTGACTGATAAAACAATACATGACCCAATCGAGCACCAATCATGGTTGCTAAAACGGTGTATATAAATAATGGATCTAAATATTCTAATGAAACTTTTTCTTTGGTGAAAATACGCTTCATAATATACCAGCCAAGTATAAAAGCTACAATCCACATAACGCTGTAAAAGTGAAGTTTAAAATTGCCTATAATTTCTATTCCCGTTAATGGATTCCAGTCGAACTTTAATAAATGCATAAGGTTTGTTTTTACTATGTAAAGATAATGGATTGGTATAACTTTTATAATGTTTCCAATGTTAAATTGAATATAATGACACCAAAAAGAGGGACATTATTGAAATGCTACAACGGAATTTATTTAGTGAGTTCTAAAACTTCAACTTCAAAAATTAAATTTGATTTAGGCGGAATAATAACATTACCCGTTTCACCATAAGCCAAATAAAAAGGAATGAAAATAGTTGCTTTGTCTCCAACATGTAATTGTTGAAGTCCTTCTTTCAACCCTGCAATCATTTTAGCATTTGGGCTTAAATCTGCTTTTATTGGCTGATAATCATTATTTGCAGCTCTGTCTTCTTCTACAGCATTTTGAGCTTTAGCAGTTTCTAATTTACTGGTTTGAAGTAAAGTACCATCCTCGAAATAAACAGTATAATCTGTCAATACTTTTGAATTTTCCTTTAATTTTTTTCCAGTTCCTTTTTCTGAAACAAAAAATTGTAAGCCAGATGGCAATAAGGTTGCCTTTTCTAGTTGTTTGCTAAATTTTGCTTTGCTAGCATTTTTAATTGCTTCTTCCTTTTCAATACGTTTTTTTTCGATGCGTTCCAATTCTGCAAAATGATTTATAAAAATATTGGGAGCATCAAAAGCTTTTGCTTTAACACCTATTCGAATAATATTAATTTCTTTTAAAACAACATCTTTCAATGGTTTGTCATTAGTTTCAGAAGTTTTAACATTCGAAATGGAATCTAAAACATCAAAACCTGAAATCAATTCACCAAAAATACTATGAACATTATCTAGATTTGGATTGGGTATTTCAGTAATATAAAATTGACTTCCATTTGTGTTTGGACCAGAATTCGCCATTCCTAAAACACCAGGTTTGTCATGCATTAAATCTGGATTAAACTCATCATCAAATCTGTAACCAGGGTTTCCAAAACCAGTTCCTAAAGGGTCGCCACCTTGTATGAGAAAACTATCTATTACTCGATAAAAAATGGTACCGTTATAAAACTTTTTTTCTTTATATATACTATCAACCAATGTATTGGTTCCTTCTGCTAATGACACAAAATTGGCAACTGTATTTGGCGCTTTTTTGTAATATAGTTTGGCTAACATGATTCCTTTTGAAGTAATCATTTCTGCATAAATACCATCTTCAAGATTTGGATATTTATTTTGGCAAGCTATTACTAAAAGCAAAAAGCTAAACAAAAAAAACTTTATAAAATTACTTATATAGCGCATGGTATATAAGATTTACTTTTCAGAGATAGAATTTACTGTTACTTCACAAATAAGAGGCATGTTGGTGCCAATTTTATTTTGGTCACCATAGTAACCGTATGCTTTTTGTGACGGAAAAAGGAATGTAACGGTTTCACCTGTTTTCATAAGTTTTAAACCTTCGCGCATGCCAGTAAACAATTCTTCTTGATCCATTACATACGATTGAGTTTTAATATCATCTTTTGAATATATTAACGCTCCATTTAATGCTTTGACATTGTAATTGAAACTTACTATGTTGCCAAAAGAAGGTGTTTTTAAAGAATCAACTTCTGTTTTTACATTATAGTAATACCAAAATCCGCTTTGAGATGCATTATATTCAATTTTTTTTTCTGATAAAAATTTTTGAATACTGGCTTGTTCTTTGGCATTTAATTTTTTATTTCTTTCAACAGAAGCATCAATAAATGAACCTGTTTTTATCGAAATTGGTTTTCGTGCTTCAGGTGACTTACAGCCAACAAAAATAAGTAGCACAACAGCTAAACAAAAAATCTTATTCATCATTTAGGGCTTTAGAATAGCTTGGTAATATACTAATAAAATTTTTAATTGTATCATTTAATGATAAATCACTCCTTCCGCCAGCAGCATTTATATGTCCTCCACCGTTAAAGTGCACTCTTGAAAAATCATTAACTGAAAAATTCCCTTTAGAACGTAATGAGATTTTTATGATACCTTCTTGCTTGTCTTCAATAAATATCGCTGCAAAAATTATGTTATCTAATGATAGGCCATAATTTACAATACCTTCAGTATCTCCTTTCTTAAAATTATAGGTGTTTAATTCTTCTTGTGAAAGCGAAATATAAGCCGTTCTTAATTCTGGAATCACTTTTAAGTTTTTAAGGGCACAACCTAAAAGTTGGAGTTTTTCATAACTGTTTGTGTCATATACTTGATTATGAATATATGCACTATCGGCACCTTTTTCAATAAGATTTGCAATAATTCTATGTGTGGTACTTGTTGTACAAGGGAATCTGAAAGAACCTGTATCGGTCATAATTCCTAGATACAAACAAGTTGCAATATTTGTATCAATTAGATCAGAATCGCCTAACATATCAATAAAATGATAAATCATTTCGCAGGTAGAACTCATGGTAACATCAGAAAATATAAATTCTGCATAATCATCAGGTTCTTGATGGTGGTCAATTAATATCTTAATGCCTTTACTTTGTTCTAAAACGGTTTCCATATTACCAGTTCTATGTATGGCATTAAAATCTAATGTAAAAATGATATCAGCTTTATTAATTAAATTATTACAGGTATCAGTCTGATAATCATGAATTAAAACAGTATTGTCACCAGGAACCCATTTTAAAAAACCAGGGTAGTCGTTTGGTGAAATAACTGTAACATAATGATTGTATTTTTTAAGATAATGATACAAACCTAATGTAGAACCCATGGCATCTCCATCAGGATTTTTATGGGGAACAATCACAATGTGCTTAGGGGTTGCTAATAAAAGCTTTATTTTTTCAATGTCTTGCTGTATCATAGAAGGCGAATATACAATTTTTTTAAAATTGGATTGATTTGTTTATAATAAGAAATGCATTACTTTTGCACGAAAATTAAAAAGAAGATAATTAATCTGGTTTCTTTGGGTGAAATTGCAATTTCAGGAGAATATTTTTAATAAATCTTTAAAAACAGAATAAATTTAAAATTATAAAATGGCAACAAATAGAACATTTACAATGCTAAAGCCAGACGCTGTTGAAAAAGGACACATTGGCGCTATACTAGAAAAAATTTCGGCTTCAGGATTTAGAATTGTAGCAATGAAATTAACTCAAATGACCAAAAATGACGCTGAAACATTTTATGCAATTCATAATGAACGTCCTTTTTTTGGAGAATTAGTTGAATACATGACACGTGGTCCAATTGTAGCAGCTATTTTAGAAAAAGATAATGCAGTTGAAGATTTTAGAGCCTTAATTGGAGCAACAAATCCTGCTGATGCAGCTGAAGGAACTATACGTAAATTATTTGCAAATTCTATAAGTGAAAATGCTGTTCACGGTAGTGATAGCGATGAGAATGCTGCTATTGAAGGTGCGTTTCATTTTTCAGGAAGAGACATGTTTTAAGTATTGTATAGTATAATAATAAAAAAGGCCTTCAATTTCCTGAAGGCTTTTTTATTGCTTTTAAATTTAAAAACAACAAAAAAGCCTATCATATTTGATAGGCTTTAACTTGTAAAATGTTAAAGTATATATTAGATTACTTTTACGTTTACTGCGTTCAGTCCTTTTTTACCTTCTTGTAAATCGAATTCTACTGCATCACCTTCACGAACTTCATCGATTAATCCAGAAATGTGTACAAAATGTTCTTTGTTGTTGCCATCTTCAATGATGAATCCAAAACCTTTAGAATCATTGAAGAATTTTACTGTACCTTTACTCATTGTTTAAATATTATAAAAATTAAGCTACAAAGATAAACTAATTATTAAGATAAATGAAATAATTAGATTTTTATTTTTAATTGTAATTAGCGCAGAATCAGTTTTTTAATTAAATCCTTTCCAATTTCTTCGTTTAGCATATTAATTATTTTTTCTTTACCATAACTTAGTTCTTCCCTCAAAACACTTGAACTAAGTTGTACATAAAGTGTATTTCTTTCTAACTGAACAGCAGTGGTGTAGTGGTTTACACCGTTGCCCATAAGTTTTTCCCATGCCTCGGCAACATTAACTTTATTTAAACCGGTTTCTAATTTATTGGTCTCAACAAATTCCTTTAATGCATCTGATATAGATATATGGTCATTATTTCTTTTTGCCATTAGTTTGTTTTTATAGGCTTGTAAGGTTTATATATATAAATATTTTTATCCTTGTTAATTATTTTTAAATCATTTTCAGAAGCTTGTAAAATGGTTTCTTTCCAATTTGAAAAATCAGTTTTATAATAAATATTTAAACTGTCGTGTTCAATTTTAAGATTAAATTGTTCTGCATCTTTAGAAGCTTCAAAAGTACCATTTAATAAGGGTCTTAATTTTTTTCTAAATCCTTCTAAACTATCTGAAACACTAAAATAATCAATAAATTCATTGTAATTATAACTATGTTCTTCACCAGAAGCTAATATAACTTTTTCAATTTCCCAATAGCCATTTAGGTGTTCTATATATGTCTCAGGATTTTTTTTGCAACTTAAACTTGTTAGGATAATTAGGGTTATAAAAATTCGTTTCATAATACTAAAGTTTAAATATTTCATAGGATTGATGCACTTGTTTTATAGCGTTTTCAGTTCTATCTGCATGGGTGTCACTGATAAAAATCTGACCAAAATTTTCGTTGTCAACCAGTTTTATAATTTGCGAAACACGTTGCTCATCTAATTTGTCAAAAATATCATCTAATAATAAAATAGGATTGTCTCCACTTTGGTTTTTAATAAAATCAAATTGAGCTAATTTAAGTGCTATTAAAAATGATTTTTGTTGTCCCTGGCTTCCAAACTTTTTTATAGGATGTTCTTCAATATTAAAATGCAAGTCATCTTTATGAATACCCATACTCGTAAATTGTAAAGCCTTGTCTTTATTTATGCAGTTTTTTAAAAGCAGGTCTAAACGGTTTTCAAATAAATCACTTTGGTACACTAAATTTACAATTTCATTATCGTTGCTTATTGCTTTATAACGCAATTGGAATATTGGAATGAATTCTTTTAGAAATGCTTCCCTCTTTTTAAAAATTTTAGAGCCATAATCTGTAAGTTGATTATTATATATTTCTAAAGTATCGGCGTTAAATGTATGATTTAAGGCAAAATACTTGAGTAGAGCATTACGTTGGGCAAGAATTTTATTGTAATTAATCAGGTCTGTTAAATATGTTTTATCACTTTGAAAAATAACGCTATCTATAAATTTTCTCCTTGTATCACTACCTTCAATAATTAAATCCCTGTCTGCTGGCGATATAATTACCAATGGTAAAAACCCAATATGCTCACTAAATTTTTCATATTCTTTGCCATTGCGTTTAATTATTTTTTTTTGCCCACGTTTTAGGCTTACAATAACTTTTTCCGGCTTATCGTGTTTTATGTAATCTCCATTTACAACAAAAAAATCAGCTTCATGCTTAATATTTTGAGTTGCTACCGGATTAAAATAACTTTTCCCAAATGATAAGTGGTAAATAGCATCAAGTACGTTGGTTTTTCCAATACCATTATTTCCAACAATGCAGTTTATTTTTTCATTGAATGAAAACGTTTTACTGTCAAAATTTTTATAGTTGAGTAACGAAAGTGATTTTAAAATCATACAAAAAGTAACTTAAAGTCTTTTATAATTGCATTTATGATAAAAGACAATATAAATTATTCAAAAATAACAAATAAATAACCTTTTAATTATGAAGAAAAATTATATTTTTGCGACGCATTAAAAAAGAATTTATGGCCACTTATAATAAGAGAGGATACAAACCAAAAAATAAGGAAGAGAAAACGCAGAATATTGAAACTGGTTCAACTACGGCTGAAGTTTTTAATACCCTTGACCAAACAGCTTCAAAAACAGAAGCATTTGTTGAAAAGAATCAAAAATATATTTTTGTAATCATTGGTTTGGTTGCAGCAGTTGTTTTAGGATATTTAGGATACACCGAATTTATTGCTAAACCAAAACAGGCAACAGCTATGAATGACATGTTTCAAGCTCAAAAATATTTTGATCAAGCTGTAAATGCTGTTGAAAAAGATTCATTATTCAATTTAGCTTTAAATGGTGGAGAAGGCAAATTTGGTATGTTAGACATCATTGAAGAGTATAGTGGTACACCTGCAGCAAATTTAGCTAACTATTACGCTGGTACTGCATATTTGAGATTGAAAGATTATAAAAAAGCTATTGAGCATCTGAATAATTTTTCAAGTGATGACGAGATATTAGCGCCATTGGCAAAAGGAAATATAGGCGACGCCTTTGTTCAATTAAATCAACTGGATGATGCTTTAGATTATTATGAGCAAGCGGCCAAAATGCGTGATAATGATTATACTACACCAATGTATTTATACAAAGCAGGAACGATATCTTTAGATTTGGGTAAACCAGATAAAGCTTTAACCTACTTTGAAACCATAAAAGAAAAATACCCAAAAGCTTCTGAAATGGCAATGGTTGAAGTATTAATTGGCAAAGCAAAAGTGTTGGCTAATAAGTATTAATTATGGCTACGGCAAATAATAATTTATCAGTTTATGATAAAACAACAATCCCAAACGCGAATAAATTTCGGTTTGGGATTGTTGTTTCAGAATGGAATGCAACTATAACAGAAGGGTTGTATAAAGGTGCTTATGAAACCCTGATTGAGAATGGGGTTTTACCAAACAACATTATTCGTTGGAATGTTCCTGGAAGTTTCGAACTTATTTATGGGTGCAAAAAAATGCAGGAGCAACTTGTTAATGCCGTTATAGCCATTGGCAGTGTAATTCAGGGAGAAACTAAACATTTCGATTTTGTTTGCGAAGCAGTTTCTCAAGGGATAAAAGACCTAAATGTGATGAATGAAACTCCGGTAATTTTTTGTGTGCTCACAGACAACAATATGCAACAAGCTATTGATCGTTCTGGAGGAAAACATGGGAATAAAGGAACAGAAGCTGCTGTTGCTGCTATTAAAATGGCAGACTTACGTAGAAGAAGTTAAATTAATTTCACTTTTAAAATTCAGTTAAACTCTCAAACATTGTTTTCTTTTGTTAACAATTTTTGGCATTTCCTTTTACGGTTTCTATCTATTTTTAAGTATTTTTGAAGGATATGCAAAAGATGTATTTTGTTAAAACCAAGAAAGAATAAATCATTTAGTTATACACCTAGATTTTCTAAAGATGTAGAATCTAATTCTGATAAAAAGGAAGTTCCTAAATACGGAGATTTTAGTTCTAAATGGAGAAATAATCAAGGGTTAAGTAATCATAAACTAAAAAAAGGGTTGTCACTGCCTTTGTTATTACTTGTTTTAGTTGTTATATTAATCTGCATGTACTTGTTAGATATTAAAGCTAAATAGCTTAATATTAATTAATATGGGAATATTCAAATTAAGAAAAAATAAAAAGTTTAGTTATACACCTCGTCATTTTGATGATAAAGGAGAAGGAAACCCCTTTGAAATAAAACACAAATTTGATGATTTTAGAAAAACCGTAGGTAATAATACTGGATTGAAGACTAAAATTAATAATGCACTTGACGATTTAAAAACTAACCCAGATAAAACAGCTAACAGAAGGATTATAATAATAATCTGTATACTTATTTTATTGTTTCTGTTTATCATAGATTTTGATTTGTCAATATTCTTTCCTAAAAAATAAATGGCAGACATTATACAATTATTACCTGATCATGTAGCAAATCAAATTGCAGCTGGAGAGGTTGTTCAACGTCCATCTTCTGTAGTAAAAGAACTGATTGAAAATGCTATCGATGCCGAAGCAAGCATTATAAAACTTATAGTTAAAGACGCAGGTAAAACTTTGGTTCAGGTAATTGATGATGGTAAGGGCATGAGTGTTACCGATGCCAGATTGAGTTTTGAGCGCCATGCAACCTCAAAAATAAGAACTGCAGATGATTTATTTCAGTTGCAAACAAAAGGATTTAGAGGTGAAGCTCTTGCTAGCATTGCCGCCATTGCACATGTTGAATTGAAAACCAAACAACTTCAGGACGAAGTTGGAACGTCTATAGTGATTGAAGGAAGTAATATCACTTCTCAAGATGTTGTAGTAACACCAAAGGGCACTTCAATATCTGTTAAAAACTTATTTTTTAATATCCCTGCCAGACGAAATTTTTTAAAGTCGAATGCGGTAGAATTACGCCATATTATTGACGAATTTCATAGAGTAGCTTTAGCGCATCCCAACATTTCATTTTTGTTTTATAATAACGGCAGTGAAATATTTAATTTGCCGGTAAGTAATTATCGACAACGTATTGTTAATATTTTTGGAGGTAAAACCAATGAAAAACTGGTTCCTGTTTCCGAAGATACAGAAGTGCTTAAAATTGCTGGTTTTGTTGGTAAGCCAGAATTTGCAAAAAAAACACGAGGTGAGCAGTATTTTTTTGTGAATGACAGATTTATTAAAAGTGCTTATTTAAATCATGCCATAGGTTCGGCATTTGATGGATTGCTTAAAAATGGCTTGCATCCTAGTTATTTTTTATACTTAACTGTTAATACACAAAGTATTGACATTAACATTCATCCTACAAAAACTGAGATTAAGTTTGATGATGAACATACAATGTATGCCTTATTACGTTCGGCAGTAAAACACAGTTTAGGGCAATTCAATATTGCTCCTGTTTTAGATTTTGAACGAGATCCAAATCTTGATACACCTTACAGTTATAATCAAAAAGAGATTAATATTCCGCCAGCTATTGAAGTTGATAGAACTTTTAATCCGTTTATAGAAGATTATAAATCTGGCAAGCAAATAACGGCTTTTAAGAAGCAGACCATAAATAATTGGGACAGTTTATATGTTGGTTTAGAATCGAAAGGCACAAAAACAGAACAAGATTTTAGTGAAGTACATTTTGAAAGTAATAATAATTCAGAATCTTTATTTGATGATAATAAACTAGATACGGTTCAAACAACATATCAGCTTCATAATAAGTACATTGTAAGTACCATAAAGTCTGGTATGATGATTATGGATCAGCATAGAGCGCATCAACGAATTTTGTATGAAGACTTTTTAGAAAATTTAACGGTTAAAGGAGCATCTAGCCAGCAGCTATTATTTCCTTTGCTACTTCATTTTTCAAAACAGGAAATTGAAATCATCAAACAATTAAAAGAAGATCTTGAACATACAGGTTTTATATTTTCAAACGTTACTAATGAAACCATTGAAATTACAGGCGTGCCCATAAGTATTCCTGAAAGTGAAGTGTCAATTATTTTAGAGCAATTAATTAGTGATGTTGAAAACGAAGTGCCAGACAGTAATTTTAGTGTTACTGATTTACTGGCAAAATCATTGGCTAAAAGTTTAGCTATTAAAAATGGACAACCTCTTAAAAAAAGTGAACAAGAACATTTAGTAAATAGTTTGTTTGCTTGTAAAGAACCCAATGTGTCTCCTACTAACAGAACAACGTTTGTGACTATGAGTGTAGACGAATTGGATAAAAAATTTATTTAAATATGATGAGAATATCAGAAACCGTAAAGCATTTAATAATTATTAATGTGCTTATGTTTATTGGAACATTAAGCATAGGAAACGGTACATTATTTTATGATTTATTTGCATTACATTTTCCCAAAAATCCAACATTTGAGTATTGGCAAATTATAACCCATATGTTTATGCATGGTGGAGTAACACATATTTTATTTAATATGTTTGCTTTGTGGATGTTTGGAACTCCTGTAGAACAATATTTAGGAAGTAAAAAGTTTTTATTTATATACTTATCGGCAGGATTAGGAGCGGTTGCTTTACAAGTAGGTTATTATTATTTTAACTTTTTGCCATCATATACTAACTTAATTGAATCTGGTATTAGTGCAGATGAAATAACCCACATGCTTAGTAATAATGAGGTGATTAAAGGAATTACTCAAGCTCAGTTTGCAAATCTTCAAAATATTTTCCCAATTTTTAATGCAACCATGGTTGGTGCATCTGGATGTATTATGGGAATTTTAGTGGCCTTTGGAATGATGAATCCTGAAGCAAAATTAATGATGATATTTTTACCAATTCCTATTAAGGCTAAATATTTTATTCCAGGTATTATTATATTAGATTTAATTTCTGGTGTTACTGGTCAATCATTTTTTAGCCCAAGCAATACGGCATATATGGCACACGTTGGAGGTGCTTTAACAGGATTTATCATTATGTGGTATTGGAAGAAGAACCAGTTTAATAAAAACCGTTGGTATTAATGACTTCACTTTCTCAAGACATAAAATCAAAATTATCTCGACTCAATGTTTTAGAAAAAATCATTGTTGTTAATGTGGTTATTTTTCTTTTAGGATTATTGCTGCAGTTAGCACAAGGAACTTTTCATCAGTCAAGTTTGTCATGGTTAGAGCTTCCTAGTGACTTTTCAGATTTTATTGTAAAGCCATGGTCTATAATAACCTATGCATTCGTTCATTACGATTTTTTGCATATTCTCTTTAATATGCTTTGGTTGTATGTTATTGGCGAATTATTTCTAAATTTATTCAATCCAAAACTAGCATTGAATGTTTATTTTTTAGGTGCTATTTCTGGAGGACTTTTATTTATGCTATGTTATACGTTCTTTCCGCAAATTTTTATGACTGGAAATAGATTGGTCGGAGCATCAGCATCTGTAAGAGCATTATTGATTTTTTTATGTGCCTATTTGCCAAATAAAGAAATACGTTTTTTTACCTTTAATTTAAAACTTTGGTATTTTGGTTTAGCGATTGTTATTATTGATGTTTTAGGACTTTTTGGAACAAATGCTGGTGGAAATCTGGCTCATGTTGGAGGTGCGTTTTTAGGATACATTTATGCAATTCAATTAAAAAAAGGGAACGATATTGGTAAAGGTTTTGAACGTTTTATGGATTGGATAGTTAGTGTTTTTAAATCAACAAAAAAATCACCATTAAAAACGGTTCACAAAAACAAATCAAAAGTAGGCGGTTATACTAAAACAGATTTTGATCAGTTTAATAACCAGAAAAAGATTGATGTTATTTTAGATAAAATAAGTAAAAGCGGTTATGATAGTTTAACTTCAGAAGAGAAAGAATTTCTTTTTAGGTCTGGTAAATAAATGGTATGAAGAAGTTGCAACTTTTTGATAAAATTGTATTTGTTTTTAATGCAATTGCTGCAACGCTATTACTTTTGTCATTTATTTTGCCCTATGTACCACCAAAGGCATTTTCATATCTTTCGGTACTTAGTTTAAGTGTACCATTACTTATCATACTCAATGTGTTGTTTCTTTTCTATTGGTTGTTAAAACTAAAAAGGCAATTATTTTTATCGTTTTCTATACTTTTTATTGGATATCTGTTTTACGGGTCTTTATACAAGTTTTCTTCTTCAAAAAATATTGATAATGAGAATGATATTAAAGTAATGAACTTTAATGTGAGGCTGTTTAATCTTTATGAATGGATTAAAGAAAAGGATGTTGATGTTAAAATCGTGAATTTTATTAAATCTGAAGCACCTGATATTTTATGCATTCAAGAATATCACCCAGATTCAACCATTGATTTTTCTTTTTTTAAGTATAAGTTTGAAGAGCTTTCAGGAAGCAGAACTAGACATGGACAAGTCATATTTTCTAAATATCCAATTATAAATTCTGGTTCCATTGAGTTTCCAAATACTGCAAACAATGCCATTTTTGTTGATATAGTAAAAGATAAAGACACACTAAGAGTGTATAATATTCATTTAGAATCTTTAAAAATTGATACCGATGTTGAGAAACTTAAAGAAGAAGGTTCTGAGCGTCTTTTTAAATTAGCAGGAAGTACTTTTAAAAGACAGCAATTTCAATCCGAATTATTTTTGCTTCATAAAAGCCAATGTAAGTACAAAATAATTATTTGCGGCGATTTCAATAATACAGCCTATTCGTATGTATACAGAAAAATTAAAGGTGATTTAAATGACACATTTAAAGAAGCAGGCAATGGTTTTGGTAGAACCTATGATTTTAAGTTTTTCCCTGTAAGAATTGATTTTATTTTCGCAGATGATGCCTTTATCGTAAATAAGTTTAAAACTTTTGATGAGCATTTATCAGACCATTATCCAATAATGACTTCCCTTGGTTTAGACGAATAAACCCCTTTTACATTAAAGAGCAATCAACCATATCGGAAATGATATGGATTGCCAAGCCTAAGGCCACTAAACGGGTTTTCTTAGGAAATAAAAGAATGATATAAATTCCAATGGCATAATAGGAATGTAATGGATGGAAATTAATGCTGCATCTGTTTGGGTCAAAAATGGGGTTAGCTAGAAGATGATCTATATCAATCCATAAACCAGATAGCATAATTAAAAAAGCCTTTATCCACATGTTTCTGTATGCAACAAAAGCAACTAATAAAGGGATTAATATATGGCAACCATAATGTATATATGTTTGAAGCATTACTGTATTTCTATAGTTTGCGATTCTAAATAATTAAGGGCATTAGGCCCTTCGTTAAACAACAAATCTAAAATGCTTAAGTTATTTAAAAAGCCATGTTTTGTGTCAAAAACCTGAGTATAAGGTTCAAATATTGGTTCTTCAGTTTTAGCATTTACTAAAAAGCGATAGTCAAACTTGTCTTCAACATTTTTTTGATAATTCTCTGTTTTTAAATAATTAATTTCTAATTGTAGGCATTCACAAATTGTTTCAAAACACTTTAAATTAAAATCTAAAATATAATCGGTTTTTGTTTTAAATAAAGGTTGAAGTTCATCTTCATAATATTCAAAAAACGGAGATGTTCTGTATGCAGATAATAATGATTTCCAATGTAAATCTTGCCAATTGGTTTCTTGAGAAATTTTTACATCACGATATTTTTGGCGATTCTTTTGTGTATGAATCACAGGAATATTCAATAATAATTTCCCGTTAGCAGCATAAATGTAAGTTCTGTTTCTATAAGTTTGCTTTAAGAAATTATCATCAGTTTCAAAAGTTATTGATTCTGCTTTTGAGATAGCTACAAAATGTGCAATGTTTGGAAAGCATGTAGGATGTATTAAAATGTTCATTTATTGATTAATAGATCGTCTTACTTTAGTAGGAGTGGACTTTTTATGCGTTAGCTTTTTTTCGTCTTCTCCATTTGTTAAAACCTGTCCAGCCTAAAACAACTACTAAAAACGGAATTAAATATGAAACTGGTTGTCCGCTTCCTCCAACAGTTGTAAATAATCTGTCCCAACGTATTTTGTCAAATCCTTTGCCATTGGTATTCCAACTCATCCAGACAAATACAGGTTTACCAACAACGTGATCAAAAGGTACAAATCCCCAAGCTCTCGCATCTTGAGAGTTATGGCGGTTGTCACCCATCATCCAATAGTAATCTTGTTTAAAAGTGTATGTGGTAGCAACTTTTCCGTTTATTAAAATTTGGTTTCCTTGAACATCTAAAGTATTTCCTTCATAAGCAGTTATAACACGTTTATAAAGTGGTAAGACATTTAAATTGATATCTATGGTCTTTCCTGCTTGTGGGATATAAAGTGGCCCAAAAAAATCGTTATTCCAGTTGTAATCTGGATTATGAGGAAAAATTCCAGGGTCTCTTTTTCCTTTTTCTTCTTTTAAAGGTGTGATACTTTTTACATTTGGATGATTTTTGAATTTACTCAAATCTTCATCTGTAATGGCTGGAAAATAACTAACGGATCTGTCTTGATTGTACTGAGGAAAATCTGTGATATTATATCTGCTTGCTAATTGATAATTGTTAAATGCCCCACTATTTGTTTCAACCATATATGAAAACTGAAGTTTTGCACGTTCAGGTAACACATTTTGTTTTCCGTTAATATAAACATAGCCATTTCTTACTTCTAACGAATCTCCTGGAAGACCAACACAACGCTTTACGTAGTTGGTTTTTTTGTCAATTGGTTTATAATAAAATTTATCAGTATGTCTCATATCCAGCATGGTATCAACAGGCCAGTTAAAAACAACAATATCATTATGTTTTATTTTTTGAAAACCTGGTATTCTCATATAAGGCAATTCGTAATCTGATAGGTATGATTTAATTTTTAAACCAGGAATGGTGTCATGAACCATTGGAGCAGCAATAGTTGTCATAGGTATTCTGGCACCATAATGAAATTTGCTTACAAACAAGAAATCTCCAACCAATAATGTTTTTTCCAAGGAAGATGTTGGAATGGTAAATGGCTGAATGAAATAGGTATGAACAATTGTGGCGGCAACAATGGCAAACAGAATTGAGCTAACCCAATCTCCCAAGCCAGTTCTTGGATGCAAACTTCTGTCTTCAACATATTTTATATCAGCTACATAGGTTAAATAAAAGTTGTAAAATCCTAAAGTAGCAACCGCTAAAATGGTATCAATATTTGAGTTTTTACCAAAACTTTTCGCAGTTTCTACCCAAACAACTGCAAACATTATGAGGTTTACAATTGGAAGAAATAATAAAATAGTCCACCACCAAGGTCTGTTTATAATTTTCATTAAAATAACAGCATTGTAAACAGGAATAAATGCTTCCCATGCTTGTCTACCTGCTTTTATATATAATTTCCATGTTCCTAAACCATGAATCCCTTGAATTACCAAGAAAAATATAAACCATTGCATTAATGTCATAATTATAAATTTTTATTGTTAGTGGCTACAAGCTTTTAAATGTTACTTGATTTAAAAACCTTAACCAATATTTAACACATCATTCATTGTGAAAACGCCTGTTCTTCCTTCAATCCATTCTGCTGCAATAACAGCGCCAAGAGCAAAACCTTGTCTGTT
The DNA here is from genome assembly GCF_043876835.1 of Gaetbulibacter sp. M235. Classification (NCBI taxonomy): domain Bacteria; kingdom Pseudomonadati; phylum Bacteroidota; class Flavobacteriia; order Flavobacteriales; family Flavobacteriaceae; genus Gaetbulibacter; species Gaetbulibacter sp. M235. The sequence continues at coordinate 126,037 of NZ_JBAWJZ010000002.1, forward strand.
ATGTGCAATATGTTCTATAGTGATAGTGTCAACTTCACTTTTGTAGGTAATAGTATGTGTACCAGGAACATCTTCAATACGCTTAGCTACAATTGGAATTGTTTTTTCTTTAATTTCATCAAGTTTCCAACTTTCGTAACCAGAATGTTCCGCAATGATACCATTTGCTAATGAAATAGCTGTTCCACTTGGAGCATCCAATTTTTGAGTATGATGAATTTCTTCTAAACTTACATCGTATTGTTTAAGGTTACTCATCATTCTAGCTAATATTTTATTGAGCTCAAAAAAGATGTTTACACCTAAACTGAAATTTGACGCATAAATAAAGGCACTTTGTTTTTCATTGCAAAGAGCAACTGCTTTATCATAATCTTGTAGCCAACCTGTTGTCCCAGAAATTACCGGTACTTTATGATTTATACAGTTTGAAATATTGTTAAAAGCTACAGTTGGAATGCTGAAATCTATAGCAACATCAGCTTTTGTGATATCATAATCATGGTCTTCTTTATCAACTGTAAGAACAATAGTATGCCCTCGCTGAATAGCTATTTGCTCAATGGTTTTTCCCATTCTTCCGTAACCAAGTAAAGCTATTTTCATTGTTTGAAAAATTAAAATTTAAAATTTAAAGTTAAGCCAACATCACTTTTCGCATCTAATTCATTTACTTTAAAATGTGGAAATAAAGTTAAATTTTCATTGACATTATATTGTAAAAGATGCGCATCAACATTAGCATCTATAATGTTAAGAGCATAAATTCCGATGGTAACTAAAAGTGATACTTCTTTGTTTTTTCTATAAAATTTTTGCGCTCTTTGTAATCCATCTAAAGTGATTCTATCATAAAATTCATCATCGTCAAAGCCGGCTAACCTACTTTTGTAGGCATCTCTATATCTTTTATACTCTTTATTGTTTGTAGTATAAAAATAAATTCCGGTTCCTAAAGCCCCATAAACAATAGGTATTTTCCAGTATTTTTTATTATAGGCTTGTCCTAAGCCAGGTAATACAGCCGAATAAAATGCTGCTTTCGCTGGGGATAATGGGTTAATTGGCTCTTGAATTTTAGTAACATTTTCAACAGTTAATGTATCTCTTGTTTTTTTATTCTTTTTGTTTTGTCCAAAAAGAGAAATGCAAAACAAAAGGAAGAATACATTGACTATTAAAAATTTATTTAGCACGTTCCACTAATTTTTTAAGGCGATTAAAATCTTCTTCTGAGTGAAAAGGAATTGTGATTTTTCCTTTTCCATTTTTAGAAACTTTAACATCAATTTTATGCCCAAAGTATTCAGAAAACTCTTTTATTCCATTTTTGATGAAATCAGGAACTTCGGTGCCTTTTTCAGTTTTAGGAAATACTTTAGATTCTTCAGAATTATTATAGTTTCTTACCAAATCTTCGGTTTCTCTTACTGAAAGTTTATTTGATAAAATATTTTCATAAATATCAAGTTGAACCGTTTGATCTTCAATAGTAATAATGGCACGACCATGACCCATGGAAATAAATCCATCACGCATTCCTGTTTGAATGATTGGATCGAGTTTTAATAAACGCAAATAGTTTGCTATCGTTGAACGTTTTTTACCTACTCGGTCGCTCATTTGCTCTTGAGTAAGGTTAATTTCATCAATTAATCGTTGGTAAGAAAGTGCAATTTCAATAGGATCTAAATCTTGTCGTTGAATATTTTCAACTAAAGCCATTTCTAATGACTCTTGGTCATTAGCTATTCTTATGTATGAAGGAATAGTTTCTAAACCTATAAGTTTTGAAGCTCTAAAACGTCGTTCACCAGAAACTAACTGGTAACTATTAAATCCTAACTTTCTAACAGTTATGGGTTGAATAACACCCAATTCTTTTATCGAAGAAGCCAACTCGCGAAGCGTTTCTTCATTAAAATTGGTTCTTGGCTGAAAAGGGTTTACATCTATAGAATCAATATCTAACTCAACAATATTGCCAATAACTTTATCTGCATTTTTATCTTGAACAGATTGAATATCGTTACTTGGGTCTTTTAAAAGTGCTGATAAGCCTCTACCTAAAGCCTGTTTTTTGGTTGCTTTAGCCATACTTTAAGAGTTTTTATTGATAATTTCTTTTGCCAAACTTAAGTAATTTGTTGCACCTTTACTACTTGCGTCGTATTTAATTATGTTCTCACCATAACTAGGAGCTTCACTTAAGCGCACATTTCGTTGTATAATGGTTTGAAAAACCATGTTGTTAAAATGCTTTTGAACCTCTTCAACAACTTGATTTGATAATCTTAATCTGGAATCGTACATCGTTAAAAGTAATCCTTCAATATCCAATTCTGGATTGTGGATTTTTTGAACACTTTTTATGGTGTTTAACAGTTTTCCCAAGCCTTCTAAAGCAAAGTATTCACATTGAATTGGAATAATTACAGCATCAGCAGCAGTTAATGCATTTAATGTAAGCAGCCCTAATGAAGGAGCGCAATCAATTAAAATATAGTCGTAATCGTTTTTTATATCTACTAAAGCTTTTTTTAGCATATATTCTCTTTCATCCTTGTCAACAAGTTCTATTTCAATAGCAACAAGGTCAATATGCGAAGGAATAACATCTAAATTTGGAGTGTCAGTTGAAATCACAGCTTCTTTGGCTGAGTTTGAATGTTCTAAAAGTTGGTAGGTTCCTATTTCAACAGTTTCAACATTAATTCCTAATCCAGATGTTGCATTTGCTTGAGGGTCAGCATCTATTAGTAACACTTTTTTTTCAAGAACTCCTAGTGAAGCTGCTAAATTAATAGACGTTGTTGTTTTTCCTACACCGCCTTTTTGGTTAGCAATTGCAATGATTTTACCCATTAATGATTTGGTTTTATGAACGGTAAAAATACAATTATTTATGAGGAATAAAAATCCAATTTGTTAACATTAAATCAGAATTTTTGCAACATACACTTGCCTTTTAAAAGGCTAATTCCCTTAATATTTTGATTTTCTTGTTTAGCAAAGTAGGAAATTTCGATATTTAACAATTATTTAAGATTGTTTAGGTTATATTTATGGATAATTTAAAATCATATTATGAAAAACATCAATCACTTTTTAAAAATTTCTTTGTCCCTCACATTATTTTGTTTAATGTCTTTTGTAACATTTGCTCAAGTTAAAAAAACTGCAAGTGTTGAAGGCATAAATGAATATACTTTAGATAATGGTTTGAAGGTTTTATTGTTTCAGGATAATTCATCTCAAACAATTACAGTAAACATTACGTACCAAGTAGGCTCTCGTCATGAGGGTTATGGTGAAAAAGGAATGGCCCACTTGTTAGAACACATGGTATTTAAAGGCACTCCAAATCATCCAAATATTCCAGAAGAATTATCTTCTCATGGAGCTAGGCCGAACGGGTCCACCTATTATGATAGAACAAATTATTTTGAAACTTTTAATGCTACTGATGAAAATTTAGATTGGGCTTTGGATTTAGAAGCAGATAGAATGGTTAATTCTTATATAGCCAAAAAAGATTTAGAATCTGAATTTTCAGTAGTTAGAAACGAGTTTGAAAGCGGTGAAAATTCTCCATCCAATGTATTAAGGTTAAAAGTTATAAATTCAGCTTATTTATGGCATAATTATGGACAAGCAACTATTGGTAATAAGTCTGATATTGAACGTGTTCCTATAGAAAATTTACAAGCTTTTTATAAAAAATATTATCGTCCAGATAATGCTGTACTTATGATTACAGGAAAATTTGAACCAGAAAAAACACTTGCACTTGTTCAAAAAAAATTCGGAGGTATTAAAAATCCAGAAACTCCTTTAAGAGATGTTCCAACAATTGAACCAGCACAAGATGGTGAAAAACGTGTTACAGTTAGTAGAGTGGGAGATTTACAAATAGTATCAGTGCTTTACCATTTACCAGCAGGCTCTCATGAAGATTATGCAGCGCTTCAGGTTGCAGAACAAATTTTAACAGATGAACCTTCCGGAAGACTTTATAAGGCTTTGGTTAACGAAAAAAAGGCGTCAGGAATTTGGTCATATTCACCTTTCACAAAAGAACCATCGTTTTTGTATATGAATGTTGATGTCCCTTCAGATAAGTCTTTGGCCGAAGCTGAATCAACAACTTTAAATCTTTTAGATGATTTATCAAAAAATCCTGTTACTGAAGAAGAAGTAAATCGAGCAAAATCGAACATATTAAAACAATATGATCAAATTTCTAGAAATTCAGCTTATTTAGGAACTTATATGAGTGAATTTATTGGAGCTGGAGATTGGAGATTATCTTTTATTCAACGTGATAGAGTTGAAAAAATGACTGTTGATAAAGTAAATGCAGCTATTCAAAGATATTTAATTAATACAAACAGAACTGTTGGAGAGTTTTTACCTACAAAAACCCCGATTAGAGTAGAGATTGAACATACAGAAGGTTTAAATGATTTAGTTACAAATTATAAAGGAAAAGAAGGTTTAGGAACAGGTGAAGCTTTTGATGTTTCATACGAAAACATTCAAAAAAGATTAGATACTGGCGTTCTTCAAAAGAAACCAATTGAGTACGGATTTATTAAAAAAGATAACCGTGGAGAAACAGTTACCTTATCTTTTGCAATAAGAAATGGTAGTTTGGAAAACCTTATGAATAAAGGAGTAGTAGCTAGTTATACCGCAAGAATGTTGAATAAAGGAACCACAACAAAATCTCGTCAAGATATTGAAGACAAACTAAGCGCTATAAAATCATCTGTATATTTTAGTGGTTCAAACGGACGTTTAACAGCTAATATAATAAGTACCAAAGAAAACCTAACGGAAGCTTTGAATTTGATGACAGACATGATAAAAAACCCTGTTTTTGATGCTGAAGAATTAGAAAAAATGAAAACTCAAGCTTTGGCTTCAATTGAAGAAAACAAAACAGATCCTCAGTTTTTGGCGTCTAGAAAATTAGGGTTAATAAATCAGAAATATAAAAAAGGACATCCACTTTATAATATGACTATTGATGAAGAAATTGAAGCTATTAAGAATGTTTCTGTAGCCGATTTAAAAGATTATCACAAGAATTTCTATGGAATTTCAAATAGTGCAACATTAACTGCCATTGGAAATATTGATGAGAAAGGTTTAAAAGACTATTTTGATAAAGAATTTGGTGATTATAGTTCAAGTTTGCCATTTACTCCAGTTAAAAATGAGTATAGTGAAAATACTCCTGCGAATGAAAAAATACTAACTCCAGATAAAAAGAATGCATTTACATTAGGAACTCTATCTTTTGAATGTAGTCAAGATAATGATGATTATGCAGCTTTACAGATAGCTGGAGAAATTTTTGGTGGAGGATTTTTAAATTCAAGAATTGCCACTCGTTTGCGTCAGCAAGATGGAGTAAGTTATGGAGCCGGTGGAATGGTAAGAGTTGATGATAATAAATCAGATAAAAATTCAATGGCTTTAATTTATGCTATCTATGCTCCAGAAAATGCAGCTAAAGTTCAAACAGGTTTTAAAGAAGAAATAGCCCGTTTTATTGATGGCGGTATTACTGAAGAAGAATTAAAAAGTGCCGTTAATGGTTGGGTGCAAGAACAAAATGTATCTAGAGCAAAGGACAATGAACTTTTAAGATTATTGAATAATAATATGTATTATGACAGAGACATGATGTTTCAAAAAAGCATTGAAGATAAAGTTACTGCTTTAACTGTGGCAGATGTTAATGCAGCTATCAAAAAATATTTTAAAACCTTAGATAATTGGACTGTTGTAAATGCAGGTGATTTTGAGAATTTTGAAATTAAAAATGGTGATAAAAAGGTGGATTAGTATAAGCCTTTTAAAAATAAAAAATCCAGTTAGATTATTTCTGACTGGATTTTTTTTATTTCCTTTAATCAATTAAAATTTCTAAAATTTTTATGGCAGCTTCACTGATTTTGGTTCCTGGTCCAAAAACAGCTACAGCTCCTGCATCAAAAAGATACTGATAGTCTTGTTTAGGAATTACACCACCTACAATAACCATAATATCATCCCTGCCATACTTTTTAAGTTCTGCAATAACTTGAGGGACTAAAGTTTTATGTCCGGCAGCTAAAGAGGAAACCCCTAATATATGTACGTCATTTTCAATGGCTTGTTTGGCAACTTCTTGAGGTGTTTGGAATAATGGCCCAATATCAACATCAAAACCAACATCTGCATAACCAGTGGCCACTACTTTAGCACCTCTGTCATGACCATCTTGCCCCATTTTGGCAATCATTATTCGTGGTCTTCTGCCATCTTGTTCAGCAAAAATATCAGCAAGTTCTCTTGCTTTTTTAAAGGATTCATCGTCTTTAATTTCTTTACTGTACACGCCGCTAAATGATTTAATTTGAGCTTTATATCTTCCAAAAACAACTTCAAGAGCATCGCTTATTTCACCAAGTGTTGCTCGTTCTCTGGCTGCTTCAATAGCTAAAGCTAATAAATTTTGGTTTCCTAAACGTGCAGCTTCGGTTAATTTTGTTAATGCCGAATTTACTTTAGCAGAATTGCGCTCAGTTTTAATTCTGTTTAAACGCTCTATTTGTTGTGCTCTAACAGTTTGATTGTCTACTTCAAGAGTTTGTATAGGGTCTTCTTCATCTAACCTATATTTATTAACGCCAACAATAACATCTTGTCCGGAATCAATACGAGCTTGTTTTCTTGCAGCAGCTTCTTCAATTCGCATTTTTGGTATTCCGGCTTCAATAGCTTTTGTCATGCCTCCTAAATCTTCTACTTCTTCCAAAAGTGACCAAGCTTTTTGAGCTATATCATGGGTTAAAGATTCAACATAAAAACTTCCAGCCCAAGGATCCACGGTTTTAGTTATTTTGGTTTCTTCCTGTAAATAAATTTGTGTGTTTCTGGCAATTCTAGCAGAAAAATCTGTTGGTAATGCAATGGCTTCGTCTAAAGCATTGGTATGCAAGCTTTGAGTGCCACCAAACGCAGCTGCGGCAGCTTCTATACAAGTTCTGGAAACATTATTAAAAGGGTCTTGCTCGGTTAAACTCCAGCCACTTGTTTGGCAATGCGTTCTTAGAATTAGTGATTTTTCATCTTTCGGATTGAATTGCTTTACTATTTTAGCCCAAAGCATTCTTGCTGCACGCATTTTAGCAATTTCCATAAAATGATTCATCCCAATTGCCCAAAAGAAAGAAAGGCGAGGAGCAAAAGTGTCAATATCCATACCAGCATCAAGGCCTTTTTTAATATACTCTAAACCATCAGCAAGTGTGTAAGCCAATTCAATATCGCAAGTGGCACCGGCTTCTTGCATATGATATCCCGAAATACTTATGCTATTAAACTTGGGCATGTTTTTACTGGTATATTCAAAAATATCTGAAATGATTTTCATGGATGGAATTGGTGGGTAGATGTATGTATTTCTCACCATAAACTCCTTAAGAATATCATTTTGAATAGTTCCTGATAATTCGGATTGTTTTACACCTTGTTCTTCTGCAGCTACAATATAAAAAGCTAGAATTGGTAATACGGCGCCATTCATGGTCATGGAAACCGACATCTTGTCTAACGGAATCTGGTCGAAAAGTATTTTCATATCTTCAACAGAATCTATTGCAACTCCGGCTTTTCCAACATCTCCAACAACTCTTTCATGATCACTGTCATAACCTCTGTGAGTTGCTAAATCGAAAGCTACAGATAAACCTTTTTGTCCTGCAGCTAAGTTTCTTCTGTAAAAGGCATTACTGTCTTCAGCAGTTGAGAAACCTGCATACTGTCGTATTGTCCAAGGTCTTTGAACATACATGGTTGCATAAGGACCTCGAAGAAAAGGAGCAATACCCGCACCAAAATTTAAATGGTCAATATTTTTTAAATCGTCAGCACTATAAGTTGATTTTACTTCAATTGTTTCTGCAGTTAAAAAAGTATTTTTAGAAATTGCTTTTTCATTTACAGTTTGTGTGTCTATTTTTATATGCTGAAGATTTTTCCTTGCCATTTTTAAAAGATTAAATTACTTGGTAATATTAAAATCTACTTTAGCTTTTTCTTTTACAGGTTGAGTAAAATCTACATCAAAAAGTTTTGCGTAAAACAAATCAAAAGCTACATAAGCTGCTAAATATTTATCAGTTAGCGTTAAACTGTAACTCGTTGCTAAAGGAGTTCCAAATAATTTTGGACTCATACTGTTGGTTGACAATAAAGCATTAAATGTGGTTTTTAAATCTGGATTAATGATGTTTTGTGAAATACAATGCACCAAATCGCTATTATAATTTAAGTGACTTTTTGGGCTATTTAAATCCCATAATTCAGAATCTTCTTTTAAGGCTTCAAATACTTTTAGTGTATGATCGGAAACGATTTCTCTGTAGTTTGCCCTATTAAAAACAGCTAATCTAACAAACTGAGAATAGGCTGTTAACAAACTTTTGTTTTCTTTACTGTAAAAGTTTAAGATATCATTTTCAAAACTATAGAGAGCTTCGTTGTATAATTTTGAATTTCCATTTTCACAAGCTAAAGCTATTGGTTTATCGGCAAATTCAAATTCTGTAAATGTGTTTTCTTTTTTACAACTTGTAATATTAAGTGCAAAAAATAAAACAATAAGGTAAAATTTTGTTTTCATTTTAATCTTCATTTTTTAATCGTTCTTGTTCTAGTTTTTCAGCTAATCGTTTTTCAATTATAGGTTCAATTAGTGTTTTTCTTTGATTTGTTTTTACAAAAGGATAAAGTTCAAGTTCATGTTTCATTTTATCATTAGGGTTTGGGTATTTATTACTTCCTAATAAAATATGCTTGCCTTCATCGAATTGTTTCTGTCCTTTTTCAGCACTTTCTTTAATTTTTCTTTGGATAGTTCCTTCTTTAAGTTGCTTAAGAAACCCAGAATTAGCTTCAATGTTTTTAAAAAGTTCCAACGATTTTTCGGCCAGCTGTTTTGTTAAAGTTTCAATATAATAAGCTCCATCTGAAGGATTGTTTACCTTATCAAAATAACTTTCGTGTTTTAAAACCAATAATTGATTACGCGCTATACGTTCACCAAACTCATTGTCTTTATGATAAATAGCATCATAAGGTAAATTACAAATTGTATTGGCGCCACCTAAAATGGCACTCATGCATTCTGTTGTGGTTCTTAACAAATTGGTATTGTAATCGTAAAGCGTTTTGTTTCGTTTTGTTGGAATTGCTATAATAAGGCATTCTGTATTAAAGCCATATTCTGTGGCAAGTGTTTCCCAAAGAATTCTAAGCGCTTTAAGTTTTGCTATTTCAAAAAAATAATTTGTACCTACAGCAACATTAAAAATAACTCTAGTTGATTCCTTTTTTTCTTTACTTAAAATAGCATCAAAATGATTTAAATATTCATTAGCTTGTGATAATCCATAAGCTAATTGCTGAACCATATTTGCACCGGCATTTTGATATAATGCCATGTCAACACTAATGGTGTTTGTTTTATTTACTATGGATTCAAACTCAACATGGTCATTCTGTAACGTACTAAACCAATTGCCACTTTTTGCAAGGTTACCAATAATATCTGTTTGAATATAAATATTTTCTTTATTTAAAATACCGAAAAACTGGTTGATATATTTTTCTGATAAAAATTGAAATTCAAAGTAAAGTGAATTAGAAGAAGTGTCAATATTTTCAATGAGGTCTTGAATAGAAACAGTCTCATTTGGAATTATAAATTTGATACTTTCTGCACCTCTTTCAATAGCATTTAATGCCTTTTTGTTCGATTTTTTTACATCAGCTACAAAAATGGATTGACAGATATTCCATTGTGTAGCTTTGGTTTTTGAAACTTTAAATGAATCTTTAAATTCATCAATATGATAAAATGGCTTTACATCAATATCTTCATTGGTTTTCCAAATAAGTGTGTCGTTATAATCTGCACCTTTAAGATCAAATTGTATTTTTTGTTTCCATTGTTTTGAGGTTACGGCATCAAATTCATTGAACAATAATTTACTCATTATCTTTTGTTTTTAAACTGTCTTCGTACTCAATAATAAATATTTCTTCACTGTCACGTTTCATGTAATATTCTTCACGTGCAAATTTTTCAAGACCTTCTTCTGTACTTAATTTTTTAATAGCTTTTTTGTCCTTTTCAATTTCTTTTTGATAGTAATCCTTTTCTGTTTCTAAATCATCAATATCAGAATTTAGTTCATGATGAATTAAATAGGAGTTTGCGTCAAAAAAAAGCATCCAAATAATAAACACAGTCAAGATAAGTATAAATACATTTTTGAAAGGCTTTAAATATTTAGATTTATTTTTGAAAACTGACATTTATAGTTTTTGGGTTATAATAGATCTTACGATATCGATTGCCACATTATTGTGCTTATTGTTTGGAATAATCATATCGGCATATTCTTTTGTGGGCTCAATAAACTGATCGTGCATAGGTTTTAAAGTGTTTTGGTAACGCGATAAAACTTCATCTAAATCTCTTCCACGTTCTGATATATCACGTTTTAAACGTCTTATTAATCGTTCGTCTGTATCTGCATGAACAAATAATTTGATATCAAACATTTCCCTGAGCTCAGAATTTGTAAAAATTAAAATGCCTTCAACAATCATCACTTTTCTTGGATGTGTATGAATGGTATCTCCGGTTCTATTATGTTTAACGAACGAATATACAGGTTGGTGTACCGGAATGTTGTTTTTTAGAAATTTTAAATGTTCAACAAGTAAATCAAAATCAATGGATCTTGGGTGATCAAAATTAATTTTTATACGTTCATCGTAACTTAAATTTGAGGTATCCTTGTAATATGAATCTTGAGAAATAACACCAACTTCGCCTTCAGGAAGTTCATTGATAATTTTATTAACTACAGTTGTTTTTCCGCAACCAGTTCCACCAGCAATTCCAATAATAAGCATGAAAGTTTAATTATAAGATTTCTACAAATTTAAAATTATTTCTTTGTAAATATTTTTAACCTTGATATTATTTTATACTTAATGTAGCTTGAGTTTTTTTAAAGTCAAAAAAAGAAAAATAATTAACTTGTTAGAAAAGAAAATTATATATTTGCGCCTCGTAACAAGAAAATTGTTTCGGGGTGTAGCGTAGCCCGGTTATCGCGCCTGCTTTGGGAGCAGGAGGTCGCAGGTTCGAATCCTGCCACCCCGACAAAGTTGTATATCAATCTACATCAAAAACCTGTTAATCGTATGATTTACAGGTTTTTGCATTTTTAAAAATATCATAGGAGAACAAAAAATACTGTTAAAAAGGTCAACAAATCGTATAACAAACACAGTTTAAAAAAAGTGTTGACCGAATTGTTAAAATCGAGCAATTTGTTGGGATATTAAATGTATCTTTAAATGATTTGACTTTCATCTGGTAATAAAACAATTATTAACGAAACGATGAAATCATGAAAACGACAACAACTTTCAGTATTCTGTTCTGGGCAGATCTTTCCAGGACAAAAGAAAACCAAGCCTCTATTTACGCACGAATCACGGTCAATGGTAAAAGGGCAACCATCAGTTTAAAGCGAAAGTTCCCGTAACGGATTGGGATGCCCACAAGGGAAAGTCAAGAGGTACTAACCAGAACACAAGAATCCTTAACAACTATTTAGAAGAGGTAAACAGCAGCCTTTTCAAATGCTACCAAGATTTAAAACTGGAACAGAAGCTCGTAACCTCGCAAGCCATAAAGGCAAGATATTTGGGGGAAGATGAAGAGAACCATTCCGTAATAGATATCATCAAGTACCATAACGAGGATATGCAGGGCAGGCTAAAGTGGGGAACTCAAAAGAACTATTATACCACACAAAAGTATATTACAGCTTTTTTATTAAAAGCCTATAGAACATCGGATAGATATCTAGAGGAACTGGATTATAACTTTATTATCAAGTTTGAGAAATACCTAAGGGGACACTTGCCCGATGACCATCAAAAACCGATGGGTAACAACACGGTGATGAAACATATCGAACAGTTCAGAAAACTAATAAACCTAGCATTTAAATTGGGGTGGTTGGACAGAGATCCTTTTGTTAATTTCAAATCACAGTTCATAAAAACGGAACGAGGATTTTTAAGCCTTCAAGAACTAAGGGCAATAGAGGAGAAGCAATTTACGATAGAACGATTACAACTGGTCAAAGATTTTTTTGTTTTCAGTTGCTATACCAATCTAAGCTATATAGATGTCATTAACTTGACGGAAGATATAACATTAACATAGGAATCGACGAAGAACTATGGATTCACTATAAGCGAGAGAAAACGACCAAGTCAATCAGGATACCATTGTTGCCACAAGCATTGGATATTATTGAAAAATATAAAACAAATAGGAAATCAAAGATTCTTGAGAACCTGTTTCCAACAATCTCAAACCAGAAACTGAATGCCTACCTAAAGGAAATAGCTGACCTGTGCAAATCAAAAAGAACTTTACATTCCACATAGCCAGACATACTTTAGCCACCACGGTAACATTGAGCAATGGCATACCGATTGAGACGGTCTCCAAATTGTTGGGACATTCCAGAAAATCGATCACCCAGATTTATGCCAAGGTCATAGAGCGTAAGGTAAGCGATGATATGAAAAAATTGAGGGAACAGTTTTTGAACGAAAAGAATGAACCACAGACGGCATATCAAAATTCATAAAACTGACAAAATATTTAGAAATATCTTTCGATTGATTCCTATTAAATTAAAATCCCTTTGAACACTCTAAATATGTTTGAAGGGATTTTTTGAGATTTTAATAAATTGGCAATTACTTTCTTCGGTATGGTATTATTTTTAATCAATTCTTTAAAACTTCAAAAGTTCAAATAAATTAACTTCTAAAGCTTTGGAAATAGAATATAATGAATAGGCAGTTGAGTTTACTTTACCATTCTCAATTTTTTCAATGGCTTGACGGTCTTTTCCGCATGCACGTGCTAAATCGGATTGGTTCAACCCTTTTATAGTTCTAAGCACAACCATTTATAATTTAGATTGTTGGAGTAATAATAAGAAAACAGAAAGCGAAATTCATTTTCCTAAATTGAAACATAAAAATGAAATTGTTTAAACGTTTGTCAAACAGTTAATTGTTTAATTTATAATTTTTATAAATATCTTTTAAAACAATTTTTTTGCCCAAAGAATCAACCACATTTAAATCATACCGTATATTTATTTTAGTGCCAATTGCTGCATAATAATAAATAACCCATGTATCAGCTTCTTTTGCACCAATACAGCCGTTAGAATATGCTTTTCCAAGCGTATTTGGGTTTGTTGTGGCATGAATTAATTGACCGTTTCTTATTCCATTTATTTCGGTTTCTATAAAAGGAATTTGAGGCATTTTGGTTACGTTGCCATCGTCTCTTTTTGTTACAAAATACTTATGCCCATCAACAGGATTGTAATAGTCTGGATAACGTACATAATTTACAATGAAACCACTCCCAGTTTTGGTTTTTAAATCTATCTCTCTATTGGCCATTTTAAGATATTTCTTTTTCAGTTGCCCAACTCGTATTGGAAATTCGTAAAGCAAACTTGAATCTTCAAAAATCCGAAGTTTAAATTCAGGGATATTAACATCAATATATGTTTTTTCAAATGATTGAAGCAATTTTTTTGTTAAAGCCAAATCTGGTAGAACCAGTATATCATTTTTATTGAAAACCAACATGTCTTTTTGATTATATACAAATGAGCCTTTTGTTTTCATTATATAATAATCTGTGTTTTTTAGTCTATCAATAATCCAAGGGTTTGCTCTTACCAAAAGATGTTCTGTTAACACATAAGGCGTAACTGAATCATATTTTTTAATTACTGAATCTAAAAACTGAAAGTAGCTTCCAACGGTTACCGACTTGTCAATTAAAACTGATTTCGATAATTTCCCTGTATCCTTTTTAACAATAATGTTAGAGGATGAAATTAGAGAATACTTATGATTTGGGTTGTGAAATATTATAAAAACTAACAAGACAATTATCAAAAATAGCGAGGTAAATAATTTTGATAACATCTTGTTAGTTTTGTTGATTAATTTTTTATTAACTCATTTAAAATGATGTCCTTGTCTAATTTTTTTGTACAGAAAAACCAGTCTTCACAAGTGATGCCATTTTTTGATGTCATACGTTCTTCTGCTACACCACAAGATCCAGCTGGAGAAATTATTACATCATCTCCTGGGTTCCAATCAGCTGGCGTTGCAACATTAAATTTGTCAAACGTTTGCATAGCAATTAAAGCTCTATATATTTCATCAAAATTCCTTCCCAAACTTAAAGGATAATAAATTAATGCTCTTACTACACCTTCAGGGTCAATAAAGAATACGGCCCTCACTGCTTGGGTTTTACTTTCTCCAGGTTGGATCATACCATATTTTTTAGCAATTTCCATGGTAATGTCTTCAATTAATGGAAATTTAACCTCAACATGGTTCATGCCGTTGAATTTAATTTTTTCCTTGATAGTTCTTAACCAAGCAATATGACTGTATAAACCATCAATTGAAAGTCCGATTAATTTACAATTGGCTTTTTCAAATTTGGTTTCTAAACTTGCGAACGTAATAAATTCAGAGGTGCAAACAGGAGTGAAATCTGCAGGATGACTAAACAAGATAACCCATTTACCTTTATAATCTGAAGGGAAATTTACAGGACCTTGAGTTGTTACTGCTTTAAATTCTGGTGCTTTATCTCCAATTCTAGGAATTGAAAATACTTTTTCTTGTTCTTGAAGTGTTTCCATTTATTTTAATTTTTATTATGAACTTTTAATCTATGTAGAAAAGATTTGGTTTTTGTCAGGAAATTATTTCTTTCTCCAAAGGGTGGATAGCCAATTTTTGAAAGTGTTTTTTTTACCAGAATTAAATCCTCTAGAGTTTGATATTCAAAAGTTAAGGTGGCAAATTGCCTTTTAATAGATATATTAGATATGTGTTTTAGCTTTGAAAGCTTTTTTAAAATGGTTTCTTCACAATATTCACATTTTAAGTTTTGTATGTATAAAGTAGTTTTCATACGGTGATTTTTTAATACTTAAAAGTATGTTTAGAAACAATAAATAGAAATGATTAAAATCAATTTGAAACTGTCTTTTTTGAAAAGATATTATAGCCTGTTAAAGCTTTAACAGTAGCATTGTAGCCAATATTGAAGATATCTGTAAGATGGTTTTTATCAAAAACACCATATTTGTTTAACTCTTTTGGATAAACCATTAAATCACAAAATTTAAATTTTTTCTGATCTTCTCTTACCGATTTTATTGTAAAAGCTCGTTCTATAACATTGTGTGAGTGTTTTAAATCTTTAATGTTTATTGCGTCAAAACTATTTACATAAATTCCAATTATTTTATCGCATTTAGGCTTTAATAATTCTACAGGAAAGTTATTCAGTGAGCCTCCATCTATATAGTATTTATGATCAATTTCCACTGGTGTAAATACACCAGGAATTGCAGCTGATGCTAAAATGGGTTTGATAAGTTCACCCTTATTAAAGACTTTTAATTCACCGTTTAAAATATTTGTTGTGGTAATACTAAGGTCTTTTTTCAAAAATGAAAAATCATCATTTTTCAAGTAGGCTTTAAACTCTGGATAGAATTTTTCAGCATCAATAAAACCAGGTTTGTTCAATGCATATTTTTTAATATCAAGTATATTTATTCCTTTGAAAAACTTAAACATATCTTCATAAGAATAACCATAGGCGTAGAGTGCTCCTACAATAGCGCCAGCACTTGTTCCTGCTATATGTGTTGGAAAAATATTATTTTCTTCAAGCGCTTTTATAGCTCCAATATGTGCTGCTCCACGCATGCCTCCACCAGATAAGGCTAAACCAATATTCATTTTTCAAGAATTAATATTAGTTGAAAGTACTTATAATTAAAGGTTTAGGAATTGATAAATATCAACAATAGTAACGAATCACCATTAGATTTTTTTACTATTGATGTTTCATTGTGTCACTGATATTTCGATAGTCAAATTTGAATATTTAATATTACTTGACTTCGTTTAGGAAAAACTTTATGATATCTGCAGTAGACACAATGCCTGCCAGTTTATCATTATCAAGAATAGGAATGGCATGATAATATCCTTCTGCTAAAACCTTTGAGACATCTTCAATTGTTGATGAAGCAGTTAAAAAAAATGGCTTTTGAGTCATGATATCTTTAACCTTTAATTCTTTATAAATTTTGTTATCATCACTAATTCCACTTCCAGATATATTATACATAAAATCTATTAAGCTAACCATTCCAACTAATTTTTCGTTTTCCACAACCGGAATATGATGATGGAATTTTTTTTTCTCATAAATATGCTTGACATCTAATAGTGATTGTTCTGGAGTTACACTCACTACATTTTTTGTCATGACTGTTGATATAAAATCAGTTTTCATAAGATTAATTTTAGTTATCTAACACTTCTAAAATTATATTATAATGATGAGTTCCTAAATGATTTTAATCATTTAGGACTTGGTTAATAAGCGATATATTTAATATAGAAAAGTTAAATGAAAGGTTATGAAAACTAAAACAATTTTGGAGCTGCTTACTTTAAGTTCAAGTATTTATTTTTTAGCAAAAGACACTAATTTTTTGGATAAAATAAATAAGCTGACAGAAAAGGGAAAGGAAAACATAAATAGAGTGGTTTCTGAGTCTCAGTTAGATGAAAACGGTAATGAAATGGAGTTTGTAGATAAAATTATTTTAAAAACCCATGAATTACAAGAAGAACTTAACGAGAAAATAGAAGAACTAGTTGCCAAATTTTACAAAAAAATAAATGTGGCCCATTTAGATGAAATTAAGGCATTAAATGAACGAATTGATAAACTGGATCAAATGGTTGCTTTATTAGAAGCAAGACTCAATAGATTTGAAGCATAAAATATGGGAGTCATTACAGATATTAGAAAAAAAATTAATTCGATTTCTAGGTACAATCAAATTCTTAGGGTCTTAATAAAATATGGCCTTGAAGATTTTGTTTATTATTTAGATGAAAGTAAACAATACACTTTCCTTCAAAAGTTCATTCCAAATTCCACCAGAATTTATATTAAAAAATACAGTAAATGGGCTAAAATGAGACTGGTATGCGAAGAATTAGGCCCAACATTTGTCAAATTTGGTCAAATTTTAAGTAATAGACCAGATTTGGTGCCATTAGAACTAACACTTGAGCTAGAAAAACTTCAAGACAATGTGCCTCCAATGCCAGAAAATGTTGCAAAGGACGTTGTTGAAACAGAATTGAAAGATACAGTTGAGAACTTATTTGCATGGTTTGAACCTATTCCTTTTGCATCGGCATCCATGGCACAAGTGCACAAAGTAATATTGCATTCAGGAAAACGTGTTGCTTTAAAAATACAGCGAGCAGGAATATATGATGTCATTATAGAGGATATAAAAGTAATGTATAGAATAGCCCATGTTTTAGAAAGAAGATTACCTTCTTTAAGAAGTTTTGATCCTATTGGTTTGGTTAAAAATTTTGAAGCATCTATTTTAAAAGAACTTGATTTTATTCATGAATCTATTAACGCACAACGATTTTATATAAATCTTACAAATGATGATACAATTGAGCAATTTGCAAATGCTCCAAGAACATATCAAGAATATACAACTTCAAAAGTTTTGGCATTAGAGTTCGTTTCTGGAATTAAAATAGATAGGATAGACGAATTAAAATCAAATGGATTTGAAACAAATGTAATTGCTAGAAGACTTGCAATTAGTTACTTCAAACAAATATTCGAATATGGCTTTTTCCATGCCGATCCTCATCCAGGAAATTTATTAGTTCTACCAAATGGCCATATTTGCTATTTAGATTTTGGCATGATGGGAAGCATGTTGCCAAGAGATATTTCAATATTTGGAAAGTTGTTTATAGCCATTACAAATAAGGATATTAAAAAAATTATTAAGGAATTACAACGGCTTTCTAATAATGCTGCCATATCAAATATGAGAGACTTAGAGTTTGATATCAACGAGTTTGTAGAGAAGTATTATGTAAGAGACATTCATGAAAATGAAATGAGTACCATTTTATTAGAACTCAAAGATATTATAATTGCTCATGGCTTGAAGGTGCCTACTTATTTTTTCCTTTTTGCCAGATCTTTAGTGACTATTGAAGGTGTAATAGCCAAACTAGATCCTAAATTTGAGCAATTTGAAATTGTGAGACCTTATTTAAAAAACAGTGCAGCACAAAAATATAACCCATTAAAAATAGGAAAGAAAATAGTGAATTCTGTGGTAGAATTAACCAACTATATGGAAGATTTTCCGTCAGATTTAAAAAATGCAATACATAAAATCAATTCAGGGCAAATAAAGGTAGATTTAACCCATAAGGGCATAGACCCAATGGTACACACGCTTCAAAGAATAACCAAACAATTAATCACAGCATTTATAATGGTTGCATTAATCATATCCGCTTCATTATTTATAATATTTGAAATTCACCCACTTTTAAATGGTATTTCATTCCTTGGTATTGCAAGTTTTATTTTGGCTGTATTTTTGGGCTTTGGTATGCTATTAAACATAAAAAGGGGAGATTATGACTATTAATTATTCAGCAATTAAACCATAAAAAAAGGCACAATTAGAATTGTGCCTTTTTACCAAATTTTAAAAACTTATGCTTTACTAAACGCTTTTTTGAAATGATCAAAAGCTTCAGAAATTTCATTTTGAAAATGTTCAAGTTTTGATTCTTCTTTTTTCTTTCCGTATTTGCTTTTAAACTTATCGATGAAGGAGTTGAATTCGTTTTTTCCTTTCTCAAACGAATCTTTAGAAGTTTTTGGTTCTTTATTGAATTTTTGTTCTAATATCTCCAACTGAATTTTAAATTGTTCCATTTCAATGAGCGCCAAAGCATACATGCTATTTAGGGTTTCATTGGATTTGATTTTCACTTCAATTTCATGAAGTAATGAAAGCCATTGTTTTTTTTGCTTTTTAAAAATTTCTTTTGTTTCTGCTTTGCCCAAAGCTAATTGTACACGTAGTTCTTCAAACTTGGCATTGATTTCTTCAATTTTATGTTTAATACCCTTAATTTTAAATTGGCTGTCATGAATAAAGAGATTGAATTTCTTTTTAATCTCTTCATATTTGTCCTGTGCTTCTGCTTTTCCTAAGGCAGTTGTTACTTGAAATTCCTCTAACTCAATGGCTGTTTTTCTAAGTGCGCCAATAATGTTGTCTACAAACTGAATATCCTTCTTATTTTTCATGGCTATATGTATTATGATGATATTAAATGTCATAACTATAGCTTAATACCACAATGATTTTCATCATTTCGATTCTCATGCTATTAGTATAATTTTAAGTTAAGTATGAGATATTATGTTAAAATTCAATCAGATACTAAAACATTTGAAAGACTTCTTAAGGGAAATTGGAGAGTTAACTCATTTTACTTCACGTTTTTTTAAAGAAGCCGTTAGATTACCTTTTGAATTTAAGGAATTGTTGAGGCAATCTTATAATATGGGAAATCGTTCCTTGCTATTGGTAGCTATCACTGGGTTTATCATAGGTTTGGTATTAACATTACAAACCCGACCTACACTTATGGAATTTGGAGCGGTTTCTTGGATGCCTTCTATGGTTGGAATCTCAATAGTTCGAGAAATTGGACCAATGATTACTGCATTAGTTTGTGCAGGAAGAATAGGTTCTGGAATTGGCGCAGAAATTGGTTCTATGCGGGTTACAGAACAAATTGATGCCATGGAAGTTTCTGGAACCAATCCTTTTAAATACTTGGTGGTTACACGTATTATGGCTACAACATTAATGATTCCGCTATTGGTAATCTTTGGTGATGCAATTGCATTATACGGGTCTTATTTGGTAGAAAACATTAAAGGTGCTGTATCGTTTCAGCTCTATTTTAATCAGGTTTTTGATACGTTAGAATTTGGCGATATAGTTCCAGCAACTATAAAATCATTCTTTTTTGGATTCGCTATAGGGCTTGTAGGTTGCTTTAAAGGCTATTTCTGTGACAAAGGAACTGCAGGAGTTGGTAAAGCTGCAAATTCTGCGGTTGTATTTACTTCTTTGTTACTATTTATCATTGACTTTATTGCTGTTTTGGCTGCTGATATTTTTTATGAATTATGAAAGCACAATTAGACATATTAAAAGAAGATAAGAATATAGGAACTCGTGAAGCGGTTTTAGAATTAAAAGACTTGAATAAAAGTTTTGAGAATAATCATGTTCTCAAACACTTCAATATGAAATTGTATAAAGGAGAGAATTTGGTAATTATGGGAAAATCAGGATCGGGAAAATCAGTAATGATTAAATGTCTTGTGGGATTGATGGAAGCAGATAGCGGTCAAATAACTGTAATGCACAAGGATATTACTAAGTTAGATCAAGCAGCATTAGATGTGTTACGTGCCGATATTGGCTTTTTGTTCCAAGGAAGTGCACTGTATGATTCTATGACTGTTAGAGAAAATTTGGAATTTCCTTTAAGGCGACATTCAGAAAAATTGAGTAAAAAACTCGACAGGGAATCGTTGGTTATCGAAGCTTTAGAAAATGTAGGTTTGGCTCATACAATTGATTTAATGCCAGCAGAATTGTCTGGAGGTATGAAGCGAAGAATTGCTTTGGCAAGAACTTTAATTCTTAGGCCTAAAATAATTTTATACGATGAACCAACCAGTGGATTAGACCCAATTACAGCTAAAGAAATTATTATACTAATGCAAGATGTACAAAAAAAATACAATACATCGTCTCTCATCATCACCCATGATGTTGATTGTGCCAGAGTAATTGCAGACAGAATGATACTATTAATTGAAGGAACTAATTATGCCGAAGGAACTTTCAAAGAACTATCATTATCTGATGACCCAAAAATAAAGGCATTTTTCAAACAGTAAAAAGAAAGCATATGAAAAACACTAATTCACAAACAATAAGATTAGGTCTGTTTGTTATTATAAGTACAATTGTGTTTGTAGTGGCAATCTATCTTATTGGGCAAAAGCAAAATATGTTTAAAAAAACATTTACTATTGGAGCCTATTTTCAAAATGTTAACGGGTTACAAAAGGGAAATAATGTTAGGTATTCCGGAATTAATATAGGCATAGTAAGCGATATTAATATGGTAAACGATTCTACTATAAAAGTGGATATGACCATTGAAGAAAAAATTACCTCACATATTAAAAAAAATGCCATAGCCACTATTGGTTCAGATGGGTTGGTGGGAAATATGATTGTTAATATTCTTCCGGGTAATGGTATTGATTATGTAATTAGTAATGGAGATATCATTGCAACTTATAGTAAAATAGGGGCAGATGATATTCTGAGTACACTAAGCGTTAGTTCAGAGAATGCGGCAATACTTACCTCAGATTTGCTGAAAATCACGAGAGCCATGATAGAAGGTAAAGGAACTCTGGCCGTATTATTAAATGATACAATCATGGCAAAAGACTTAAGATATGCCGTTACAAATTTGAAAGCAGCAAGTAAAGATGCTTCAAATACTATAGGAGAAATTAATCAAATTGTATCATCATTAAAAACCAATGACGATACTGTTTTAGGAATGCTTTTAAATGATTCTATTTCAGGTGAAAAAATTAAATCTGTAGTCAGCAACCTTGAGACATCTAGCCAAGAGATTGAAAATATATTGTTGAACATTAATACGGTTGTGGATGACTTTAATTCTAGTCAAGGGGCTTATAACTATGTAGTAAAAGATACGAGTCTGGTAAACAGTTTGAAATCTGCACTTATAAACATTAATGAAGGCACAGATAAGTTTAACCAAAATATGGAAGCATTAAAATATAATTTTTTAACACGTGGTTATTTTAGAAAATTAGAGCGTGAACAAAAAAATGAGGCAAGAAAAAATAATGACTAAAAACATCTCACTATGAGATGTTTTTAGTCATTAAAATTAAGTTTTTACTGAATGTTTAGGCATATTCAGGATAATAATCCACTACTAGATTGTTAACAACTTTTGTAACTCCTGGAGCAAAAAAAGCAGCCTTTCTGGCGTCATCTTTTTCAGGAACAGAATGAACTGTACCACTTAATTTAACGGTATGTCCATCTACTTCAACTTTTATTTTTTTTGACTCAAGTCGTGCTGATCTTTCAAAAGCTTTGGTAATTCTGCTTTCAACTTCAAAAGGAGTTAGTGCTTGTTTTATGGAAATGTTATTAACAACACCTTTAACACCATATAAAGTTTTTATAGAATTATAGGCAGATCTTTTTTGATATTCCCAAGGAAGTTCGCCTGATAAATAAACCCAAGCATCTTCAACTTTAATTTTAACAGAGTCATTTGGCACAGAAGAATTCCATTTTATGGCATCAACGGCTGCTTTTGCTATTTCAGTATCTGATTTGTTATCTCCTGCATTATATACAATTTTAATGTCTTCAACTACAGCTTTTACACCATAAACATTTTTAACTGCTTTTTCAGCTGCTATTTTTTTTGCGTATGAATCAACAGTTCCTTCAAGGGTAACAATTCCGTCTTTAACAATAACACCTATTTGGGTCTCATCAATATTAGGTAGCCATTCCAATTCAGAAAGAATATCTTCCTTAAGTTTTAAATCTGTTTTCATGATAATTATATTTATATGAATTTAACAATGTCTAAAAGTATGTTACTAACCAAGAATTTGAAATGATGGGTATCAATCCACTCTAAATTGATAAGATTTTTTTGTTTATTTATTCACGGAAATTAAAGCTCCTGACAGATTTAAAACCTATCAGGATCTTTTGCTGAATTTTAAATTAATGTTTTAAGATTTTTTTTAGAATTGATTTTTTCACTGAAACATTAATGCCATCACTTATTTTCACAAAAATACAAACCAAGTTGTAATCCGCTTAAATTAAGTGTTTGAACATTAGATGAGGTATTTATTTTAGTTGAAAGTACCTCTTGTTCAAGTATGTTATAAATGTTTATCAAATTTCCAGCTGAACTTTTTATATTAACAATACTTTTTTTTGTTGGGTTTGGGTATATAACAAAAGTTTCAATTTTAGAACCTTTTTGTTATGAGATAAGGATAAACATCTGTATTAATTGCTCAATAGATGTTATAAAATGTTTATAATTATAAATTGATAAATATCAATTCACAAAGGGGAAATGTAGCAAGATTATGACAATAATTCAATATTTGAAATTTCTGGACGCATGCCTATTCTTCCAGGAAAACCTAACCAACCTAAACCTCTGTTAACATATAAATATTGGTTGTTATGTTTATACAGTCCACCCC
Organism: Gaetbulibacter sp. M235; assembly: GCF_043876835.1. Taxonomy (NCBI): domain Bacteria; kingdom Pseudomonadati; phylum Bacteroidota; class Flavobacteriia; order Flavobacteriales; family Flavobacteriaceae; genus Gaetbulibacter; species Gaetbulibacter sp. M235. The sequence continues at coordinate 149,519 of NZ_JBAWJZ010000002.1, forward strand.
AATGTTTGTATTTGTATTTTATTGGACTCCAGTTCATTTTTTTATATTGAAACCCCATTTGCATTCCGTGTGTATGTCCGGATAAAGTAAGAGTAATATCTGTTTTATCAATGACTTCTTCGCTCCAATGAGTTGGATCATGTGAGAGCAGTATTTTGAATGGAATAGTTTCCACATTTTTTAGAGGTAATTTTAAATCTCCATATTTCTTAAATGGTGGATTTCCCCAATTTTCGACCCCAATAACAGCTATTTTGTTTTTATCTAGCTCAATTATATGAGATTCATTACAGAGCAATTTAAAGTTGATTCTTTTGTAAAACTGTTTTATCGCATTGAAGTTTTTTTCTTTTTCTTGAATGTTTTTCCATTGGCTATAGTCTCCATAATCATGATTTCCTAAAACTGCATATTTTCCTTTTTTGGCCTCCAATTTATCTAAAACATCGTCCCATCCGCGAAGTTCCCATGCATAATTATTTACTAAATCTCCTGTAAAAAAAATAAGGTCAGGATTTAAGTTATTAATTAATTTCACTACTCTTTCGAGTATTTTGTACCGATAGTTAAAACCTCCTAGATGTAAATCTGAAATATGAACAATTTTTAAGTTATGAAACTGTATTGGTAAATGTTTAAAATGTATTTTAATATGATGAACTTTAAATTTATAAACAGCTATAAAAATACCATATACAATTACAAAAAAAGGTAAAAATCCAGAAAATAGGCCTGCTAGAGAAAGGACTAAAAGAGACACGTTTTCTGGAACCAAAGTCCTAGTTAAGTATAGTATTGATATAATGATTATAAAAATAATTTTGGGTAAGAAGGAAGATATAGTAAGACCATATAATGAAGAAATTAGTAATTGTTTTCTTCTAGGATTGATATCATCCAAGGTGATTTTAAGAATGATAATAGCTGTAATTAAGCCAATAGTAAAAACCCAAAATAATATAGTTATGGTTATTTTTAAAAAGTTGGAATTTAGAAGCGTTGTAATAGACCTCAACCAGTAAAATGCAGTAATATCAACAATTAATATGGCTATGCATAACAGTATAATGGTGAAAAGAGAAAAGCTACGCATATCGTTATGGATTAATTGCTACTTTTTTTTAACCTTCGTTTATCGCGTAAAGCCCATAAAATACTTTTTACGTCTGCAGCCCAATTGTCATACATAAAAATAAGCGCTATTTCTTCAAAAGTTTCTAATAAGCCTATAATGATCATGGTATAAAACAAAGCGTATTCTGGTGAAAAGAATAACGACCATAAGATAAAAATGCTTTGAAGAATTGCTGAAAGTTTAGCTAAATAGGTGTGAAATGCTGTTGCCTTTCCATACTTGAAGTAAGCCAAAAACATTTGGATGATATAAGGTATAAATACAACAAGAATTAAAATTATGTTGGTTTTTATAAATTCGCTTTCAAAATAAAATAAGCCAATTAAACCTACAAAAAGTGTAATTTGGTCTCCAAAGGAATCGAGCTGAGAACCTCTTGCACTAGTAATTTTTAGTCTTCTGGCTAAATAACCGTCAATAGCATCGGTACAATAACTTATTAACAATAACCAAGTGAAAGTTGAACGAATATCTAACCAGATTATAATTAATAAAAATGGCGCTGCAAATATTCGGTAAAATGAAAACCAATCGGCAATATTATAATTTTTAAATGTAAGCATGCTTTTGTTGAAAAATATTAAGATTTAGCTTCATTTAAATCTTGATTGACCAGTTTACAAGTCTATAAATAAATCATATCAATCAAATTTTTAAAATCTATAACTAATACCTGCTATCCAATAAAACGTAGTTTCAAGATCTTCTTTATACACCTCGGAATCTACTGTTAATGTAGCTGGATTTTGTGGAATTACAAAAGTTGGTGATAATGATATAATAAAAGGTTTATTAATATACCAAACAGGCAAACTAAATTCTATGGCCATAAGCCCAAATTTTTCACTTTCTTCAAGAACTAAAGTAGTAGTGGTTGTTGTGGTAGTGGTAGTACTTCCTCCAGTACCTTGTCCGGTACCTTGACCAGATCCAGATCCACCAGATCCCTGACCAGAACCTGAGCCAGTAGTTCTTTCACTTCCAAAGCGATTGTAGATATAGTATTGTTCATAAAAATTTTGAGATCCAAAATATACTCCGATGCTTGGGGATATTTGGAAATCTTTGTTTATAGTAATGAAATCATGACTTATTTCGGAAGAAAGAAACATATCTGAACCACTGTTTTTATTAAAGAAACTAGTTAATGATATGCTGGTTTCTATAATATCAAAATCATATCTTAAAGTAGCAGTTAAATCGGCCTCCACTTCAGAAATAACATTGTAACTATCTGAATTAAAGAAATATTTGGTAAATGAAATGTCTCCACTAAATTTTTTAGAAGTAAAATCATATCCAATAGTGCCTAAAAATAAATCAACTCTGTTTTCATCTGATTTAGTTAGATATGAAAGCGAGCCTGTTGCATAAAAACCAGATTTGTTATAATAGGTAATAGAAGGGTATAAATATGGAGCAGTAATAGAGTCTTTTCGCCCTAAATAAACAGCGTCATTTATGTAGTTAATTCCTATAGAAACATATGATAAATCTGTTCCTTTTGTGTGTTTTACTGCATCTGATTTGTTTTGACAATACAGAATGTTGCTGCTTAAAATAACAAATGACAAGAGAATAAGTTTTATAGTGGAAGTCATGATTATTGGTTTTAAATTAAAAAAAGAGGATTTTAACTTCTTAAAATCCTCTTTTTCCTATTTTAATTAAGAAGTTGCTTTTTTCTTATTTTGCTTCTTAATTTGTAAATTATTTTTATTCATGTTTTTATTCAAAACTTTTTCATTTATCATTTTTCTATGTTGAATCATGTTTTTATACATTTCTCCATCCATGTTAATGCATTCTCCATCTTGAAGACGTAATTGAGCACGATCTCTTGTTTGATAAGTTCCGTCTGGATTCACAACAGTTCCATTGTTTAGTCTTACTTGTTCAGTAACACGGTTTTGTGATTGGTTTTTTATTTGATAAGCATTGCCATCAATAACCATTATTTGATATCTGTTTAAGTTACGTTCTTGAATTTGGTTTTGTGCTAATCCTTTGTTTTCTTGTTCAATTTTATAACGATATTGGTACTCATTGCGATATTTTATGCCATCATTATCTAAACATTCACCATCTCTTAAGCGTAATCTTTCTTGATCTTTAGTTACGTAAGTTCCGTCAGGATTAACTATAGTTCCATCATCTAATACTATTTTGTCTTTTAACATAACTTGGTCTCGATCTCTAATTTGTAAAAGATCTCCATCAACCAACATGACTCTGTCTTGATCTTTATCTCTATCTTGTATTTTGTCTTGTGCGTGTACTGTTGTAATTACTATAATTGCCAACACTAGTAATAGGGTTAATCTTTTCATGATATTATTATTTTTTTATTAATACTAGCTAAAAGTAATGTGAAGGTGTTTTTTTCAAAATGATTTCTATCAATTGAATTGTGTTTATAACAGACACTTTTAAATAAGAAGAATCTCCTTTTTTTATTTCTTCAGAAGTATTGTTTATGAGGATGTGAAAACTTCAAAAAATAAAATTTTAATTACGTTCAAAATAGTTTTTGTATTGATGCAAATCATTGTAAAACAATGATTTGTTTAGGTATTTTATGAACTTAAAATTCTTATCATGAAAACAATAAGGTTAATTTTAGCAGTACTGTTATTTGGGTTATTTCTAAACTTTGAAAGTTGTGGACCAGTAATTGTTTCATCTGGTCCAAGTTATTCAACACCATCGTGGTTTTACCCTAATAGAGTTGTTAATTTAAGGTATGTGTATTTTCCAGATTATATGGTTTATTATGATTTAAGCTTGAGTAACTATATTTATTTTGAAAATGGTGTATGGCTAACAGTAAAAGTTTTGCCACCAAGATTTAATGGCATAAATTTTAAACATGAAAGACGTATTAGGGTTAATAATTACTATGGTGATAATATTAGGGAATACCATAGAAATACAAATACTAATGTTAAAGGTAGAAGAACATCAAATGATGATGAACCCATAATGAACAGACTCAGAAATTAATAAAGTTTTGGTTGAAATAAAATGAACTCATTTAGATTAATGGCATCAATGACTCCAATGAGTTTGCCATTTTCTAAAACTGGAAAAAACGAGTTTTTTTGACTATGAATTAATTGATATACCTTGTTAAGATCATCATCACTATTGAAAGTTTTAAATGAAGTATTCATAACATCCCTTACCAAAGAGTTTTCGTTTTTTACGTTTTCCACGATATCTTGGTAATATAGTAATCCAATAACAGTATCATTTTCAGTAACAACAAAATTATTCTCTGTGCCCGAAATAATACTGTCCATAACGTCTTTAATTGTGTTTTCCGGATGAAAAGTTGTAAATTTTGTAATTAAGGCTTCTTTCACAGTATGTCCTTTAAGAAGTGCCAAATGATGTACCATCTGGTTTTCTCCATAAGCACCTAAAAATATGACAAGCGCTATAAAAATGAGAAACGGATTATAGATTAGGCCAATAAGTAAAAATATGACAGCTATAAATTGCCCAATGGTTGAAGCAATTTGCGTTGCTTTAGCACGGTTTATTTTAATAGCTAATATCGCTCTCAAAATTCGTCCTCCATCCATTGGAAAAGCTGGAATTGTATTAAATACTACAAGTGCAATATTTACTATATATAAATAAAACAAGAAATTCTGTACGGTAAAACTACTTAATGTTTCAAGGGCTTCCGTGAAATTTAAATGCATAAATTCCTTAACCGGAATTATAAAATAGAGTAGTAGCGCGATAATAACGTTAACCAAGGGACCAGCTAATGTTACTAACAGTTCTTGTTTTGGTGATTCCGGAATTTTTTCCATGGTAGCCATTCCACCAATGGGTAATAAGGTAATTTTTTTAGTATTGATTCCAAAATGCTTAGCGGTTAATGCATGACCCAATTCGTGCAATATTACACATATAAAAACAGCTAAAACCAATGAAATATTGAACAGAATACTCTTTGTGTTTCCACCTTGTTTTATTTCACTTAATATTATCCATAGAATTAAAAAAATAAAAGTCCAATGGACTTTTATTTTAATTCCAGAAACACTTCCTAAGTTAATGTTGGCTTTCATTGAAAATCACTTTCTTTATTAATTTTTTGAATTGTCCATTTTTTGTTTTCATCCATAACAGCGTAAAGGTTGTCTGAAATGCGTTTGGATGTAATTTTTGGAGGTGTTCGTAAATACTTTTTATCAAGATTAACATTAAAACCTTTAGGTGTTAAGTATTGAATAACGTGCCCGTTGTTGTCAATAACTGCATCATAATATTTATAGTTTACAATATTTTTCCCTAAAACATCATTTCCTCCAAGCTCTTCTTTGATTAAGACTAAAACAATGGCTTCATTGTCAACAAAATTTAAAGCATTTAAATATTGAGGCTCAATTACAGTTTTTCCAAAAATGTCTATATAGCCAAAATATGAAATGCCGTCTTTTTCTTTCGAAATTAAACACCTATCATTTTTGAATATTGGATATTCGCCGTCATCATGATTAGTGGCAACTAAATCATTTCTAAAATTTATTACAATATCACCATTGGTATTTATAAATGCCCATTGATGGTCTTTTTTAATAGCTGCAAGACCATCGTTATAAGAAGAAATGTAATTTATGTTTTCAATGGTTTGTGCAAAGGCAAAAGCTGACATTAAAAACAATATTGTAACTAGAATTATTTCTTTTTTCATGATAAAATATTTTAAATTACTCATTTAAAAGTATTAGGTTTTCTAGTTTTTCAAAATGATATTCATCATTACATCACAGTATTATAGATACTGTTTAATAATTGAAATAATGTCATTTTTTTGTAGTACACCTGATTGACGCCAAAGCAGATTTCCGTTTTTAAAAAGAATCATGGTAGGGACTCCTCTCACTTGGTATTTCCCAGCCAGTTCTTGGTTTTTATCAACGTCAATTTTTACAATTTTTATGGAATCATTAAGGTCGTGTTTTACTTGTTTTAAAATAGGGGCAAGCATTTTACAAGGTCCGCACCATTCTGCATGAAAATCAATCAAAACGGGCTTATTTGTATTAATAATAGTGCTAAAATTATTTTTCATTTTTAAATGTTTTTTAATTCCCTGTCTAAATTGGCAAGCATGATTAATTCTGATTTGTTAATTCCAGAAAATGCATTTGCTATGGCTCCAGCCGTTTTTAATATTAATTGCCTAACGTTTTCTGTAAACAAGTGCTTTTGTGCGTTTTTATAACTCACAAAATCTTCAAAACACGATTTTGCATTCAGTCTTTCCTGAATATTTAATAAGTCAAAAACAATTTCTATTTGATATGCTGCATCAGACCCAAAACCATCTTCAATAGAATCCAATCCTAACCATTGTTTTTTTACTAATTCTTTTAGTTTATCAAATTCAACTTTTCTAACCTCATTGTCTGATGCAGCAATGGCATAAAAAAGTTTACCAAGGTTTTGGTAAAATTTAAGTGTTAATGTTTTTCCGTTTCTCATAACAAAATAAATTTAATCAATTGCTTAGTAAGGTATTATGATAAATATCAAAATGAATAAAATAAAATAATCCAATTTTTTTGCGATTTTTTTCGTAAATTGTAGGATACCATCCAATAATAACATTAATAGTCCTTTTTTTAATAGAAAAATTAATGTTTAGGCAGATAGACCAGATATCCAGTATTTTATTAGAAGCCATTACAGAGGCGGTTATTATTGTTGATAATCATCAAAAAATAATGGAAGTGAACAACTCTGCCGTGGATATGTTTGGACATTCAAAGGATGACATAATAGGCAGAGATTTCAATATTTTACTTCCTTCAAATTATCATAAAGATCACACTGATTTCTTCAACGAATTTTTAAAAGATTCAACCAGGAAAAGAATGAGTGAATCAAAAGATATTTATGGTTTAAAAAAAGACGGGGATATTATTGAATTAGATATTGAACTAATACCATTTTCTATATATAGCAGAACCTATGTGATGGCATTAATTAAAGATATTTCAAGTCAAATTGAGATTGAAAGAAATTTAATGATTAAAAGCCGGGCTTTAGAATCTGCAACTAATGGTATTGTAATTACCGATGCTTTAAAACTCGATAACCCAATAATTTATTTTAATGCCGCATTTCAAAATATAACAGGCTACAGTAGCGAAGAAATTCTAAATCATAATTGCAGGTTTTTGTATGATAATGACTTAGATCAAGAACCGCTTAACAAACTTAAAGAAGCCATAAAAGAAGGGGAAAGCTGTAGAGCTCTGTTGCGCAATTACAAAAAGGATGGCACACTATTTTGGAATAATTTATTTGTTATGCCTATTAAGGATAATGAAGGCCTGCTAACAAATTTTATAGGAATTCATCAAGATATTACTGATAGGATTAATGAAGAACAAACGCTTCAACATTTTGCAACGATATTTGATGAATCTTTAAATGAAATTCATGTTTTTGACGCAAAAACCTTAAAGTTTATAAATGTTAATTATGGTGGCCAAAAAAATATTGGATACACAATGGATGAGTTATCCAATATGACGCCTCTAGATATTTTGCCATATTTAGATGAAGCAGGGTTTAATGAAATTGTTAATGTATTATTTGAAAGGAATGTAGAAAAAATTGAAATTGAATCTGTTCATAGAAGAAAAGATGGTTCAACATATCCTGTAGAAACCCATTTGCAATTATCAAAAATAGGAGATAGAGAAGTTTTTGTTGCTATTATATTAGACATCACCGAACGAAAAAATTATACTAAAAAACTTGAAAATAAAGTTGATGAAAGAACAAAACAATTAAAAGTCGCTCTACGAAAAGAAATAGAACTTAATGAATTAAAAACAAAGTTTTTGTCACTATTGTCTCATGAATTTAAAACCCCTTTAAGTGCTATTTTAACTTCTGCATTATTGCTAAGCAGATACCAATTAACCGAACAACAAGAAAACAGAAATAAGCATATAAGAACCATAATAGATAAAGCTAAATTATTGAATAATATCTTAACTGGTTTTTTATCTATTGAAAGATTTGAAGCAGGAAATATAAGTTATCAATTCAGTAATTTTAAAATTAGTGGAATTGTTAATAATGTTATTTATAATGCTAAAATGCTCTTAAAAGATGGCCAACAAATAAAATACAGAGAGAATATTGATGATTTGTCATTATATCAAGATGAAAAAATTGTTGAATTGATACTCACTAATTTAATACATAATGCCATTAAATATTCTCCTGAGAATTCATCTATTTATGTTGATATAGAACAGAATGAAGAGCAAACAATAATAAAGATTACCGATACTGGAATTGGTATTCCAGAGAAAGATCAAAGAAATATTTTCGACCTCTATTTTAGAGCTGAAAATGTTATTAATACAGAAGGAACGGGGATTGGCCTTAACATTGTAAAGAACCATTTAGACTCGTTAAACGGATCTATAAGTTTTGAAAGTAAAGAGCACCTTGGAACAACCTTTACAGTTTCTATACCAAATACAGCTAAATCATGAAAACCGTTTTAGTCATAGAAGATGATAAAGCTTTAAGGGAAAATACGGCCGAGATTTTAGAACTATCTAATTATAAGGTTATAACCGCTTCAAACGGAATAAAAGGCCTTAAAATGGCAGAAAAATTCTTGCCAGATATTATTGTTTGTGATATTGTGATGCCCGAACTAGACGGTTATGGAGTGTTTAAAAATTTTTCTGAAAAAAAAATAAAGAAATATATCCCTTTTATTTTCCTATCTGTAAAAGGCGAAAATGCTGATATAAGAAAAGGCATGAATTTGGGTGCAGATGATTATGTAACCAAGCCATTTACTGATGAAGATATTTTAAGCGTTATTGAAAGTCGTTTAAATAAAGTGTCAAGGTTGCACAATTTTGAAATGAAAAAGAATGACTTAACTGAAGTAAATAATGAGAATGAAATAAAAACACTTAATGATTTAAAAAACTTTTTTGATGACAATGGAGTTCTGTTTGAATTTGATAAGGACGAAATTATTTATAGGGAAGGCGATCACTCTAATTATATTTATTTAATTGGTGAAGGTGCTGTAAAATGTTATCAAATTGATGAGCAAGGTAAAGAATTGGTTACCGCATTATACAGAGAAGACGATCTGTTTGGCTATACGTCATTTACTAATAATATACCACATAAAGAAACAGCGGCAGCTATTGAAGACATTAAGTTATATGGTATATCAATTATAGAGTTTAAAAACATACTTGAAAACAATCATAAATTAGTTTTAGAGCTCATTGAACTTTTGGCCGATAATTTATCCAATCTAAAAGAACAATTATTAGAAATGGCCTACAGTTCTGTAAATAAAAAAACTGCTGCCACCATTTTAAAATTTGCTGAAAAAATTAATCATAGACCAGGAGATTCAATAAAGGTTTCTAGAAGTGATTTAGCAAGTGTTGCAGGTATTGCATCAGAAACATTTGTGAGGGCTCTTACATTACTTAAAAATGAAGGTATTGTTCAGGCAGATGGCAAAAATTTTAAAGTCATAGATTTAGAAAAGCTAAGAAAAATCAAGTAAATCTATTCATTCTACTTAACGACTTTCATTTTAGAGCAAAGTGAAGATCATTGAAATGAGTAATATCATTTCGAACTCGACATCATACATTTAAATTTATAACAATAAAGATGTTTTACCATGAAAAATATATTATTACCAACAGATTTTTCAGAAAATTCTTGGAATGCCATACAATATGCCATTCATTTTTTTGATACAAAAGCATGTAACTTTCATATATTACATGTTGATAGGTTAAGTTATTTAGTAACTGGCGATATACCATACGCAGCAACTGATAGCGTAGTTGAAGAGGTTTATACCAAACCTGCTAAAATTAAATTAAGACAAACTTTAAAGCATATTTCTGAGCAGTTTCCGCATCATGGAAAGCATCGATTTTACACATATACAGATTATAACTTTTTTACAGATTCTGTAAAAAAAATGGTAGACGAAAAAAATATTGATTGTATTGTAATGGGAACCAAAGGAGCTTCCGGATTAAATAAATACATTATAGGTTCCAGCGCTAGTGATGTTATTACCAGAATTAATTGTACCACATTGGCAATTCCCGAAAATGCTAAATTTATTAAGCCTAAAGAAATAGCTTTTCCAACAGACTTTTTAATGCATTATGACGAAAAGATACTTCAGTTTATAAAAGGAGTCTTAAAAAAGTTCAATGTATCATTAAAAATTCTCCATATAGGAAAAAAAGAAACCGAATTAACAGAAGAACAAAATAAAAACAAAAAATCATTAGCAGATTATTTCAACAATGTCGATCACGAATTTCATTTTTTAACAAATAAAAACATAGAAGATGGAATACAATGTTTTATTGAGAGCAGAAATATAAACATGCTTTTTTTAGTGGCTAAAAACTTAAACTATTTTCAACACATACTTTTTCATTCAAAAGTTGAAGATTTAAGTTATCATTTAGAAATACCATTTTTTGTTTTACATGAATAAAAAGAGAGCGTTATGGACAATTCAATTTTTTTAGCTAAGCTTTGGGGATGGTATCTTATTATTTTCTTTTTAATACTAAGCTTTAACCCAAAAAGAATAAAGCAGATTTTTTCAGATTTACATGATGAAAAATTTCTAATAATTACTGCATTTATAGCAATAATTGTAGGGTTGATTAATATATTGTTTCATAATATCTGGGAACCTAGCTGGAAACTTATTATTACCATGATTGGTTGGATATCACTTTTTTTAGGATTGGCATTATTTATATTTCCTAATCGTGCTATTCCAAATCTAGAACTTATTAACATAAAATTTGTTCAGGTTATCTATATGCTTTTGTTCTTTATAGGAGTATTTTTATTAAACAACGTTTATGAAATTATCCCAATATAAAATTTATCAAATTGATAAATATCAGTGTGAAACCACGGTTCATGGTTTATCTTAGCAACTAATAAATTATACGTTCTTTCGCTTAGTTGGTTAAAATTACAATAGAGTTTAATGCTATTATTTAGTTAGATGGAATTGAATTAATTTCTGGAATAATTAAATTGACAGGTTTCAATGTTATTGAATGAATATTAATTTCTTAAATAAGAAACTGAATAATATAATTGATCTCTAAAAGGAAACAGGAAGTTTAGGCTTCCTGTTTCTTAAAAGAATAGGTTCTGTTGTTGCAAGATGATGGGACCGAAACAAAGTGTTTAAAGCTATTGTGTAACCTGAAAACCCAGATGTATTTCTTAGAAATGAGAGTATGTTGTAGAAAACCAAAAGTTATATTGATGAAATTAAGCGCTTTGGTGAAACAGGAAGTTTAGGCTTCCTGTTTCTTAAAAATATAACTAGAGATTTCATTGTAAAATGCATAATCTAGTTTAGAGGCGTTTGAAGCTATTTTTTAACTGAAGATTTAATGCAACTTTAGAAGTAAGGCCAAATTAATGATTAGAAAAGGTTAATGAATAAAATCAAATGTTTTGAGGGGAAACAGGAAGTTAGGCTTCCTGTTTCTTTTTTATGTTGGCTATTAATCAATTGCAATTATTGAAAAACATATGCAATTTAAAAAGGGAAAAGTTATCTTTTCCCTTTTTGTTTTCTCATCAATAATTATAAAGTTCTGGCACAGGTTTAATTCAACTGAAAGAATACGTTTAATTTAAGTATGTATTTCTAAAAAACTATTGGCATCTTTTAATAGTCTGATAACTTCATTGTCATTAACCTGGTTGAACTCTTCATAAAATTGTCCAACGGCAAAAAAATCAATAGGTGTTAACAAACAAATTGTTTTATTTACAGAAGGCATCTCATTTATTTTTTTAATTACAGAAGGCGGACCAACAGGCAATGCCACTATAATTTGTGATGGCCTTTGCTTTTCAATGAGTTTTATGCATGATATTAAAGTATGACCAGTTGCAACACCGTCATCAACTAGTATAACTATTTTATTCTTTAAGCTTGGTGTTTTAATATTGCCATAATATTTTTCATGACGTTCTTTTAATAAGGCTCTAATTCTATTTGTTTCCTCATTTAAATATTCTTGAGAAACTGTATGGGCTTCATCACTTAAAACTCTTTCATTAAGGGTTACAGCTCCAATAGCATATTCTTTGTTATATGGGTGGCCAATTTTTTTTGAAAGCACAATAACTAAAGGAACATGTAATTGTTTAGCTATGATGTTGCCAATGGGAAGCCCGCCCCTTGGAATGGTTGCTACAATGGCATCTTTGTTTTTATCGTAGCTTTTTAGTTTTTCGGCAAGTAACAAACCTGCTTCAGTTCTGTTTTTAAACTTCATGTTGTTGTTTTTTGTTTAGATAAAGGTTAAACCAATCGGCAGATAGTTCTGCTACAATATCTAATGTTCCGGGCTCTTCAAATAAATGTGATGCACCTGCAACAATTTTCATTTCACAAGTCCCATGTATGTTTCTTTTTGCTTTTTCATTTAGTTCAATAACAGCATCATCATTTCCACCAACAATTAAAAGGGTCGGAGTCGTAATTTTATTTAAAACAGACATCGCTAAATCTGGTCTGCCTCCTCTTGATACAATTGCCTTAATTTTGCTGTTTAATAATGATGCCGCTTTTAATGCTGAGGCAGCACCGGTACTAGCGCCAAAATAAGCTATAGGTAAATGCTTTGTTTCTTTATTAGAGGCAATCCAAAGGGTTGCTTTTTGTAATCGTTCTGAAAGAAGATCTATGTTAAAACGGTTTTCATAAATCATATCTTCTTGTGCGGTAAGAAGATCAAAAAGTAAACTAGAAAAACCTTCTTCGTATAAGATATCAGCAACATAATTATTTCTGATACTATACCTGCTACTTCCACTGCCATGAGAAAACAGAATAATGCCTTTACTGTTTTTTTTCAAACGTAGAAACCCGTTTAAATGAGTTGTTCCAATAGGAATTTTAACGTCTTTGAAATCCACTTTAGTTTCCATAAAATCAGTTTAAAACATAATGTTTTGGTATATCATTGATTTTAGATTTTTTGGAAGCACAGTTCTTAAGTCTTCCAATTCACCTAAAGAAATATATTGACGTAATACGATGAAAGTTGTGTCTAAATAGTTTTCTGCTAATTGATCTGATTCAAAGTCATGTATAGATGTCACTCCATCATATTTTCTAACCAAATCAATAAATTCTGGCATAGTTTTTATTTTTTGCCTTTTTTGAATGGTCCAGCCATTTACATAAACAGCCTTTAAAAACATAGGGAATTGTGATATTAACTGTAAGGATTCTTCAGTAGTTATAACATCTCTTAATGCATGTAAAGTAGCAGATAGTATTCGTCCTGCTTTATCGGTATCGTCTGCTAAATTCATTTCTTTAGCATATTTCTTTAAAAAGGTATTTGCTTCAGCTGCAAATTGTATGAAATTAAGTGCCATGATAGTTTAATTTTAGTTATTTATAAATATGCTAACTACTTACGATTTAACAAATGATATAAATCAATGCAATAAAAAACTTCTGTTTATATATTTGATTTATAGATTGTTAAATCATGTGTGGTTTATCTCAAAATGCTTTGCAAATTCTTGAAGAACGTTATCTTTTAAAGGATAGAGATGGTAATATTAATGAAGCACCCGAACAACTTTTCAGGCGTGTTGCAATTTTTGTTGCAAGTTGTGAAAAGCAACGAGAGGTTTATGAAGAAAAGTTTTATGAAATTCTTTCAAATCTTTATTTTTTGCCTAATTCGCCTACTTTAATGAACGCAGGATGTCATAACGGACAATTAAGTGCCTGTTTTGTGTTACCGGTTGAAGATAGTTTAGAAGAAATATTCAATACTTTAAAACACGCAGCACTTATTCATCAAAGTGGAGGAGGAACCGGGTTTAATTTTTCAAAACTTCGACCTAAAAATGATTTGGTAAGTTCTTCAAGCGGAACATCTTCAGGGCCAGTAGCTTTTATGAAGATATTTGATGCAGCTACAGAATATGTTAAACAAGGAGGAAAGCGAAGAGGAGCAAATATGGGCATATTGAATGTCAATCATCCGGATATTGAAGAATTCATCACTTCAAAATCCAGCAAAAATGCTATTCAGAATTTTAATATTTCAGTTGGTATTACCGACGATTTTATGAAAGCCGTTCAAAACAATTCTGATTGGGAGCTAATAAACCCGCGTACAAAAAGGGCCATAAAAATATTGAAAGCAAAAAAAATATGGCAATTAATTGTTAATGAAGCTTGGAAAACTGGTGATCCTGGTTTGATTTTTTTAAATACTATAAATGATTTAAATCCAACCCCAAAATTGGGTTATATTGAAAGTACAAATCCTTGTGGCGAAGTTCCATTATTAAATTATGAAAGCTGCAATTTGGGTTCCATCAATCTTTCAAAAATGATTATATCAAAAGAGAAAGAAGTCATTATTGATTGGGATGCATTCGCAACAACCATAAAATTAGGTGTTCGTTTTTTAGATAATATTATTACGCTAAATTATTATCTGTTACCAACGATTAAGAGTATTACAACAGCCAATAGAAAAATTGGTTTGGGAGTTATGGGTTGGGCAGAATTGCTTGTGCTTTTAAATGTGCCATATGCTTCAGAAAGAGCCATAAAATTAGCTGAAAAGGTCATGAGGTTCATTAAAAAAGAAAGTTATAAAGCCTCTGAGGAATTAGCCATCGAAAAAGGAGTTTTTCCGGAATGGAAAAATAGTATTCATTTTCTAAATCATCAAAAATTGAGAAATGCAACATGTAATAGTATTGCTCCAACAGGAACAATATCTGTAATTGCCAATGCATCTTATTCCATTGAACCTTTATTTGCTTTAGCCTATAACCGTGTGGGAATTTTAGGAAATAAAAAGCAAACGAAGATCAATAAAATTTTTATTGATAAAATGAAACAATTGAATTTATGGAATTCTGCTGTTAAGAAAACGATTTTAGAAACTGGAAGTGTGGCTAGTATAAAATCAATTCCGGAGTCAGTAAAATCAATTTTTAGAAGCAGTTTGGAAATTCCATGGAAATATCATTTGTTGCACCAGAAAGCCTTTCAAAAAAATACAGACAACGCAGTTTCTAAAACTATTAACCTACCTGAAAATGCCACAGTTAAAGATATTTCAAAAATATTTATGACTGCTTGGGAATATAAACTTAAAGGAATTACAATTTACAGAAATGGTAGTAAAATGAATCAGGTAATTCAAAAATGTAGTTTAAACAATAGTGAGGCTTGTTCATAATTTAGGCTTGATATATATCATTGCAATTGATGGGTATAGAAATTAATTTTAGTTAAAATGATTAATAGCCATGAGAAAAATTTTGATTCCTACCGATTTTTCTGAAAATGCAATGAATGCTATTCAATATGGTGTAGATCTGTTTAAATATGAATTAAGTGAGTTTTACTTTATGCATGCCTATCAGGATGAAATTTATGCAGATGAAGCTTCATTGACCCGGGAAACCCTTGAGAATGTTGAGGATGTAGTAAGCAAAAAATCTTATGAGCAGCTTCAAATAATATTAAATAAAATTAAAGAGTTTTCACCAAATCCCAAGCATACATATCATATAATATCTTCAAACAGTCTTCTTTTAGATGAAACCGATAAAATTGTTGATGAAGAAAACATAGATATTGTAGTTATGGGTACTCGTGGAAAAACCAACGATAAAAAACTGACTTTTGGTAGCCATACTCTTCAGGTTTTAAAATATGTACAATGCCCAGTTTTAGCGATACCAAATAATTATAAATATACTCAGCCTAAGCATATTCTTTTTCCAACAAATTACATGATTCCATTTAAGCGCAGAGAGTTAAAATTGCTGTGTGAAATGGCATCTCCATATAGAGCCATTATTGATATGCTGTATATTTCAAAAGCTAAAAAACTCTCTATGCGACAAGAAGACAATCAAATCTTTATAAAAGAGACATTATGTAAAGGAGAGGTTAATTTTAAAGTTGTTAAAAGCACCGATATAACTGGTTCTATCTATAAATATATTGAAGAAAATGGTATTGATATGTTAGTAATGGTAAACACAAGACATTCATTTTTAGAAAATATAATTTTTCAATCGACTATAGATGAGTTGGGATTAAATCTGAACATTCCGTTTTTAGCGTTGCAAAACATGAAACGTGACGAATTATAAATTAAAAATAACATCATGAAAAAGATTCTTTTACCTACCGATTTTTCTGAAAATTCTTGGAATGCCATAAAGTATGCACTTCAATTATTTAAAAATGAAACCTGTAAGTTTTATATATTAAATACTTATACACCAGTAGTTTACGATGTTGAGTTTGTTTTGGTTTCACCTGCTCAATTTGGAATGGTGGATGCTATTAAAGAAACAGCATTAAAACATTTAAAAGACTTAGAAGAAAGAATTAAGAGAGAATATAGCAACCCAAAACATAGCTTCAAAACAATGTTGCAATTTAATACACTAATTTCTGAAATGGAAGAAATTGTTGAAGATCAAGCTATAGATTATGTTGTTATGGGCACTCAAGGTGCAACAGGGGCAAAAGAGGTGTTGTTTGGTTCTAATACCGTGCATGTCTTTAATAAAATAAAATGTCCAGTCATTGCAATTCCAGAGAATTTTAAGTTCGAACCACTACATGAAATATTGTTTCCAACCGACTACGAAATTAATTATACCAAAAAACTGTTAAAGCCTTTAATTTATTTAACGTCTTTATATATCTCTAGAGTCAATGTTCTTAATGTTTCATTTGGTTATGAGTTGACCGAAGAACAAGAGAAAAACAAAAAAGCATTAGAAACATTTTTAGATAAAACAGCTAATCTTTTTCATAGTGTTTCAAATGAAACAGTTCAAGAAGCTATCACAACTTTCCAACAAAGAGCACGAATTAATCTGTTGGTTATGATTAACAATAAACATTCATTTTTTGAGAACCTCTTTTTTAAATCAACCATAAATCAAATAGGATTTCATTTAAACATTCCTTTTTTACTAATTCCTACCAAAACTATAAAATCTAAATAATGGAAAAGAGAATTTTATTACCAACAGATTTTTCAGATAATTCCTGGAGCGCCATTGTATATGCTTTAAAACTTTACAAAGATGAAGTTTGCACATTTTATTTTTTAAATTCTATTGGCATAGAAGCTCCCACCATGACTTATACTTCCAATCGATTGTTAAAAACAATGCGTGAAAATGCACTAAAAGAAATGTTGGAACTGAAAGATATGGCCGAAAATTCAAATATTAATTCAAACCACAAATTTGATATTATTATTAGTTCAGAGGATTTGAACGAATCAATAGAGAATGCTGTAAATAAATATGATATCGATTTGATAATTATGGGAACTCTGGGAGCAACCAACATTGGAGAATTTTTCTTTGGAACAAATACCGTTCATTTGGTTAACAACGTAAGAGCATGCCCTGTTTTAATTTTACCAGAAGAATTTGATTTTGTGGAGCCAAAGCAAATAGCTTTTCCAACAGATTTTAATCATTTTTACAGTGAGAAAGAAATAGAGCCATTATTAAAATTGGCCGATTTATATAATGCTAAAATTAGAGTTGTTCATATTAATATTGAAGAATCTTTAGATGAGCTTCAAAAGTATAATTTAATAGTTTTAAAAAGCTATTTGCACAACTACGAACATAGTTTCCATTGGATGCCAGATTACGCAAAAATAACCACTGAAATAAACGATTTTATTACAGATTTAGATATCGATGTTCTTGCGATGGTTAATTATAAGCACAGTTTTATTGAAAAACTAATTAAAGAGCCTGTGATTAAAAAAATTGGAATTCAACCTCAAGTTCCATTTTTAGTCATTCCAGAATGAGTTGATGCTTATCATTGAAAAAATCAATGTCTTCATTTAAATTTAAAATATAATTTATAGAAAGATGAAGCTAAAGATTTTATTACCAACAGATTTTTCTAAAAATGCCTGGTATGCTATTACTTATGCATTGGAATTGTATAAAAACAGTTTCTGCAATTTTTATATTTTAAATGTATTTTCAGCTACCAGCAATGTTATCGATAGTTTGCTAAATATGGAACCGGGTAGTGAACTCTACGAAACAGCCAAACTTAATTCTGAAAACGGACTGGCAAAAGTTTGGGATATGATAAGCTTATTGGATTATAAAAACACAAAGCATCACTTTGAGATAATTTCAAAATTTAATAATCCGGTGGATGCCATAAAAAATGTTGTTGAGGAAAAGGATATTGATATGATTGTTATGGGTACAAAAGGTGAAACCGATTCTAGATCCAAGGTATTTGGTGGTGTTGCCATAGATGTTATGGAAAAGGTTCGTAATTGTCCTGTTATAGTTGTACCAGAAAAGGCAAAACACATTTTGCCAAAAGAAATTGTGTTCCCTACCAGCTATAAAACCTACTTTAAAAGGCGCGAATTAAATCATTTGATAGATTTGGCTAGAAACTGTAACGCTTCTGTTAAGGTTTTACATATAAATAATGAAGATAAGTTAAGTGAAATTCAGCTTAGTAATAAAAAACTTTTGGAAGAATATTTTGAAGGAATAGATTATTCATTTCACTCGCTTAGTAATATTGAATTACCAACAGCAATTAATTGTTTTATTGAAAGCAGAGAAAGTGATATGGTAGCTTTTATAAACAGAAAACATGTTTTTTTTGGAAGTATGATAACAAATCCATTGGTGAAAAATATTGGATATACTTCGAGGGTTCCAATATTAGTAATGCATGACTTAAGAAATTAAGCATTGTTAAAATAAAGATAGTTTTAAACTGAAAGAATAATTTTCTTAACAATTAAAAAATAAAAAAAATGAGAAATATAGGAATTTGGTTAGATAAAAAGAAAGCTCATATTGTAAGTATTTATAATGGTAAAGAAAGCCTTAATACAATTTTATCTGATGTTGAAGACTTTCATATCCATGGAGGTTCTGGCACCAGATTAAAAGGTGGTCCGCAAGACGTCGTTCAGGATAGCAGGTATTTGGAACGTGAAAAGCACCAATTAAAAATGTACTTTGATGCTATTATTGATGAAATAAAAAATGCGGACGAGATTGTCATTTTTGGTCCGGCAGAAACAGGCGAGAAGTTTTACAAAAATTTGATCGAAAAACATTTCGATCTAAGTTTTAAAGTAAAAGAGGTTGCAAAGACAGATAGTATGACCAAAAATCAAATTAAAGCATGGGTTAAGGAGTTTTATGATCCTAAAAAGATCAGGTCATTTTAAATTGAAAAAACAAAAATAATTATCTTTTCACTTTAGTTTTTATTAATCATATATGGAAACACAAGAAATATATAAAAGTTTTAGCAGCAATAAATCATTGAATGAATTGCTATATAAGATGAAAGCAGAAGCATTAAGACTTAACGATTTAAAATTTGAGCTTCAATTTTATATAACATTATTATACAAGCCAATCTTTAAAACACGCACTGCTAATTTATATGAAATACTCGCCAGATATAAATACGATATTGGAATCTTACAAGAAAGGCGTGTAAAATTACAGAGTCATGTAAACGAGTATATAAATCAAATTAACAATAAAATAGAAAATGAGATAACAACATTTGATGATTATTTTATTAATAATTATGATGATTTAGAGCATGAAATTTTCAACTTTCATGTTAAAGTATCAGACTTCAAGTTTGGCTTTTTTGAATACATCCAAAATGTAAGTTTAAACTAATTTATCAACAAAAAATACCAGAATTAATCTTTTCACATTGATAATAATCATTGCGAAAAGTAACTTACCTTAATACTTTAGTGCTAAACTTTAATTTAATGTTTAATTAAAATATTAAGGATATGACAACACTTATGAAACGCAGAAAAAGGAATGAATTATTACCTTTCGAATCTAATTTATTGACTCCTTGGAGCAATAGCTTTTTGAGACCTTGGAGCAGCAGATTGTTTAGAAATAATTTTGATGATATTAATAGCTTGTTAAGATTTGATGATGTTTTTAAAGAAGATTTCTTTGAAGACGACAGTCTTATGCCAGCTATGAATGTAAAAGAACATAAAGAAGATTTTGAAATTGAATTAGCTATTCCTGGATTTAACAAAAAAGATTTTGAAGTATCTTTAGAAGAAGACATACTTCATGTTTCTGGAAAAAAAGAAATAGAACAAGAAGAAAAAGAAGATGATTTTTCTCGTAAAGAATTTAGTTACAAATCCTTTAAAAGATCTATGATGCTTCCACCTTCTGTAGATTTAGATCAAGATGTTAAAGCTTCTTATAAAAATGGAATTTTGAAAGTTAGACTTCTTAAAAAAGAAGCTTTGATTGAAAAAGAACACCCTAAAAAAGTTATTGAAGTTATTTAATTTCTTCAAAAGCAGAAAGTAAAATTTTAGGGGATGTTACTTTCTGCTTTTTAATTTTTAAAACTAGTAAGATGAAAACAAATCAAACAAAAGCCAAATATCAAGAATGGCTTACCCCAGAAATTATTCATAAAGCATCTCTAGATTGGCTATCAGAAATTAAGTTTATTAAAGATGAAAATTCATTCTTAGATGATTTGATTAAATCTTATACGCTTCAACTTATAGACTCAAAACATTTTAATGAAAGCAAAGTAGTTATAGATGAATTGAAAGCATTTAAAAAGGAAACTAATAATATCTTTGAAGTCGTTACTATGCATGAGAGAGCCTTGGAAATATTAGTAGATGATATTGACCAAATAAAAGAAGAGGAAGCCTATAGAAAAGATCATTTAAGGCTAATTATAGATGTAAGTAATTTTCAAAAAAGACACAGAGATTTAAAAAAACAAGTCTTTAAATTAGTTAAAGGAATTATAAAAGAAGGAAAGCAAAAATTCTTGACACAAAAGAAAGTTAATTTAAAATGATTAATTAACTAATTATTACAATATCTAAACCCCACTATTTGTGGGGTTTTGTTGTTTAGAAGTGTAATACATTACAAATTGATGAAAAAAAGAGACGTAATTAGAATAATTAATCTTATTGGAATAAATTTACAGTTCTTTTTTTTATGCCTTATTATTTTAATTTATTTGGATGTAAAAACGACTATTGGACAATTGCTATTTTAGGGATTTACTTGTTTCTCTTTTTCTCTTTTTGGGTTTTTATATATTTTCTTTTTTTAGAGATAAGGTATGTGATAAAATATAAGATTAATTTCTTTAATCATGTGATTAATAACAAGTTAGTTTTATGGGGTATTTTGCCCTTTTTGATTTACTTAATGTTATTTTAATAGTTAGTTTTACTAATTGATAAAGCCCTATTCCAAAGGTGTAACCTCATTATCCAAGATATATAGAGCCTCAAGATTAATGGGTAAACACTACTTTAGGGGTATATTGTGATCATACTTACTCTGGTAAAAAATTAGTTTGTCGTGAAGATTGTAATACTTTTGAAGAAAGAGTATGCAATGTTTTGGGTTCAGAAGCAGATTTTCTTAACGACCCAACAGACTCTGGAGGGACACTAATAGAGAAGTATCATGGCCAGTTTGGCAAGAAAACGCAACATCAATACTCGGAGAACAACCTACTTTGCAAAATTTGCAAAACCTTACAATTGAACAAGCTAAACAAATTTACAAAGCAAAGTACTGGGATTCTATTTTGCTAGATGATATTAACGATGGAGATTTAAGGTGGCTTCTTTTTGATTTTAATCAATTTTTGGGTTTAATTCCCCGACGCTTGCGTCGAAATAAAAAAAGGAATTCCTATTTGATACCTCGTACCCTTGGGTCGAGATAGTTCATTGTAAATGCAAGAGGAAATGCAATTCAAACTTTGCAAAGTACACTTGTTGAATTAGGTGTAAATGTTTCGATTGATGGGGTTATGGGAACTCAAACCCTTTCAGCCATTAATAGCTTTGAAGATCAAGCGCTGCTTTATAATACGTTTAAAAGCAAAAGGAAAGATTATTATGATAATATAAAACAAAGAAGAATAAACAGGTATTTAACCAACCATGCTAACGCAACTGAATCTGATTTATTAAATAACACATTAAAACGTTTTAAAAATGGATGGACAAATAGAATAAACGGTTTTAAAGATAAAACAAAAGCAAACGATATTAACGTAAATTGTTAGAAAATGAAAACATACTTATATTTTTAGGATTACTTTTAATTACAAACTCTTTATCCTCACAAAACATGAGCGGAAACTGGTTTTGGAAATATGAAATAAATAACAATGTAAAACATACAACAGAGTTTGTTTTTTCAGTAAATGGCAACCAAATAAATGGTAATTACTGCTCTGTGTTTTATGAAGGAAGTAAAATTGATTGTGAAGAAAGCGAATCTACTTATTGCATTACTCTAACTTTGGTGGAAACTAATGTTTATGAGGGAACATTTCAAAGCTTTTCACATGGAGGGACAGGGACAATAAAGATAATCTATCTTTACGGAAGTAATGAGTTAGAATTTGAAATTTTGAGCAGTGAAGGGGTGTTCTATTTACCGAAAATTGCCATATTTCATAGGTAGAACTTCGTATTTTTTTATAAATTATTAGCTTTTTACTGAATTAGAATTGTAATTAAATCATGAAAAAAACAATATTAATACTGGTTTCAATAGCAGTTTTTCATAATTGTGAAGCTCAATCTTTATCATCCCAAATAAGCACTTACAATGCGGAAATTATAGGTTCTTGGGTTTCTGATGACGACTCCACATACAAAATTGAGTTTACAGGTAGTGGATTTCAAAAAGAATACATTAATAACCAAGTCCAACAAGAAGTTTATCACTTTGAATTGACTACTGATTGCAGTGGTAGTGCCAGTAGGGGAAATGATATTTATTTAGAAAGATACACCGACTCAAGTGATATTACTTGTGATATATTTAATGGTATATATACTGATTCAAATGGAGTAAAGATAATGTCAATTAGAACTGAAAGAGGAAAATTGGAGACTTATACTAAGCAATAAATATTTTTAGAATGAAAGAGCAAATATGCAGTAGGAAATAATATTTTTTGCTGTTATTAGTATATTTAGAAAGGTAAAGATTCAATTGTTGTTTTCATAAAATTCGTGGTTGTTTATCTTGCTTTGGTTTTAAATAATATTTATCTTTATAAAACCAGTAAGTAAAGTAATTTATTTTGAGGTCATTTATAGTTCTGTCAACAAATCGGCTAACAGATTGTTTTTTTAGTTTGTAAATGATTGATATATTGCATATTGTGTATAGGAAGAGGCTTCCTGCCATCCCGACAAAAAAAATCCAACTACAAATGTGGTTGGATTTTTTTATGATATAATTAAAGTTGCTTTATTATTCGACAATTAAATTAAAAGCTCCTTTTGTTAAAAATTCAGAACCCGGATTAAAATCTGCTGCATTTAAAATTTGAATATATCCATTTGAAGACTTCCCAATTTGCACAGGAACTTTTTTATAAGAAGCAATACCTTGTTTTATTATTGCATAATTATTGCTTTCAATATTAATAACGGCTTCATTTGGTAAAGCGTCTAATACGTCACTTGAAGTTATAATATCCGCTTCTAAATACATGCCTGGAGCAAATAGTTTAGCATCCTCTTCATTCACTAAATCACCATGAATATCAATGGTTCTTTCAGTTGGGTTTATGGCTCTATTGATTAAATGCACTATTCCTTCATAGACTTGATTAGAATTATTTTGAAGATGTATTTTAATAGGCTGCTCTTCTTTAATTAACGGAAGATCATTTTCGAAAATCTTTAATTCCAAATGTAAGAGGTCTGTGTTAGTTATGGTCATGGCTACATCTGATGGATTTAAAAACATACCTTTTGAAACTTCTATAGAAGTAGCAATGCCAGAAATGGGTGAAGTTACACTTATCACTGAGTTAATAGATTCACCGGTTAAAGCATTTGAGTTAATATTCATCATGCTTAATTTCTTTTGTAAAGATTGAAATTGAGCTAGAGTTACTTTATAGTCTGATTCTGCTTTTAGATAATTCTTTTGTGATGTTACATTATCTTTGTATAAAGTTTTTTGTCTTTCATAATCAGCTTTTAAATAATTCAATTTGGATTTGGCTTCTAAAAAATCTTGCTGAATTTGAACATATTCAGGATTTTCCAGTGTAAATAAAACTTGTCCTTTTTTTACACGATCGCCAGGTAATAAAGAAATATTCTTAACATAACCTGCAAAATAGGCGCTTACAGTTGCTTTGTTTTCTGGTGGAACATCAAACATACCATTGGCTTTTACAGAAGTAATAAATTCTTGTTTGGTAATTTTTCCTAGTTCCAGGTTCGATGAAACAAATTGAGCATCAGTAATTGTAATGTTATCCTTTTCTGTAGTTTCTGTAGCTTCAATAGTAATAACATCTTCCTTGGTTTTCGAATTACAAGAAATTAAGCTAGCTATAGCTATTATAAATAATCCTTTCACAGCCAATATATTTTTAAAGTTGTTGAACATGATTGTCATGATTAAAAAGTTAAATAGTTTAATTCTAAAATGGTTGAATTATAGTCGAATAGATTTTGTAAATAATTTATTTTGATTTTTGTGGCACTCTCCAAAAGTTGGACATATTGAAGAAAATCAATTTCACCATTTTGAAAGGCCTTTGAAGCATTTAATGTTAATTCATTAGATAAATTTTCTCCAGTTGAGCTATAATAATTTAGTGCTTCTTCATATTTGTTTAAATCTGAATGCAAGCTTTTATATTTTGAATCTAGTTGAATTTTATAATTTTCATATTCATTTTCAATAATCATGGTTTGGGTTTTAGCGGCATTTATTTTTGATTTATTGGATCCAAACCATAAAGGAATGGAAACTCCTGCCTGAAAACCCGAATAGTTTTTTGCATTTAATCCGTTATTAGTTCCTTGGAAAACAGAAAAATTCAAATCTGGTAAAAGGTGTTGTCTTTCCAATGAAAGCGACGTTTCAGACAATTGTTTTGCTGTTTCATAATACAATAAACCGGGATGTTCTGAACTGTTCCAAGAAGTTAATTCTAGCAAAGGGGACATTTGTTTTGAAATGACATAAGTGGAATCAGATTGAAGCCATTCGTGTAATGTTGTATAAGCTTTAGTGACGTTTTCTTCACTTTGTAAAAGCAATAACGAGATTTCTTTTTGTTTCGTTTCTGCTGTTAGTTTTTCAAGTAAATTGGTTTCACCAACTTCATAACGCCTTGTTGCAGCTTTTGAAAATTGATTGTAAAGACTGTCTAAGAATTTATATTGTTCAACGACATTGGTTGTGTAAACTACATGGTAGTAAGCTTTATAAACTTCTTTTTTTAGTAATCGCTCGTTAATATTGTATTCCTGAAACGATAATTTTGTTTTTTGTTTTTCAGCCTTTCTTTGTGTTCCATAAATGGTTGGGAATTGAATGGATTGACTTATGCCGAAAACTTTTAATGGTTCTCCGTTTTCTGCAATATTGTTTTCGTCGTAATGATAGTAAATCTGGGTTTTGTCAATATTAAAAGCACTTCCAATTAATTGCTTTGATTGATTTACTTTATTAGCTGAAGCTTTCAACATATTATTGTTTTCTAAAGCTATTTCAACAGCTTGGTCTGCTGTAATTTCCTTAGTTTGAGAGAAACTTAAAATGGGTAACAATAAAAAGACAAATAAAGGCAATCTCTTGTTTTTTATTTTTGGTAAATGACCTTTTCTATCAAACATTGCGTACAAAACAGGTAAAACAACAAGAGTCAATGCAGTAGCGCTTATAAGTCCACCTACAACTACGGTTGCTAATGGACGCTGAACTTCTGCTCCTGCTGAGGTTGAAATTGCCATTGGCAGAAAACCTAGTGCGGCAGCGGCGGCAGTAAGTAAAACGGGTCTTAATCTGTTATTTGTTCCCATAAGAATACGTTTGTTAATATTAGTAATGCCATGTGCTTTTAGCTCTTTAAACTCCTCGATTAATACAATACCATTTAAAACGGCAATACCAAAAAGAGCAATAAAACCAACACCGGCAGAAATACTGAATGGCAAATCTCTGAAATAGAGTAGAAGCACACCGCCAATAGCCGATAATGGGATGGCACTATAGATAATCAATGCTTCTTTTACAGAATCAAATGCGAAATATAAGAGCACAAATATTAAAATAAGAGCAATAGGTACGGCTACTTTTAATCTGGCTGAAGCCGTTTTAAGGTTTTCAAATTGCCCGCCATAACTTACTGTATAACCAACAGGAATTTTTACTTTTTCATTAATAATACTTTGTACGTCTTTCACCACAGATTCTAAATCACGATTTCTAACATTGACACCAACGACTATTCGACGTTTTGTATTATCTCTTGAAATTTTTGCCGGACCTTTAGTGTAGCTTATTTCTGCAAATTCACTTAAAGGCAAGCTATAACCATTTGGAAGTAGTACTGATGCAGTTTCAATATTTTGAATGTCTTTTCTGTGTTTTTCATCATATCTCAACACTAAATCAAATTGTTTTTCGCCCTCAAAAACAGTTCCGGTTGGCATTCCGGCAAAACCCATTGTAATTATTTTGTTTAAATCTTGAATATTTAGACCGTATTTAGCAATGTTGTTTCTTTTATACTTAACAATCATTTGTGGTAATCCAGCTGTTTTTTCAACAGATATATCGGCAGCACCTTCAACATTTTTAATAGCTTTTTCCACTTCGATGGCTTTTTTGTAAAGAATATCTAAATCTTCGCCAAAAATTTTGATTGCCAAGTCTGCACGAACACCTGTGATAAGTTCATTGAAACGCATTTCAATAGGTTGTGTAAATTCATAATCAACTCCTGGAATTTCAGAAAGAGCTTCTTTAAATTTATCGGCCAATTCATCTTTGCTTTTAGCAGAAACCCATTCGCTCTTTGGTTTTAATTTGATTATGACATCACTTTCTTCCATAGACATGGGGTCTGTTGGGACTTCGGCAGCTCCAATACGACTTACAACTTGTTCTACTTCTGGGAATTTTAACAGTATTTTTTCCATTCTGGTTGTGGCTTCAACAGTTTTGGTTAAAGAAGTTCCTGTTTTAAGGATTGGCTGAATCACGAAATCACCTTCATCTAACGTTGGAACAAATTCACCACCCATTCTCGAATACAAAAATGCGGTTACTAATAATAATACAACTGAGAGTGTTAATACTAATCTTTTTTGACGAAGTGCCCATGAAATGGTAGGTTGGTATTTGTCTTCAAGAAAAGCTATCAGTCTTGAAGAGATTGTTCTTTTTTCAACGTTTGAAGGCTTTATAAATAAGGAAGCCATTACAGGAATATAGGTAAAGCATAAAACCATAGCACCAATTAGTGCAAAACAAAATACCAAAGCCATGGGTCTAAACATTTTTCCTTCAACATTAACGAGTGATAATATTGGTATAAAAACGATGATGATAATTAACTGACCAAAAACTGCCGATTTCATCATTTTGGTTGCACCTTGAAAGGTGATTTTATCAATTAATCCTTGTCTTTCATTTGCTGGAATAGATAAAAGTTTAGCACTTTGACTTGTTATTTTAAAGGCTATGAATTCTACAATAATTACCGCACCATCTATGATAATACCAAAGTCAATGGCGCCTAAACTCATAAGGTTTGCATCAACACCAAAAATGTACATGAGCGATAATGCAAAAAGTAAGCATAAAGGAATCACCGATGCTACAACCAAACCAGAACGTATGTTTCCTAAAAGTAAAACCACAACAAATATGACGATTAAACAACCTAGTATTAAGTTTTCTGCAATGGTTGTAGTTGTTTTTGCAATAAGCTCACTTCGTTCTAAAAATGGATTGATACTTATTCCTGGAGGTAATGAAGATTGAATTTCAGTAACGCGATCTTTAACAGCATTTATAACGGCATTTGAATTGGCGTCTTTTAACATCATTACCTGACCAAGTACTTTTTCTCCTTCACCATTCCCAGTAATGGCACCAAAACGATTGGCATATCCAAAACCGACTTTTGCAATATCTTTTATGTAAACAGGTACATTTTCTCTTGTAGTAACTACAATATTTTCGATATCTTCTAAAGAATTGACTAAACCTTCACCACGAATAAAATAGCTTTCATTAAGTTTTTCTATATAACCACCACCAGCAATACTGTTGTTTTTTTCTAGAGCATCAAAAGCTTCAAAAATAGACACATGCATTGCTCTTAATCGTTCCGGATTTAAGGCTACTTCGTATTGTTTTAAATGGCCTCCCCAAGTATTTACTTCAACCACTCCGGGAATTCCTGAAAGTTGTCGTTTTACAATCCAGTCTTGAATAGTACGAACATCAGTTAATGAATACTTGTCTTTATATTTAGGGTCAACATTTATTACATATTGATAAATTTCTCCAAGGCCGGTTGATACAGGTCCCATAAAAGGCGTTCCAAATCCAGCAGGAATTTTTTCTTCCGCACTTTTTATTTTTTCAGCAATTAGTTGTCTTGGTAAATAGGTTCCTATTTTATCTTCAAACACAACAGTAACAACAGACAATCCAAATTTAGAAACGGAGCGAATTTCTTTTACGCCAGGTAAGTTGGCCATTTCTAACTCAACTGGATAGGTTAAAAACTTCTCAACATCTTCAGTAGCTAAATTTCTTGAAGTGGTAATTACTTGTACCTGATTATTTGTAACATCTGGAACAGCTCCTATAGGAATGTTTGATAAAGAATAAAATCCAAAACCAATAATACCTGCAGTAAAAAGTAGAACAATAAGTTTATGGTGAATGCTATACTGGATAATTTTTTCTAACATTTTTTTGATGTATTTAATTGCAATACAAATTTAAAATGCAGAACTAAGATTTATCTGGATAATGCCTTAAGATTTGCTTAAAATTAGAAACAAGATTTTAGTTTAAGTTGTTGAAAAACAAAAGGCTCAGAAATATTCTGAGTCTTTATAGTCTAACCTAAAACATTAAAAAACCATTATTTATTAACAAAAAACAAAGAAAGATTATGTTTTTAAAATAAAGCCATAAGTTTTCTTAAGAGTTGCTTAAAATTTTTGGAATTAGTGCAAAAAAAAAGGTTCGGGAACCACCCCGAACCTAACCAACCGTTTAAGAAAATATATTAATTAAGAATTAATTATTTCTTAAATACATGACAAATTTAAGATTTTTTTTTATTAATCTTTATAATATGGTTCCTTAAAATTTGCTTAAAATTTTATAGTGAAAATTGACCCCGAATTTATTGAGCTTTCTACATAGATTTTAGCATTTATTGCTTCTGCAGATTTTTGGGCTATAGATAGGCCTAAACCATTACCATAAATATGTTTATGTTCTAAGGCATCTGATCTAAAAAAATGATTAAAAAGATAGGGAATATCATCATTTTTAATGCCAATTCCTTCGTCTTTAATAATACAAATAATATTGTTTTTGGGATTAGTGATGCTTATGTGAATTTGGGTGTTTTTTTTTGAATATTTTATCGCATTGTTTATAATATTATCTAAAATAAGATTTGCATGGTATTTTGGAACAACTACGTTTTCAGAGGTTTCAGATTTTAACTCTACTGATAAATTCTTTGAAAGAATTTCGTTGTTGTTTCTTGATAAAATTTCTTCAATAAGTATTGGAAGTGATATGTCTTCGTTATTGTTTATTATTTTACTTGTCGAGTTTAATCTGGCTAATAATAATAATTGCTCTAGAGTTTGTGACATTCTATCAATTTCAGAAAGACCATATTTTATTTTACTTTCATACTCTTCTTGTGTTCTTGGTTTTCTGATTAAAACTTCCAATGTACCTCGCAATGATGAAAGAGGTGTTCTTAATTCATGAGAGGCATCAGATGTAAATTGTCTTTCCCTCTCAATAGCGTCTTCAATTCGCTTAAGTAGTTTGTTAATGCCAAACGATAAATCATAAAGTTCATCTTTATAAAAAGGCAATTCCACTCGTTCGTTTAGGTTGTTTTTTGTGATATGATTGGTGGTTTCTGTAATGTTTTTTACAGGAATTATGCTTCTGCCAGCTAAGTATCTTGATATAAAATAAAGAACTGAAAGCATTAGTGAAAATGAAATAATTAACACATTTCTTAATTTAATCAATACCATCATTGATGGTTCTAATGACATGGCGGCCAGCAAATATCCTTTTGTTTCTCCATTACTTTGTATGGGTTTTTGAATTTGCCTAATAGCTTTGTCTTTTAAATAGGTGTTAAAATGGGTTGAATATTTTTCTGAATTTTTAAACGGTAAAACATCACTTTTAAGGTTTGGGGATTTATCCATTACCTTTCCTAATGTGTCAATTATTTGAATGAATACAGGGTTGATTTGAATTTCTCGATGTTCCATTTCTTCCCATTCTTTTTTATTGATAAAGTGAATGGCATTGTCTATAATTTGTATTTCACCAGAATGCTTTGAGGCTTCAAAAGTTAAATCATTATCAATGTTTTGATACATGGTTTCTTGCACCACGAAAAACACAGCGCTAAATATAACAGCCATTATTATAGCTGTAGCTATCATATAATGTAAAGCAATTCTATTTTTAAAACTTAAATTCATAATTCTTTAGCAATATATCCTATGCCCCGTACAGTTTGAATATAATCTTCGTTAGCATTTAGTTTTAATTTTTTTCTCAATGCATTTATATAAACATCAATAACGCCAGTATTATAATCAAAGTGTATATCCCAAACCTTCTTAATGATACAGGTTCTTTTGCAGATATCCCCTTTGTTTTTCATTAAATACTCCAGAAGACCAAATTCTTTTTGGGTTAAATTAATTTCTTCATCTCCTTTAAATACTTTATGTGATTTGTTGTTTAAGGTGATGTTTCCTAGAGTGAATATAGAGTCTTCTTCAAGTTTTGGTCTTAACTGTACTTTTATGCGTTCTAAAAGTTCATTAAAATGAAAAGGTTTTTTTATATAATCATTGGCACCAGACTGAAGTCCGAAAATAGTTTCGTCTACAGTATCTTTAGCAGTTAAAAAAATTACAGGTGTTTTTTTATATTTTAATCTGAATTGTTTACAAATTTCAATCCCACTTAAACCAGGAAGCATCCAGTCTAAAAGCAATAAATCGTAATTACCGGTTAAGGCTAACTCCAAACCGGTTTTACCTTCTTCAGCAACATCTACTAAATACAATTCTTCCTCTAATCCTTGTTTTAAAAAGTTAGATATTCCGGTTTCGTCTTCAACAATTAATAATTTCATGTTGCAAAATTTACTCTTTAATTTCAAAAAGGCACTATTATAGACTTAAGATTTGCTTAAAATACTTGAAATTAAGAATTTAATGTTATAAAATAGAAGAGTCTGGAAGATTTGAATTTCCCAGACTCTTGCTGCTATTAAAAAGTTTCTTTTGATGAACGGAGCAATGTTAATGCTTTTTATAAACATATTTCATGACAATTGTCATGAAATATGTTTAATGTTTAAATAATTAATTTGATTCTGGAAAATCTAAATCCTGAAGCTCATTCAATTGTTTTAGCAAGTCAAAAGTTTTTTTTGCTTCAATTTCATCAACAACACTAATAGCAGCTCCAACATGTACCATAACATAATCATTAACTTTAGCTTCTGGAACAAGTGTTAGGCTAATTTCTTTAATTACCCCGTCAAACGATACTTTACCAGTTCTAAATGTTTCATCTAGCTGAGCAGTTATTTCTATTAATTTTCCTGGAATTGAAAGACACATAATTTATTAATTTTGGGTTTTTAACCAATCATACCATTTTGTCATTCCTTCTCCCGTTGTAGCAGAAACTTCAAAGAATTGTAGATTGGGATTTACTTGTAAAGCATATTCTTTAAGCTTGTCAATATTAATGTTCACATATGGCAAAAGGTCTATTTTGTTTATGATGCAAATATCTGATGTGTGAAACATATCAGGGTATTTAATAGGTTTATCTTCTCCTTCAGTAGTGCTAATTATTACAATCCGCTTATTTTCACCTAAGTTAAACATTGAAGGGCAAACTAGATTGCCTACATTTTCAATTAGTAAGATGGAGTTGTCTTTAATATCTAATTTTTTAACTGCTTCAAAAACCATATCACTTTCCAAGTGGCAACCTTTTCCAGTATTAATTTGAATAACAGGAATGTTTAAAACATCAATTCTATTGGCATCGTTTAATGTTTGTTGGTCACCTTCAATAACGTAAAACATTTTCTCATCCTTTAAATCACTTAATGTTCTTTCTAAAATAGAGGTTTTTCCAGAACCTGGAGAGCTAACCATATTCAAAACAAAGATTCCTTTAGCTTCAAAATAGCCTTTATTTCTGGCTGCCATAACTTCATTATGATGCAGAATATCTTTCTCTAAATCTATAACAGTTTTATGATGATGATCATGGTTGTGAGAATGCTCGTGGGAATGGTCATGATCATGGTGATGATGATCATGTGAGTGATCATGATTATGTGTGTGTTCATGTCCATCATGATGATGGTGGTGGTGTTCATGTTCTCTTATTTCTTTAGGATTTTGAATGGTCACACCATTTTCTTCAGATCCACAACCGCAAGTTCCACACATAGTTTTGAAATTTATGATATACTCAAAGATAGTCAATAAGTACGTTATCTTTAAAAAATTTTATTGCTTTGTCTAGATTTAAACTTCCTTTTTCGCTTAAACCAATATTTAATTCCCAATCATAACCTTGAATGCCAAAAACGGAGGCTTCTGGAATATGATTGTATAATTTGTTAGATAGATACAATATGGTTTCTGGCTCCAACGCATGTGTGCTGAAACTGTATTTTTCAGATGGATAGCAGGTATTTAAATAATAACCTTCTTTAATTTCTTCCTTACTGGCATCAACAAAAATGACTTTATCGTAATTTGAGATTAGCTCTGCATCTTCAATTTGTAGCTGATATCTGTACTCCAAATCAATATTTGTATTTTGCTCTTCAAGAAAATTTAAGAATAGCCAACCTAAGCCATCATCTTGTCTACCAGAATTCCCTATTCCAAAAATGATAATATTTTTACTATCTTCTTTTTTCATCAATTAATTTACCATTATTGTCAAACAATGAAATTTCTAGTGGCATTTGTCCTAGAGCATGAGTAGCACAGCTCAAGCAAGGATCGTAGGCTCGTATAACAACTTCAACCTGATTAAGCATGCTTTCGGTAATTTCTGGCTTTCCACTAATTACATTATTGGCAACCCACTTAACTGCTTGATTCATGGGTTCATTATTGTGAGTAGTTGAAACAATTAGGTTGCAGCGTGTAATTCTATCTTTATCATCTACTTCATAATGATGGATTAATGTTCCTCTAGGAGCTTCAATTATACCAATACCTTCATTACGTCTTTTTCCTTTTCTAACTAAATCGTTACTTAATATATCTTCATCATTTAATAATTTCTTCATCATTTCTGCACAGTATAACATCTCTATTAATCTTGCCCAATGAGAATACATCGTCTTATTATTAATCTTGTTGTTTGTTGATAATTTAAATATGATGCGTTCTTCTTCAGCAAAAGGAGTTTCTATTCCGTTACAAATATTAATTCTAGCCAATGGGCCAACTCTGTTCCAACCTTTATCTTTACCCAATTCTTTTAAATATGGAAATTTTAAATATGACCATTTTTCAACTCCTTCATTAAAATAATGAATGTAATCATTGTTTGGTACATCATTTAAAGTAACTTTACCATTAGCATCAAGTGCTCTCAAGTTACCATTATAGAGCTCTAAAAATCCATTTTCTTTATTAACTAATCCTAGATGACCAGAAGGATATTCGGCAAATTCATCCAGCCATTTTCTGTTGATTTCATGATATCCTTTTAAAAATTGAATTATTTCCCTAGACCAATTTATCATGGCGTCTATAGATGGAATCTCCTTGCTATTTAAGAAATAATCTCTATCTTTTAAAGTGATTTTTTTATGAACACCTCCAGGAACTGCCGAAATACCGTGAATACGTTTTCCAGCGATAGTTTTAATAATTTCCTGACCAAATTTTCGCATTAAAATTCCTTTTTTAGCAAGATCGGTATGTTTGATTGCTACCTCGGCAATATTACGTTTTGCTGGATCTGCATCTACACCAAATAATAGGTCTGGAGAAGCTAAATAGAAGAAATGTAAAGCATGCGATTGAAAAACTTGTCCAAAGTGCAACAGCTTTCTTATTTTTTGAGCAGGCAAAGAGAGGTCTTCTGGTTCTAATCCTACAATTTGATCTATGGCTTTAGCCGCAGCCAAATGGTGACTTACAGGACAAATACCGCACAGACGTTGTACTAAAACTGGTGCTTCCCAATAAGGATGCCCCTGAATGAAACGTTCAAAACCACGAAATTCTACAATATGAAAAAATGAATCTTTGACTTTGTTATGTTCATCTAAATGAATGGTAACTTTTCCATGTCCTTCAACTCTAGTTACTGGGTCAATAATTATTTTTTGCATTTTTAATCGTATTTAAATTCTTCGTGAGCGATTGAGTACTCTTCATTTAAGAGAATATTTTTTATAACTTTCCAAATATGCTTTGCGCTTGGAGGACAACCGGGAATGAAATAGTCAATTTTTACTATTTCATTACAAGGATATACATTGTTTAAAAGTTTAGGAATATCCTCGTGGTTAGGTATGATATTGGCTCCTATTTCACTGGTAAGACCATTTATGTAAGCTTCTTCTAAGCATTCTTTTAATGGAACAAAGTTTCTCATGGCAGGAATTCCTCCCATGATTGCACATTCGCCAAAACCAATTAGGATATCACATTTTTTTCTGAATTCTTTAAGCACTTCTATATTCTCTGAATTTGCGCAACCGCCTTCAATTAGGCCAACATCACAGCGTTTACTAAATTTTTTGATATCTGTTAATGGTGATTTGTTGAATTCAACAATTTCTAAAACGTCTAAAATTTCAGTATCAATATCTAACAACGACATATGGCAGCCAAAACAACCAGCTAATGATGTTGTGGCAACTATAAATTTGTTTTCATCCTGTCTTTTTTTGAAACGATCTATAATATGCACATCTTTATCTTTGCCAACAATGTCGTATTTTCTATTTCCAAAGGGTTGTTCGTAAATCATTCCTTTAATAAGAATTGCGCCAACAGGACATAGGTTCATGGCATGCATTGCTTGCGAGTCTGTTAATTTAGCTTCTTCATTGTAATCAATACGAACTCGTGTTTTAACACCACGACTTACAAATGAAAACACATTTTTACCGTCGTTTGTTTTAATTTCCTCAACACAACGTTTACAAAGAATGCATCTGTTGGATTCCATAATCATTCTATCAGAAGTAAAGTCAACAACCTTATTACTGTAAACATGGGAAAATCTTGTATTTGTGATTCCCATATCGTAACTAAGATTTTGCATATCGCAATGCCCGCTTTTTTCACATGATGGACAAAAATGATTTCCTTCAGCAAACAACATTTCTATAATTGCTTTTCTGGTATTTAAAAGCTCTGGTGTGTTAATTTCAACTTCCATACCTTCGTATACTTTTGTTGTACAGCTGGTTGTTGTTTTACCATTAACAATTACAGTGCAAATTCTGCAGGTGCCTAAAGGAGGGTTTACTTCATGAAAATGACATAAAGTAGGAATGTAAACTCCATTTTCTTTCGCAGCATCTACTAAATTCTTGCCTTCATGAACTTGAAACTTTTTTCCGTCAATAGTTATGTTTATTAGATTATTCATAAGAGCTTTCTATTTCGTGGATTATACTATCATAAATTTCAGTGGACTTTTCTAAATCAAATGATTGGTTAATATCGCTCTCTGCAAGAAGACATTTTTGGAATTCTCCAGGAAATTTTAACATGGCAGTCAATAAACAATTTGTTGATGTTTTACCTAATCCACATCTGCTGGATTGTTTAATTATAGTACTCCATTCTTTAATTTCATGAAGGTCATCTTTATCTGCATGACAAAGCATTATTTTATTAATTTTCTTATTCAACAAAAAGTTACCGGTTCTGCATGGTACACAAATACCACATGATTCGGCAACAAAAAATTTTGTAATGTTTTTAAGAATTGAAATCAGGTCACGTTCTTTGTTGAAAATCATAAATGAGCCACCACTTCTTAAACCAACACCACTCATTTTTTGGGAATATTCAATTGGATCCTCGAATGTAAATTGAATGTGCTCAGCTAATAGATTTTCACCAGATATTTCTCTATCAAAATCAACTTCTGATAAAAATTCTCCTGAAAAACCATTAAACAATACCATCTGTGTGTCTTTAGCTCCAGTAAGGTTTAAAAAATCTTTCAATTTCATTCCCCATTCAATTTCGTAAACTCCAGGTTTGTCACAATCGCCAGAAACACTTAATAATTTAGTTCCAGGTGTCGCACTTGTGCCTGTTTTTAGGTAGTTATCTAATCCCATTTCCAGAATTCTTGGAACAGCACATAATGTTTCTACATTATTAACAACCGTTGGTTTACCCAAATATCCTTTTTCAACAGGAAAATATTCTTTGGTAGTTGGTTCACCTCGTTTGCCTTCCATTGAAGCAATAAGGGCAGTTTCTTCTCCACAAACATAAGCTCCAGCACCCATATGAATAGTAACTTCAAAATTGAATCCTTCTATGCCAAGGATGTTTTTACCAAGTAATCCATCTTTGTTAAATTCCTTTATTGTTTTTTCAATTTTATTTTTTAAAAACAAATATTCTGCACGCAGATAAATTGTTCCTTCGGTTGCGCCTACGGCATAACCTGCAATGGTCATGCCTTCGAGGAGTAATCCTGGATATTGGTTTAGTAAAACCCTATCTTTAAAAGTTCCAGGTTCGCCTTCATCTGCATTGCAAATAATATATTTTTGGTCGGATTCATTATCTTTACAAAACTGCCATTTCATTCCTGTTGGAAAAAATGCGCCACCTCTTCCAGAAAGTTTAGATTTTTTTACTAAATCTATAACTTCAACTTGATTAAGAGCAATTAACTTTTTTAGTCCTTCTCCTTTATTATATTTTTTAAAGAAAATGGTTTTTCCATCTTCTTTTGGGGTGTATTGTATATTGTCTTTTGGAAAGTCACTCAATGATTCTAATGAATGTCCTTGTTTTAATTTAGAGATTATGTTTTTTACCTTACTTGGTGTAAGATTAGTAAAAGGGTAAAAATTTATTAGTGCTGATGATTCTTGATCGCTTAGGCCAATACATGAGGTTTTAAAAAAACCAAATAATTTGTCCGGAGTTACATTACCAATTAGAATACCTAATTCGTCTTGAAAAGCTTTTTTTACATCCTGATAATCTTTGTGTTGAGAAATTGTGGAACAGTTTAGATAAATTGTGTATTTCCCTGCATCAGAAAGATGAAAGAAATGATAAAAAGATATAACGCCTTCTAATTCAATCATAGAGATATTAAACTCACTTGAAATTTTTTTCATATCATCTCTGCTGATGAATCTTCTTTTTCTTTGAATATCCCATAGAACATTCATTAAAGTGGTTCTTTTTGCTGCTGTTTCTTTAGTTACCATAATGAGGAAGAATGATTTGTAACTAATATAAGGCTGAAGTAAAAAAAATAAAATGACAACTGTTAGGTATTTACGAATTACAGTAAAATCATTAAATAACTAGAAAAGTAGAAGACTGTTAATTGAATTGTTGAAAAAACAAAACTAATTTCGGATTTTTATGAAACTTCCAAACTTTTTATCAATAATTCTTTCCCTTTAAGAATACTTTTAAGATAACTATTACATTTTGGACATGAATCATATACATTTTTTATTTTAAAAGTATGATTACAATCCCCACATTTTGCTAAAGCTTCAATAATGTTAATTCTTCTTTCAGCTCCTTCTAAAACCGTATTTTTTACGGCTGAAGGCCATATAAAATCTAAGGAATCAAATTCTATTCCAGCTAAAGTACCTATTTCTAGTTCTATCAACTCAACCTTCTTTTTTTTAGCTTTTTTGGTTTCCTTTTCAGCAATATCAACTATGCCAAGTGCTATTGATAATTCATGCATATAGTTGATTTTTTTTGGGTTTAAAATACTGATAATAAGAACAATAATAGATGTTTAATAAATTTTAAAACATGATAAAAGTCATATTTTTTTTCGATTTGATTATTTAGATTTAAAACTTTATACAAGTAATGTTTATGATTTCAACTTTTAATAATCTAATTTAAATTATGGCTACAAATAAAGAAGAAAGAGAGACTTATTATGAAAGCATAATAAAACAAGGCTATAGTAGAAGAGATTTCATGAAGTTTGCCACCTATATTGCTGCTTATATGGGATTGGAAAACTCTATGGTTGGCCAAGTGGCTAAATCTCTTGAAACTACTTACAGAGTACCAGTAATTTGGGAGCATTTCCAAGAGTGTACGTGTTGCAGTGAATCTTTTATCCGTTCCGATCATCCAATTGTAGCAGATATTATTTTAGATAAAATATCATTAGATTATACACTAACATTAATGGCTGCATCTGGGCATCAAGCAGAAGCGGCTAAAAAAGCTACAATGGAAAAATACAAAGGAGAATATATTCTTTGTGTTGAAGGCTCTGTACCAATGGGGGATGATGGTAATTATTGTTGTATTGCAGGACAATCTGCAAAAGATATATTAATTGAATCAGCAGCAGGAGCCAAAGCCATTATTGCTTGGGGTAGTTGTGCATCAAATGGATGTGTTCAGTCGGCTAAGCCAAATCCTACTAATGCAACTCCTATTCATAAAATAATTAAAAATAAACCAATAATAAGAGTTCCTGGTTGCCCACCAATTGGAGAGGTAATGGCAGGTGTTATTATCCATATGGTAACATTTGGAAGATTGCCAGAACTTGATAGACTTGGCAGGCCAAAAGCATTTTATGCTAAACGTGTTCATGACAGTTGTTATAGACGACCTTATTATGATGCAGGATTATTTGCAGAGACATTTGATGATAAAAATGCTAAAGACGGGTATTGTCTTTATAAATTAGGATGCAAAGGGCCTATGACATACAATTCATGTGGTACTATAAAATGGAATAATGGAGTAAGTTATCCAATTCAATCAGGACATGGTTGTATTGGTTGTAGTGAAGAGAATTTCTGGGATAATGGGCCATTCTATAAAAGAATCGCCAAAGTTCCAGGATTACATGAAGAAGGACTTGCAGATGATATAGGAAAAATAGGAGCAGGAGTTTTAGCAGGAGGTTTAGCACTTCATGCTATTGGAGCTAATATTTCTAAAAGAAAAGAATTAGCAAGTAGAATTAACAGAGGTATTTCAAACGAAAAAGATATTGACTCTTAAAAATTGTAATCATGGCAGATAGAATAGTAGTTGATCCTGTTACTAGAATTGAGGGTCATTTAAGAATTGAAGCAGAAATTAAAGACGGAATAATAGTAGATGCCTACAGTTCAAGTACAATGGTACGAGGCATTGAAGAAATTGTTAAAGGTAGAGACCCAAGAGATGTTTGGGCCTTTGTTCAAAGAACCTGTGGTGTTTGCACAACGGTTCATGCATTAACGTCTGTAAGAGCTGTTGAAGATGCCTTAGGCATTGCAGTTCCTCCAAACGCAGAAATGGTTAGAAATATTATGGAAGGTGCTTTGTATATGCATGACCATACGATTCATTTCTATCATTTGCACGCTTTAGATTGGGTAGATATTGTAAATGCTTTAAAAGCAGATCCTGTTAAAACTTCTGAAATTGCTCAGAGCATATC
Source organism: Gaetbulibacter sp. M235 (assembly GCF_043876835.1). Taxonomy (NCBI): domain Bacteria; kingdom Pseudomonadati; phylum Bacteroidota; class Flavobacteriia; order Flavobacteriales; family Flavobacteriaceae; genus Gaetbulibacter; species Gaetbulibacter sp. M235. The sequence goes on from NZ_JBAWJZ010000002.1 coordinate 189,618, forward strand.
TAATTGGCCTAAAAGCTCACCTGGATATTTTTCAGACATTAAAAAGAGAATAACCAAATTTGTTGAGAGTGGTCAATTAGGAATTTTTGCCAATGGCTATTGGGGTCATCCACAAATGAAATTACCTGCTGAAGTAAACCTATTGGCCGTTGCTCATTATTTGGAAGCTCTTGAATGGCAAAAAGAAATAGTCAAAGTTCATACTATTTTTGGAGGTAAAAATCCACATCCAAACTATTTAGTTGGAGGAATGGCTTGTGCTATTAATACAGAAAATCCTGGAGGTATCAATGCAGAAAGGTTAGCTATGGTAAAATCGCTTCTTGAAGAAGGTAAACGTTTTATAGAACAAGTTTATATTCCAGACCTTTTAGCAATTGCATCATTCTACAAAGATTGGGGTGCCATTGGTAAAGGGTTTGGTAATTACATGTCCTATGGTGATTTCCCAGTTAATGGATATGCAGATCAATCTAATTTTAAATTCCCACAAGGTGTTATTTTAAATAGAGACTTGTCCAAAGTTTTAGATGTAAATCATAGAAGTACAGATGAAATAGAAGAATTTGTAAATAATTCTTGGTATGATAATTATGCTGAGGGAAAAGATACTGGTAGACATCCATGGGAAGGGGAAACAAATATTAAATATTCTGGTCCAAAACCACCATATGAGCATTTGAATGTTGAAGAAAAATACAGCTTTGTTAAAACACCAAGATGGAAAGGAATGCCAATGGAAGTAGGTCCTTTAGCTAGACTTTTAGTGGGTTATGGTAGAGGCAATAAAGAAATTCAAGAAGCTGTTAATGCTGCTTTGGCACATTTAAATGTTCCTGTTGATGCACTTTTCTCAACTTTAGGTAGAACAGCAGCAAGAGGTATAGAAACCCAATTAGTGGCAAATTGGACCATGGAATTTTACGATACTTTAATTCGTAATATCAAAAATGGTGATGAAAGAATGGCCAATACTGAAAATTGGGAACCTTCTACTTGGCCAGCTGAAGCAAAAGGAGTTGGGTATATGGAAGCTCCAAGGGGTGCACTTGCACATTGGATAAAAATTAAAGACGGAAAAACCGTTAACTATCAACAAGTGGTTCCAACAACATGGAATGCTTCACCAAGAGACCCAAAAGGCGAACGTTCAGCTTACGAGTCTTGTTTAATTGGAACTCCAGTTGCCAATCCAGAATTGCCTTTGGAAATTATTCGTACCATACACTCATTCGACCCTTGTTTGGCTTGTGCAGTTCATTTGTATGATGAACATGGTAACCATATTTCAAAAGTGCAGCATACAGGAAGTTGCGAAGTTTAGCTAAATAAAAAGATCATGAAAAAAATAACAAATTTTAAACGTGTTTACGTCTGGGAATTACCAGTCAGGATCTTCCATTGGTTAAATGTTTTGGCTTTATTTGTATTGGTTGTTACAGGTTTTATAATTGCAAATCCGCCAGCCATACTATCTAGTGCAGAAGCAACAAACTTACATTCTTTTGGAATTGTTAGATTTTTACATTTTACAGCTGCTTATCTATTCTTATTTGTTTTAATAATGAGATTTTATTGGGCATTTGTAGGTAATAGATTTGCTAACTGGAAAGCGTTTTGGCCATTTACTAAAAAGAACTGGAATAATTTTTGGCACGTTATGAAAATTGATATCATGCTCTTTAACGATAAAGAAGAGGATGTTACCAAAATCAGTATCGGTCACAATAGCGTTGCAACACTGTCTTATATAGCCATGTTTGTTATAGCAATTGTTCAAATAGCTACAGGTTTTGCATTGTATGGTGATATGGCCTCATGGTGGTTGCCAAAAATGTTTACTTGGGTAATTCCGCTTTTTGGTGGAGACTTTATTGTAAGAAGCATTCATCATACAGCTATGTGGTTATTTATTTTCTTTGCCATGGTTCATGTTTATTTAGTATTTTATCATGACTGGTTGGAAGGAAGAGGAGAAGTATCTTCAATGTTTGGAGGATATAAGTTTGTATCAGATGAACGCCTTAAACATGCTCATAAAGAAGAAGAAGTTGAGATTAAAGAAGAGAAAGGTATTGTAGCAACAAAATAAATTTTTAATATCTAGCAATAAATTCATTCAAATACATACTTATTTTGGATTTGGATGAATTTATTTTTTAATTTAAAATATGAAAATAACAGAAAGAACTCCGGTTGCCATAAGTAGTGATTCCTTTTTTTTTGAAAAGGATAAATCTAACAGTATTCTTGTTATGGGTGTTGGCAACTATTTAATGGGAGATGAAGGAATAGGTGTTCATATTATTCAGGAAATGTACAAAAAAGAATTGCCTGAATATATAGATATTTTAGATGGTGGAACAGGAGGTTTTTTATTATTAAGCTGTTTTCAAGTATATCCAACCATCATTTTTGTTGATGCCACTATGGATGGAAAACCAGCTGGAACAATTTCTCTAATTCGGCCTAAGTTTGCTTCAGATTTTCCTTCGGCATTAAGTGTTCATGATGTTGGTTTAAAGGATATGATTGAAGCTGTTTATCTAATGGAAAAAGTGCCAGATATTCATTTGTTTACCGTCTCAATTGAAGAAATAAATCCAATGACCATAGAGCTAAACCCAAAAGTAAAAGAAGCAATTCCCGAACTGATTGATAGAATTTTAATGCATTCTAAAAGTTTACGTTTTAAATAAATGTAACTTTATGTTTAATTAAAATTATCAATGCTAAAGACCTATAAAATTCTAATTTCTGGACAGGTTCAAGGTGTGGGTTTTCGTCCATATGTTTATAATTTGGCAAATGAGTTTTCTTTAAAAGGATCGGTTTCTAATGATGAAAATGGCGTGATTATTTTGGTTCAAGGTTCTAAACAATCAATCAATAATTTTTGTGATAAGTTAATTAAGTTTCCACCGCCAGTATCCAAAATTAAAAATCATTCAGTTTATCAAATTCAACATATCGAATTTGATACTTTTAAAATTGCTCCTTCAAAGAAAGTAGCTCAACTAGACTTATTACTTACTCCAGACTTTGCAATTTGTGACGATTGCAAACAAGAAATAAAAGACATTAATAACAAACGGTTTAATTATCCTTTTACAACCTGTGTTAATTGTGGGCCTCGTTGGGCAATAACAGAAACTTTCCCTTTTGAAAGAAGTAATACTAGTGTTGATGATTTTGTGATGTGTGAAGAATGTCAAGAGGAATATGAAAATCCTTCCAACAGGCGTTTCCATTCTCAGACCAATACATGTAGTACTTGTGGTATAAATTTTAATTTAACTGATAATCAAGGACAGGTTTTAAATCTTGAAAAGCGAGAGTTCTTTAAAAAAAATGCTCAATTTCTATCTGAAGGAAAAATTATAGCAATAAAAAATACCAGTGGGTTTTTATTATGTTGTAATGCGGAAAATGGAGATGTTGTTAAAAAACTTAGACTAAAAAAACAGAGACCAAATAAGCCATTTGCTGTTTTATATCCATCAATAAATTCATTAAAGAGTGAATTAAAAATTAATGCTGAACAAGAAAAAAGCCTTACATCTGTTGAAAGGCCAATCAATATTATAAACTTAAACGATTACAAAGGGAACATAGCTTTAAATGAAGTAACACCAGGACTAAAACAATTAGGAGTAATGCTTCCGTATTCAGGAATTTTACAATTGTTGGCTAATGAATTAAAGTTTCCAATTGTTGCAACCAGTGGTAATATTCACGGTTCACCAATTATTAGCGAGTTTGAAGATGCCCTTTTGAAATTAAATAAAGTAGCAGATTATTTTTTAAACCATAATTTAAGAATTGTTCATCCTCAAGACGATTCTGTTGTGAAATTTAGCAATAAATTTAATGTTGAGGTTCTATTTAGAAGATCTAGAGGCTTTGCTCCGAATTTATTTGATACTTCTATAAAATCAGATAAAAAAATCATGGCTTTAGGAGCACATTTAAAAAGCACGATTGCTTATGTTCCTAATTCTTATGTTTACTTAAGTCAGTATTTAGGAAATCTTGATAATTACGATGTTTATAATCGTTTTACCCATGTAGTTCAAAATTTTATAGATGTGTTTGAAAAGTTACCAGAAGTATTATTAGTTGATTCCCATTTAGGATATCAAAGCACTATTTATGGTGATGAACTATCAAAAGAGAACCATTTTGAATTGCATAAAATTCAGCATCATAAAGCCCATTTCGCATCCGTATTGGCAGAGCATAATTTATTTGATATCAATGAACCTGTTTTAGGAGTTATTTGGGATGGAACTGGTTATGGAGACGATAAACAAATTTGGGGAGGCGAATTTTTTGAGTACAGTTCAAATAATATTGAAAGAATTACACATTTTGAATATTTTGATTGGCTTGCAGGTGATAAAATGTCTAAAGAACCAAAATTGTCTTTATTCTCTTTATCAAGTTCAGAAATGGAAAAAACGCTTAATGATAAGTTTAAGGAGCATGAAATTTTGATTTATCAAAAACTAAAATCGAAAAACAAATTAAAAACATCGTCTGTTGGCAGATTATTTGATGCTGTTGCTTCCTTACTTGATATTTGTGATTATAATACTTATGAAGGCGAAGCAGCTATTTTATTGGAAAATTATATAACCAATTACAACTTAAGTGACTGTTATTCATATTGTAAAGTTGTTAAAAACGGAACAATTCCAACAAAGGAATTAATTTGGAATCTGTTTTTAGATTATAAAAAAGGAAATTCTATGGAACGTGTAATTGTAAATTTCTTTTACACATTGTCAACCATTATTTTTCAAATAGCGCAGAATTATAATTTTAAGCATATTGCATTTAGTGGTGGTGTTTTTCAGAATACAACCTTAATAGATATGATTAAAGAAATTGGAGAAATGGAATATAAACTGTATTTTAATATTAACTTAGCTCCTAACGACGAAAATATTTCTTTTGGACAGATAATGTACTATCTAAAATGTAACAATAAATGAAGTATTTAACAGAATATAGAAATTTAGAGGCGACAAAAAGCTATCTAGAGCTTATTAAAAAAACGGCCACAAAAACATGGAAAATCATGGAAATTTGTGGTGGACAAACGCATGGGTTGGTTAAGAATGGTATTCTTGAATTATTACCTGATCATGTTCAAATGATTCATGGTCCGGGTTGCCCAGTTTGTGTAACTCCTTTGAATTTAATAGATAAGGCTATCGAACTTTTAGAAATGGGTGTTATCGTTTGTTCGTTTGGAGATATGATTCGAGTTCCCGGAAGTAAAAAAAGTTTACTCGAAGCAAAATCTAATGGAGGTGATTTGAGAGTTCTTTATTCACCAATAGAGGCCGTTAAAATAGCAAAGAATAATCCAGATAAGGAAGTGGTTTTTTTTGCTGTAGGTTTTGAAACTACAGCTCCTGCAAATGCTTTGTCAGTTTTACATGCGCAAAAAGAAGGGCTCAAAAATTATTCCATTTTAGTATCGCATGTTTTGGTTCCACCAGCTATGGAGGCCATTTTAGATGATAAATTTTGCAATATAAATGCTTTTTTAGGTGCTGGTCATGTGTGTGCTATCATGGGTTATAAGGAATATTATCCTCTAGCCGAGAAATATAAAATCCCTATTGTAATAACTGGCTTTGAGCCTTTGGACTTGGTTCAGGGAATTTATATGGCTGTGAAACAACTAGAAGAAGGAAGGCATGAGGTTGAAAACCAATATTCCAGAGTAGTTAAAGAAGAAGGTAATTTGGCGGCTTTGAAAGTTATTAATCAAGTTTTTGAAATAGGTGCCAGAGAATGGAGAGGAATTGGTGAAATACCTAATAGTGGGTATGTTTTGACTAAAGAATTCAAAGATTTTGATGCCGAATCGAAGTTTGGAATCAGTCATATAAAAGTTCCAGAAAACCCTAATTGTATTGCAGGACAAATATTAAGAGGTATTAAAAAGCCTCATCAATGTAATCAGTTTGGAAAAGCTTGTACACCTTCAAGTCCACTTGGAGCTCCAATGGTATCATCAGAAGGTGCTTGCGCAGCATATTATCATTTTTCTAACAATTTAATTTCAGAATAAAAAATGAGTAAGGAAGAACTTGGATTTGAAACCATTCAATTAGGTCATGGAAGTGGTGGTTTAATGACCAGAGAATTACTTGATAAAATCATTTTCAACACATTCAGTAATCCTTATTTAGATCAAAAACATGATGGGTCTATAGTTGATTTTAAAGGAAAAATCGCAATTTCTACTGATAGTTTTGTAGTGTCTCCAATTTTTTTTAAAGGTGGGGATATTGGTGAATTAGCAGTCAACGGAACAGTTAATGATGTTGCCATGTGTGGGGCTATTCCAAAATATTTAACATTAGCTTTTATAATTGAAGAAGGTTTGAAGATTGATGAATTTATAACCATTGTTAATTCTATAAAAAATTCAGCAGATGAAAGTGGGGTTCAAATAATAACGGGCGATACAAAAGTTGTTGAAAGAGGAAAAGGCGATAAAATATTTATCAATACAACTGGTTTTGGAGGCGTAAATCCTAAAGCCAAAATAGCTGCAGAGCATATTGAAGTTGGAGATAAAATTCTTCTAAATGGTTATATAGCGCAACATGGAATGGCTATTATGTCCCAAAGGGAAGGGTTAGAATTTGAATCTACTATAGAAAGTGATACCACAAATTTAAATTTCTTGGTTAATGACCTTATTAACGAATTTGGAGATAAAATCCATCTCTTTAGAGACCCAACTAGAGGAGGTGTAGCAAGTGTGCTATCTGAAATATCACAAGATATCAATAAAGGAATAGTAATATACGAGGATAAAATTCCATTGGAGAAACAAGTTGCTGCAGCGTGTGAAATTTTAGGATTGGATCCTTTATATGTTGCTAATGAAGGCGTGTTTCTTGTTATAGTAGATGCTTCAATTTCTGATGATGTTTTACTTTTTATGAAAAAAGATAAAAAAGGAAAAAATGCAGCCTTTATAGGAGAGATTACTCAAGAACATCCTTCAAAAGTTGTTATGCAAAGCACAATAGGAGGAAAACGAATTGTAACTCCTTTAATTGGGGAACAATTACCAAGAATTTGTTAAGAAAGCAACCAGTATAAACCAATAATTATTGCAAAAAGACCGCCTGCAAATCGTATTCCTTTAAAAAGTGTATCGTTATGTTCATTTTTGCTGAAAGACGAAATTCTGCCAATTAGTAAAGCAAAAGTTGTCATCGCTAAAACGATACCAGAACTAAAACCAATTAAATATAAGGCAGAATCCATTTGGCTTTTAAAACTGGCAACAGGAATAAACAATAAGAAATGAGAAATGCCCGCTAATCCATGTAAAAAACCAATTGATAATGATGCAAAACCACTTTGTTTTAAAGGGCTTTTATGAGGATGTTGATGCATGGATTCGTGATGGTGTGTGTGTTCATGTTTATGAATTATAACAGCATGGTTACTATGAACATGTAAATGCTTATGTTTTATATTTTCTTTGAAAATTTTGTAAAATGACCAAGCTCCAATAGCTAAAAGCACAAAGCCTACTAACTGTTCACTGTAATTTGAAATTTTATCTACAGGAATTAGTTCTCTAAAAATTAAAAATAGAACGCCAATTGCAAGCATTCCAATTAAATGACCAATCCCCCAAAACAAGCCTATTTTCCATGCTCTTTTTTTTGTTTCAATAGCAAAAGGAATAACAGCAGCTAAATGGTCTGGTCCAGTTATTACATGTAAAATGGATGCAATTAATGCGGCAATAAACGGAAAAGAATCACTCATGTATAATTTATAAGTGAATTAATTATAACTTGTTTTCATTCAATTCTAATATAATTTTCAGCATAAATAGGATTCCCTTCATCATCTAGTTGAATTTGAGAAAATTTATCTTCATCTAATAATAATTTAAACGTAAACTTTTTTTGCTCTTTAATGGCTTCATTCATTGATTTTGAGCCATAATCCAATATTTCAGTTAAAGAGTTATCTCCTATAGAATATTCACCATAACCAAACCAGTCAAGAGTATCGGAGTCTCTAAACCTACTCCACATAACTTTTGTTTCTGTATACATTTTGATTTGTTTATTAGTATCAGAAGCATTTATAGTATCTGTAATTTTATTGTCTGTATAATTGTAGTAACTTATTAGTTTCCAGGCGCCTTTCATGGTTAGTTCGTGTGTTGATGCAGCCATATTTGTGTTAGTTATATCCGAATCGGAATTGTTTTTACAGGATACAAGAAAATTCAAACTAAGAAGGATTAAAACGGTTTTCATAATAATTGAATTTTTAGTTGAGTTTATACAATTTACAAAAATTTAGTGAATTACTATATGTATAAGGACTTATTATAAACTGATAATAAGTTTTGATAATTTGGATGTAAGTTTTACTTTAAAAATTCTACTTTTGTTGCAGTTAAAATAAATTTGATTATGTCTGAAAGTATTGAAAAAGTAAAATGTTTAATTATAGGTTCTGGACCTGCTGGATATACAGCGGCAATATATGCTGCAAGAGCTAATATGAGTCCAGTTTTATACCAAGGAATGCAACCAGGTGGGCAATTAACTACTACTAACGAAGTAGAAAATTTTCCCGGATATCCAGATGGTATTACAGGACCAGAAATGATGATAGAATTACAAAAACAAGCACAACGTTTTGAAGCCGATATTCGTGACGGTTGGGTTACAAAAGTGGATTTTTCTGAAGAGATACATAAAGTTTGGGTAAATGACACAAAAGAAATTCATTGTGAAACTGTAATCATTTCTACTGGTGCATCAGCAAAATATTTAGGGTTAGAATCAGAACAAAAATACTTAAGCCTAGGCGGTGGAGTTTCAGCATGTGCTGTTTGCGACGGATTTTTCTATAGAAATCAAGAAGTTGTCATTGTTGGTGCAGGAGATTCAGCTTGTGAAGAGGCACATTATCTTTCAAAACTTTGTAAAAAAGTAACCATGATTGTTAGAAGAGATGAGTTTAGAGCATCAAAAATAATGTCTGAAAGAGTTAAAAAAACACCAAATATCGAAATATTATTTAACACAGAAACCGATGAGGTTTTAGGAGACGGACAAGTTGTAACTGGAGTTAGAGTTTTCAATAATAAAACAAATGAGAAGCATGAAATCGCTGTAACTGGTTTTTTTGTCGCTATTGGTCATAAGCCAAATACAGATATTTTTAAAGACTATCTTGATTTAGATGAAACAGGTTATATTATAAACAAAGCTGGTACTTCAAAAACTAATGTAGAAGGTGTTTTTGTTTCAGGAGATGCTGCCGATCATGTTTACAGACAAGCTATTACTGCTGCAGGAACAGGTTGTATGGCAGCATTAGATGCCGAACGTTATTTAGCTGCTAAAGAAAATTAAGTTCCTTAATAATTAAAAATTAGCCTGTTTTTATAACGTGGCTAATTTTTTTTGTTTTCACTAAAAAAGTTATTTTTGAGTATAAATTCGGGATGTGGCGCAGTCCGGTTAGCGTACACGGCTGGGGGCCGTGTGGTCGCAGGTTCAAATCCTGTCATCCCGACTTTTAGGGTATCAATGGATATCAAAAAATAGTTAATTTTATTAAAATTTATAATATTGAATTAAATTTTTATAAATTAAATTTTAAAAGGCTCGGCATTTTTTCTGTTCGCTCTACATAGTTTCTTTTCTTCAGTTTCCTATAATTTATAGTTACTTAGATAATTTTTAAATTAATTTACAAAAGCAATTTTATTTTGCTTTTTAACAACCAGCTAGTATTTACATTCTTCATTTAAAAAAAAAGTTTAAATAGGAAATATTGCCAACTGTTTGGGAATTTATGCCTATTTCTTACTGCTTTTTTTCTTCATCTTTGCATTGACAAAATGTTTATTTACCAATCGTTCGGTAACTGAAATATTTTTCTATATTTGCTATATGAGACCACAGAAGGTAGAAGACAAAGAATTGCTAATAGGATTAATGTCCGTGTTAAGCTCTAAAGGTTATGAGGGTTCTAGTCTAAATGAATTAGCAGAATCTTCAGGATTGCAAAAAGCAAGTTTATATCATAGATTTCCAGCAGGTAAAAAGGAAATAGCTTCGGCTGTACTTAATTATGTAAACGAATGGATACACAAAAATATTTATTTGTTACTTGTTAATCAAGCAATATCACCGCCCAAGAGATTGGATGAAGTTATTAAAAATATTAACATTCTATATAACAATGGAGATTCTATCTGCATTTTAAGATCACTATCCATGAATGCAGGAATTGAAATATTTGGAGACCAAATAAAAGAAAGTATGGAACTTTGGATAAACGGATTTGCTACGTTTGGAATGCATTGCGGATATAGTGAAACAGTTGCACTAGATAAAGCCTATCAAGTCTTGGTTAACATTCAAGGTAGTTTGATTGTATCTAAAGGGCTGAACTCGACAAAGTCATATAAAGCTGCTATAAAAGCTATTCAAAATATCTATCAATAATAAAAAAATTTGCGCTTTTTAGTTTCCGAACGTTCGGTAAATAACTATAACCAATGCGCAATGCTATCGAAAGAACGGAAATATTAATTATTAAAAATCAAAAAAAAAATGAGTAAAGTAAAGCATTTAACTACAAAAGTCAATGGTATAAATATTTTTTATCGTGAAGCCGGTCAAAAAGGAAAACCTGCATTAGTATTATTACATGGCTATCCAACATCATCTCATATGTATCGCAATTTATTGCAAAGTTTATCAGATGATTATTATCTAATTGCTCCAGATTATCCAGGCTTTGGAAGAAGTGAGCAACCATCAATAGCAGATTTTAATTATACTTTCGAAAACTTTACAAGGATTATAGAAGGGTTATTAGAACAATTAGATATTAATAAATTCAGTTTATACTTAATGGATTATGGTGCTCCAATTGGTTTTAGAATAGCTTCTGAAAATCCACAAAAAGTTGAAAATCTAATTATACAGAATGGGTGTGCCTATGATGAAGGTTTGGAAGCTTTTTGGGATCCAATTAAAGTATATTGGAATAACAAAACTATTGAAAATGGCATGCCATTAGAAGGTTTCCACAGTCCAGAAGGTTTACAATGGCAATACACACACGGTGTGCCTCAACCAGAATTAGTGTCTCCAGACAACTGGGAATTAGATTTAAGACACATTTTACGGGAAGGGAATAACGAAATCCAATTGGCTCTGTTTTATGATTATCAAACCAATGTAAGATTATATCCAAAATGGCAAGAGTATTTCAGAAACCATCAACCTAGAACTTTAATTGTTTATGGTAAAAATGATTATATTTTTCCAGTCGCTGGTGCGGAAGCTTATAAAAAAGATTTGAAAAATTTAGATTTCAATCTGTATGATGCAGGACACTTTGCACTTGAAAGCAATGGCGCTGAAATATCTGATAAAATAAGAACATTTTTAGCTGATTAACTATTTATTCTAGACCACGTAAACCAATTACTACTAGATATAAAAACAGTTGTATAGGTTTATGTGGTTTAACCATTTCATTTATTTTAAAATCAAAAACATCTCTTAATGGATATTTTTACCTTAACAATGCTCCTTTTGGCGTCAATTCTTGGTAGTTCTTTAAACGCAGTAGCAGGTGGTGGTGGCTTTATAACCTATCCATCACTAATATTCAGTAATATACCTAATTTAAATGCGAATGGCATTAGTACTGTAGCCCTATGGCCAGGAAATATTACGAGTGCTGTAGCATATAGAAAAGATATAGAATTGTCCAGAAAATTGATTTTATATTTTGTTATGTCAATTTCTTTAGGGGGTTTTGTAGGGGCTTATTTATTTCTCAATACATCTTCAACGCTTTTCAGCATTTTTGTACCATTTTTTTTATTATTTACTTGGTTACTTTTTGTTTTTAGTAAGACAATCAGAAATTATTTTAGCTCATATTTAACCGATTTGCATTTTATTACGCCCAATTATTTTCATATTGTTTTTATGTTTTTTATTGGGATTTATGGAGGTTATTTTGGAGCAGGTTTAGGAATGATAATATTAACAGCATTTTCATTACTTGGTTTAAAGAAGTTAAATGAAATGAATGGGATAAAAGTGATATTGGTGTCATTTAACAATGGAATTGCAGCGCTTACTTACATTTTCTCTGGAATTGTAATTTGGCAATATACTCTGGTTATGATAATTGGAGCCTTAATTGGAGGGTTTTATGGAGCTAAATTGACACGGCAAATCAATCAAAATTTCTTGCACAATTTTGTAATAGTGATTGGTGCAATAATAACTCTTATATTTTTTTATAAACAATATTTTATTAAATAAATTAAAATGAAAAAAAAACAGTACTTAAAACAATTGGATTTTGAAGTATGGGCTAATAATATACTTATTAAATCAATCTCTGAATCACATGATCCTGAGGGTCGTGTCTATGAAATATTGTCACATATTTTAATAGCATCTAATAACTGGTTAAAAAGAATTCTTGAGGAATCACCCACTTATAAATTGTGGGATATTTTGACTTTAAATGATTGTCTTCAATTGTCTCAAAAAAATCATGAAGCATGGAAGAACTTTATTTTAAACAAAACAGATGAGGAATTAGAACAACATGTCTATTTTCCATTTATGGGTGAACCCTCAAAAATTTCAATCGAAGATTTATTTACACATTTAATAAATCACTCCTCCTATCATCGCGGGCAAATTATTGCTAAGCTAAAAGGAAAGTTGGACCTATTACCACTTACTACATATATCGCTTTTGCAACCGAAAAAGCTTAGATTGAAATGGCTAAAAACTATGCAGAATTAGCATTTACTTCGGCAATAAAAGTGATGCAGAAAAAAATGGGCAGCAGAGCAAGCTATGCCCGAATGGAGAAATATTCTTACACAAGTGGATTAACAGAAAACGAAATTCAATTTATTGCTCAAAGAGACAGCCTTTATATGGCAAGTATTGGTGAAAATAACTTTCCTTACATACAACATAGGGGCGGTCCAAAAGGTTTTTTAAAAGTGCTAAATCACAACCAAATTGGATTTATTGATTTTACTGGCAACAGGCAATATATCACTATAGGTAATTTGTCAACTAATAATAATGTGTCACTCATTATGGTTGATTATCCTGCAAGAACAAGACTTAAAATTTTTGCAAAAGCAAAAATTGTTGAACTGGATGACAACCCAGAATTATATACTTTTCTCGATTTAAGCGAATATAAATTCCGTCCGGAACGAATGATAATAATGGATGTTGAAGCTTATGATTGGAATTGTCCTCAACACATAACACCTCGCTATTCAATTGAAGAAATTAACGATGTCTTCAATTATCAGAGAAATTATTCTCAAAAATTAGAAATGGAGATAAAAGAGTTAGGGCATAAACTTAAAAAGCAAGGACTATGATAAATGAATTAAATCGTGTAGTTGTTACGGGGATGGGTATTATATCCCCAATAGGTAATAATATTCCAGAGTTTTGGAAGAACATTATAAATGAAAAAAATGGCGTGGCGCCCATCACTAAATTTGATACTGCCAACTTTAAAACAAAATTTGCTGCAGAGGTAAAAGAGTTTAATGGATATGACTATTTTGAAAAAGGAGAATTAAGAAAATACGATTTATTTACACAATACGCCTTGGCTGCAACACAAGAAGCTGTCAGAAATGCAAATCTTGATTTTGAAAAATTAAACAGAAATAAAATTGGGGTTATTTGGGGCTCGGGCAATGGAGGAATCAATACATTTCAGGAACAGGTAATTGAATTTGCAAAAGGGAATGGTACCCCTAGATTTAATCCTTTTTTTATTCCGAAAATGATTGCAGATATTCCATCTGGTGTAATTTCTATTAAATATGGATTAAGAGGGTTGAATTTTAGTACAATTTCGGCCTGTGCCTCTTCAAATAATGCCATTATAGATGCAGTTAATTATATACGGCTCGGAAAAGCTAATATCATAATTACCGGTGGTTCTGAAGCAGCGATAAATGAGAGCTCTATCGGAGGCTTTAATGCTTCTAGAGCGTTATCTACAAAAAACGAAAGCCCAGAAACAGCATCAAGACCATTTGATATTTCTCGTGATGGTTTTGTTATGGGAGAAGGAGCTGGAGCATTGGTTTTAGAAAGTTTAGAAACCGCATTACAAAGGGGTGCAACAATAATAGCAGAAGTAATTGGTACCGGTATGGCGGCTGATGCATACCATCTTACCGGAACCCATCCCGAGGGTGAGGGGGCATATCTAGGAATGTTGGATGCTATTGAAGAGGCTAATATAAGTCCTGACACAATAGATTATATAAATGCACATGCAACATCTACAAATATGGGTGATTTGACCGAGTTGAAAGCGATAGAAAGAGCTTTTGGTACAAGAAAAAGTTTGGCTATAAGCGCTACTAAGTCAATGACAGGCCATTTGTTGGGGGCAGCTGGTGCAATTGAAAGTATTATATGCATTCTGGCTATTAAAAACAATCTCGTTCCGGCAACCATAAATACTCTAGAAATAGAAGAAGGTTTTAAAGATAAATTTGATTTTGTATTAGGAAAATCAAAACATAAAGAAATAAATATTGCTTTAAACAACACGTTTGGTTTTGGAGGTCATATAGCTACAACAGTATTTAAGAAATACAATGATTAAATTTTATTTAGTCTTTTAAACATAAATGTTATCTGAAAAATAAAATTCATTAAAAATGAAGGATTTCAAAATTGATATACTAGCTTTTGGAGCACATCCTGATGATGTAGAATGTGCAGCAGCAGGTGTAATATTGAGTACTATTGATAAAGGAGGTACTGTAATTTTGGTGGACCTTACAAAAGGAGAAATGGGAAGTTATGGAACTATTGAAACCCGAAAAGAAGAAGCTTATAGTGCGGCAAATATTATGGGTGTTAAAATAAAAGAGCAACTGAACCTACCGGATGGTAAAATCACAAATAGTATTCAAAATCAAGAGAAAGTCATACAAATTATTAGAAAGTATAGGCCAAAAATTGTATTGGCAAATGCCTTTATTGATAGACATCCTGATCATAGAAAGGCAGCAAGATTAGTTTCAGATGCCTGTTTTCTTTCTGGATTAAAAATGAATGCCACACAATACAAAGGAAAAAATCAAGAACACTGGAGGCCAATGGCCGTGTACCATTATATTCAAGATTATTTTATTCAACCAAATTTTGTTGTGGATATAAGTGATTATTTCAATACAAAGATGGAAGTCATAAAGGCCTATGAGTCACAATTTGTGACTGCAAAAAATGATAGTCCAAATGGAATAATAGCTTTACTAGATCAAATAAAAGCTACAAATCAAATATTTGGTAGAGCAATAAATCGAAAATATGCTGAAGGGTTTACAGCTAAAAGATATGTGGGAATCGAGAATATTACTACTTTTATTTAACATACTTTATAACAATTAATAATTTATATGTTTTTTAAGAAAGATAAATAATTAGTATGTTTTATTGAAGGAAGAAATAACAAGGAAACATTGTGAATCTTTATTCACTTATTTAATATTCACAAATGTTTCTTTTTAAAATGTAAAAATTAATGAGCTTGACCCAGAGAGCATCTCTTAATAGAAAAGTATGAAATTTGTAGGCAAAACCGACGAACACCTAATTCTAGATATCATTGAATCTCAAAATGTTCATATTATTAATGAGGTTGATGAAAATGATTTAACAATATTATGGTTTGAATCTAATAATAACAAATTGTTAATTGACGGTAATGAAAAAGTTTTCAATCAAAATGAAATTGTTTTCTTAACAGAGTTTCATAAGGTTAAAATAGAAACTATAAACAGAATCAGAGTAGTTAGGTTTAATAGACCCTTTTACTGTGTCCTTGACCATGACGCCGAAGTTGGTTGTAAAGGTATATTATTCTTTGGAGCCTCTCAATTGCCAATAATTAAGATTCCTATTAATGAATTAGAGCAATTTGAAATCCTTTGGAAAATGTTTAGTATCGAAATGACGTCTAATGATCATTTGCAAATTGACATGTTACAAATGATGTTAAAAAGATATTTAATTTTGTGTACAAGATTATTTAAATTACAGGCCAATTATCCTATAGAAAAGATTGAACTTGATGTAGTAAGAGAGTTTAATTTTTTGGTGGAACAGCATTTTAAAACTAAGCACAGTGTTGCGGACTATGCCAATCTTTTAAACAAGTCACCTAAAACCATTTTTAATATTTTCTCTAAAATAGGAACAAAAACAGCACTGCAATATATACAAGAACGCAGGACTTTAGAAGCCAAACGCTTGTTGAGATATACCGATAAACAAATTCAAGAAATAGCTTATGAAATAGGCTTTGATGATATTCAAGCATTTAGCCGCTTTTTTAAAAACCAAACAGGTATTTCCCCATCTTCATTTAAGGTACTTGATTAAAAAAAAACTTATTGCCAACTCATTAGGAATTTATAACTATCAGTTAAAGCTTTCTTAAATACATCTTTGTATTGTTAAATTGATTAATAATTAAAAACAAAGCAAGAATGATAGGTTTCAAACTTCCAATCAAAGGAGATGTATCTGAAAAAAATCAGGTGATTTTTGATGATTTAAAAAAGGAAGCATAGATATTAACTTTTTTGTTGCAATTCCAAGTTGTCTTTTACATGATTTTAAATAATAAAAATAGCCCTGATTGAGCAGGTAAAAAACCTTCGCCTATTTATAGAGCTGTTAACAAATTGGTTAATAGGTTTTAAGTTCAAATAATTTATATGTATTGTGTTGAAATGGTTTGTAAAATCCCTGCCATCCCATTAAGTTATAGCCCCAAGGTAAATAATAATAGAAAAAATATTGATCAAGTTTTTAATTTTTGAAATCTAAAAATTAAAAAGGCATTTGTTTAAAATGAAAATAAAAAACTGTTTAAAGGAGATTTTATATAAAAAAAAAGCCGAAGTTTTACTTCGGCTTTTTCATTTGGTTGGTATAGAAAACAAGTGTTTATTGTTGGTTTGTAATACTTCCTGAATGGCTATCAGTTTTATTTATTATCTGTGGATTTCCGTAATATTTTATATCTCCACCACTATTGGCATCTGCGGTTAATTCTTTAGCTGTATTTACAGTAATATCTGCGCCACTTGTAGCTTTTACTTGACTGGATTCTGCTATTAAATCGGCTGCTTTTATATCACTTCCACTAGAGGCTTCTGCAATTAGTTTTTGTGTTTTTCCGGAAAGCTTTAAATCACTTCCACTACTAGAATTGCAATGTAATGTTATAGTGTTTAAATCAAGTTTCATATCGCTTCCACTTGAACTGTTAAGTTCTAAATTTTCTGCATTAATGGTGTTTGTTGAAATAACATCACTACCACTTGTTGAGGTGATTTTTGAAATATCTTTAAAAGTTACCATTATTTTTTTTGAAGAAGCGTATCCAATGTTTTTCTCTAAATAAATATGTAACTCATTATCTTTTACTTCTGTTTTTATAAGATTGTGTAAATTTTCATCAGCCTCAATGATGATGCTTTCTTCATCTCCTTGTGTTAAATAAACATCAAGTCCTTGACTTGTTTTGATAGCATTGAATGATTGATTTAATGTGCGATTTTCTATTTGAACATTTCCATTTCCTTTAACTCCAGGGCCAAAGTTCATGTCAAAATTACAAGAGAATAGTAATAAACTTAAAATAGTGGATACTAAAATTTTAATAAGTGTTGTCATAATAGTTCGTTTTTTGATTGATGATTCAAATATCTTAGTAATTAATATTTTTTAGAAACTAAAATACCTGAGTTGTTGATTTTAATTGATGAATTGTTTTTAATTGTTTTCTGATTTTATTTGAATTCCGTTACTATCTATATTTACTTTTACATCTGAGCTGTTAGCTTTCAGTCCGTTTTTGTCAATTCTTAAGCTACTGCTGTCAACCTTAATCTTAATACCTTCTTCATTAATTTTAATGCCATCATCACCATCTTGTAAATCGGCATCTACATCAAGAGGGCAGTCTAAACATTCAACTTCGTCCGTTTTTATTTTAAGAAAATGATTTGTTTGGCTAGACGATACAATATTTCCATCGTAAGTTCTATAATTTAAAAAGTTCTTAGTATTGTTATTGAAATTAACAATAACGTTTTCAGGTAAATATAAGATGGCAGTAATCTCCTGATCACTAAATTTATTTTTAATATCTGTAGATAAATAATTATCTAAAAGAATTTCGTCTTCTTTTATTTTAAAATGATAGTTTATGTTTTTTGCACGTTCAATAGCTGAAGAGTAATCTCTTCCATCAGCTGATTTTTCAATATTTAAAAAAGCTAATGAATCTGTAGTTGATTTTACTATAATTTCAATATCTGAAGAGTAAATAATTCTTTCTCCATTTTCATCATGTGCAAACTTAAATGATTGATGGTTTCTGTAAGGACTTCCATAAGTATCATTATTCACCATTTTAACTTTTAAAGTGTCATTTGGTGCAATATAAAACTCTTGTTTTTCAATAACTCGTTCATTAAAAGCATGTTCGCTGGCTTGTCTAATTCCTACAACAATCAAACAAATTATTGATAAAACCCAAACTCCTAACAAGGTAAATTTGGCTATATTTCCAATTGATTTTAAATTGTTTATCAAAATCTTTAACCCTAAATAGAAAAGGAAAAAGAAAGGTATTCCAACTGCGAAAAAGGCTAAAAGTGATACAAACCAAATTGGGGTATTGCCTGCATTTACAATATCTATCATATCCAGTCCTGGAATATGTATAACATTGGTAACTCCTACAGAAAATAGGCCTATAATTAATGCTATTAAAGCTGCTGCACCAGTAATCATAAGAATGATTCCAATAAATTTTGCAAAAACAGTAAAAAAGAACATAATTATATCGCCTATAGTATCAAAAAATGTTTTTGAACTAGACTTAATATTATTGCCTTGTTTTTTTAAATCTACTTTTTTGGCAGCATTTGAAACATTTTTTGCTGCTCCAGAAACAGAATCAGAAACATTTTTGGCAACATCTGAAACAGTTTCAGAAACGGTATCAAATCCATCCTTTATTTTTTTTTCTATGTTGCTTATGTTTACAGGTTCGCCTGTCATGGTAAGTTTATCTGCCGTTGTTACAGCTTCTGGGACTAGTACCCAAAATAAAATATATATGAAAATAAATGTTCCTCCAGAACCTATTGCTAATAATAACCAGATTAAACGAATCCAAACAGCATCAATTCCTAAATAATGGCCTAAACCTGAAGCTACACCACCAATGTATGAGTTGTCTGTGTCTCTAAACAATTTTTTAGATGGAGCAGACTTTCTCTTTTGTGTTGGTTGTGGCTCATCTTCAAAAATTTCGTCGTCTACCAAATAGTCTTCTGGTTGTCCCATTATTGAGATAACCTCATCTACTTCTTTGATGCCAATAACTTGCTTGTCATTTTTTACACGTTCGCTAAAAAGTTCTGCTATACGAGCTTCAATGTCTGAAATAATTTCAGAACGACCTTGAGAGTCTGTAAATGAACGTTTTATAGCCTCAAGATAGCGTTGCAATTTTAGGTACGCATCTTCATCAATGTGAAAAAATATACCTGCTAAATTTACGTTGACTGTTTTATTCATTTTTGTTTGATTTTTTTCTGGTTACTAGGTTAACGGCGTTTTGTAATTCGCTCCAAGTGGTGTTTAATTCATTTAGAAATAATTTTCCGGTCTCTGTTAAACCGTAATATTTTCTTGGTGGCCCTGATGTTGATTCTTCCCATCTGTAATTAAGGAGACCAGCATTTTTAAGTCTTGTCAGTAGCGGATAAATGGTTCCTTCTACAACAAGCAGTTTGGCGTCTTTTAGGGTGTCTAAAATTTCAGCTACATAAGCATCCTCGTCTTTTAAAACGGAGAGTATGCAGTATTCTAGTACTCCTTTACGCATTTGTGCTTTTGTGTTTTCGATCTTCATGTTCTAAAGCGTTTAAGTATTGTGAAACTGTTCATTTTTTGATTGATTTATGATTGATTATTTGATGAAATTAATTGTGAAAGGATATTGATATAATTCGCCATCTCTTGCTTTTAAACTAGCTTTTATTATGAAAACCAATTCTAAAATAAAACCAAGAATAGCTAACCCACCTAAAGCACCACCTATATATAATAGAGGAGAAGGTTTACCTATATTAATATGAAAATCATGCAAGCCGTTAAAATCAATAAAATCAAAATTACTAAAGATATTAAAGATGAAAAACGGAATACTAATAGTGCCTAAAATAATTGCATATAGTAAAATACTAATTTGAAAATTTATAGCTTGTTTACCGTGAGCATCAATAAATTCAGATTTTTCTTTATTACTTACCCAAAGAATAATAGGACCAATAAAATTTCCTAATGGAATAATAAATCTACTAAATGTAGATAAATGGATAAAGGTTGCGATGTTTTTTTGATGATTGTCTAGCATGATTTCAAAGTATATAATAATATCTTATACAAATATATATCTAAAAGCAGGTATTATGTAACACATAGTACCATAACTTAACATAATTTTAACAATTTTAATGTGGATTATTTTCAATAATTTAGAGGAAAATTAAAAACCTAATAATGAAAATAACTCCTAGAAAACTGAATGTTTACACTATTTTTAAATTGCCGTCAGCCTTTTTATGTGGTGTTAGAACCAAATATATAGATGATAAAAAATGTGTAGTAACTGTAAAGCATAGATGGATTAATCAAAATCCTTTTAAATCTATGTTTTGGGCAGTTCAAGGTATGGCAGCAGAATTTTCAACGGGAGCATTAATGATTGGAAAAATACAAGATTCAGGGCGCCCTATTTCTATGTTGGTGACAGCTAATAATTCAACATACACAAAAAAGGCAACAGGAAAAATAACATTTATTTGTAATGATGGGCATTTAATAGATGAAGCAATTAGCAAAACAATAGAAACTGGAGAAGGACAAACAGTTTTAATGCAATCTGTTGGAGTTAACGAAGAAGGTATCGTTGTATCAACTTTTAATTTTGAATGGAGTATTAAAGTGAAAAATAAAAGTTAAAAGTTTATTTTATTGTAACAAAATCAACTTCAGTTCAACAAATAATTAAATCAAAAAAAATATAATTATGACAGCACATGAGATAGATTATCATTTGTATGGAGAAGAAATGCAGTATGTAGAAATAGAACTCAACCCGCAAGAAGGTGTAATTGCCGAAGCAGGCAGTTTTATGATGATGGATGATGGTATTAAAATGGAAACCATTTTTGGTGATGGTTCAACTCAAAACCAAGGATTTTTAGGCTCCATTTTAGGGGCTGGAAAGAGAATACTAACAGGTGAAAGCTTATTTATGACCGCTTTCTATAATACTGTTGTAGGAAAGAGAAAAGTGTCTTTTGCCTCTCCATATCCGGGAAAAATTATCCCAATTGATTTAACAGAATTTGGAGGCAAATTTGTTTGTCAAAAAGACGCTTTTTTATGTGCTGCAAAAGGAGTTAGTATTGGAATTGAATTTAGCAGACGATTAGGACGAGGCCTTTTTGGAGGTGAAGGTTTTATTATGCAAAAGTTAGAAGGTGATGGTATGGCTTTTGTTCATGCGGGTGGAACTATGGCAAAAAAAGTACTTCAACGTGGTGAAACATTAAGAGTCGATACAGGTTGTATTGTAGGTTTTACAAAAGACGTTGATTACGATATTGAGTTTATTGGAGGTATTAAAAACACTATTTTTGGAGGTGAAGGTTTGTTTTTTGCAAAGCTTCAAGGTCCTGGAATTGTGTATATTCAATCGCTACCATTTAGTAGATTAGCTGGTAGAGTTTTAGCTTCTGCACCTCAAGGTGGAGGAAAGCAAAAAGGTGAAGGTAGTATTCTGGGAGGTATTGGAAATTTACTAGATGGAGATAATAGATTTTAAATGTTAATTTTTACTTTAAAGTTAAAATTGTTGCATTTTTTTCATTAAATTAGACCCATTAATTAAAATAATCCGCCAATTATAAAGTTATCAATTTAGTAATTTTACCCAACCAAAACTTAATTTATACTATGGCAAGAGCAATGTTAGAATACACCAAAACGATTCTTAAAAAAGTTAGTTTTGATGTAACATTATTCTGCAGAGAGGTACAAAAGGCAGTTCAAAGATTATTGCCTTATGAGATTGAAGAATTAAAATTATTCATTCTTTCTCTGGTACAGCAGAATCCTGAATTAAACCAATCTTTAGTTTATTTAAACAGATAAAAAAAAAGCGACAAACATGTCGCTTTTTTTATTTTGATTTTGGACTAATGATTTCGACATTTTGAAATGCAATGGCGCCTCTTATAATGCCAGAAATAGTGGCTTGTAAGGCTTCAATAATTTGCATTTTCAATTCGCTTTTATGATAAATGATGCTTACTTCTCTGGCAGGACTTGGATCATTAAAATAATGTAAATTGTCTTTTTCATTATCTTTAATGTCTAAAGTATGTAAGTAAGGTAAAAGTGTCATTCCAAGACCTTCATTTGATAATTTTATTAGTGTTTCAATACTTCCGCTTTCTATTTGAAAACTATCTTCAGTATTATTTTTAAAAGCTTTGCAAAGGTTAATAACACCATCTCTAAAACAATGTCCATCTTCTAAAAGCAGCATATCGTTAATGTCTAAATCAGAAACTGCAATTTTTTTATTTTGATGTAACCTGTGACTTCTTGGAATATAACTTACAAATGGTTCATAATATAGCACTCGTTCTTTTATAGTATCGAGCTCTAAAGGTGTTGCTACTATAGCTGCATCTAAATGTCCATCATTAATTCTGGTAATGATTTCATCAGTTGTAAGTTCTTCAATTTTAAGCTTTACTTTAGGATGTTTTTTTATAAATGTTTTTAAAAACATAGGGAGCAATGTTGGCATTATTGTAGGGATTATACCTAGTTTAAATGCACCACCTATAAACCCTTTTTGTTGATCTACAATATCCTGTATTCTGTAAGATTCGTTTACAATATTTCTTGCCTGATTTACTATTTTTTTTCCAACATCGGTAAGTTCAATTGGTTTTTTGCTTCGGTCAAAAATTAAGATATCCAATTGGTCCTCTAATTTTTGAATTTGCATGCTAAGTGTAGGTTGGGTTACAAAACACTTCTCTGCGGCTTTTGTGAAATTTTGATGCTCAGCAACTGCTAAAACATAATATAATTGTGTGATTGTCATCGGTATCAATTTAGGCTATAAAATTATAAAAACTATCAATAAAACTTATCGTAAAGAGTGTTAATTATAAATTAAATTTGTAGTAAATAAAAAAATAGTACAAAATGACACTAAATAGTTTAGGATTAGACCAAGAAAAAACTCAAGATTTAGCTAAAGATTTAAATATATTATTAGCTAATTTTCAAACATATTATCAAAATTTAAGAGGCATTCACTGGAATATTAAAGGCAAACGTTTTTTTGATTTGCATGTTAAGTTTGAAGAATTATATACGGATGCTAATATGAAGGTTGATTTAATTGCAGAAAGAGTATTAACATTAGGAGCAACACCGCTTCATACATTTAAAGATTATATTGAAAATGCTCAGGTTCCAATTGGTAAAAATATATCTCAAGACGAAAAAGCAGTAAATTTAGTAGTGGATTCTTTATCTGAATTATTAAAAATTGAACGAGCAATCCTAAATAAATCTGGAGAGGCCAATGATGAGGGAACCAATTCTATGATGAGTGATTTTATAACAGAACAAGAAAAAACCGTTTGGATGATGAAAGCTTGGTTGAATGAAACCATTTAAATAATAAGCATCATTTATTTTCTTAGGATTTAAAGTAATCTGAAGTATTAATCAAATTATAAGATGAATCACTTTCATTAGTATAAGTGGTATATTTTATAATTTGATTATTTTTGGCATTATGTTTTATATCATAGATATACTAGGGACCATAGCTTTTGCTATTTCAGGGGTTCTTATTGCCATTAATAAAAAAATGGATGTATTTGGCATCCTAATAATAGCCTTTGTTACAGCCGTTGGAGGCGGAACGTTACGAGACTTACTTATAGGGCAAACTCCCGTGAGCTGGATGCAAGATATAACTTATACATATGTTATATTGGCTTCATCAATTTTTGCAATTGTATTTAGAAGCAAAATAAACTATTTAAGAACATCTTTGTTTTTATTTGATACCATAGGAATTGGTTTGTATACTCTTGTAGGTATTGAAAAAGGATTGAGTGTTGGGCTTCATCCTATAATTTGTATTGCTTTGGGAACCATTACGGCTTCTTTTGGAGGTGTGATCCGAGATATTTTATGTAATGAAATTCCAGTCATTTTCAGAAAGGAAATTTATGCCACTGCATGTATATTGGGAGGAATTTCTTATTTTTTGTTGAGAAAGCTTCCGATAGATGGTAATTTAATTTTTGCGATATCTGGAATTGTTGTAATCGTGGTCCGTTTATTGGCAGTAAAATTCAAAATAGGTTTGCCAACCATTTATAGAGATTAATTGATAATCTCAGCTTTTCTAATATAAATGTTAACAAGAGGCCAGTCAGCATCATCAGTTTTAACGGCTGCTATTTTATCAACCACATCCATGCCGTCAATGACTTTTCCAAAAATGGTGTAATCACCATCTAAAAAATGAGAGCCACCTTGTTGCTGTACAATAAAAAACTCAAAAGGAGACGCTAATTTGTAAGGGTTGTCAATCTCTCCACTGGGCATGGAAATAACACCACGTTCATGAGTAAAACCTCTTTTGGTATCGGTTGGCAATAAGTATCTGCCAATTTCGGCTCTTTTTCTAGCAGTTTTTTTATCGTCGCTGTTTCCACCCTGAATCATAAAATTATTAATTACCCTATAAAATTGGGTGTTATCAAAGTATCCTCTTTTAGTTAGATAAATAAAGTTGACTCTATGGAATTTAGTTTCTTCAAATAATAAGATATCAATGGTTCCAAAATCTGTTGTTAGTCTTACTTTGTTTTCTTTATGGTGTTTTTCATATTCCAAAAAGAATTCCATAGCATTCATAAGTCCATCTAATACAGGAAAATCTTTTTTGTCATAATCATCTTCAACTACTGCAATAGTATCTTTTTTTTCTACTTTGTTTTCTATAGTTTCTTGCTTTACATTTTTTTTAGAATGCTTATCTTCACAATTTAAAAGCAAAAGGAAAAGACATAATAGATATACAATTCTCATGAAATGGATTTTGATAAATTTTTATTAAGAATTTCAAAAATAAAAAATATACCGCTACCAGCCGAAAGTTCTCAGTTTAAAATGGCACCACCATTTCGTGTGGAGCTTTTAAAAAAGCATAAAGAACAGATGCAATATGCTAAGAAAGCTGGTGTTTTGGCACTTTTTTATCCAGATGTGAGTCAGCAAACAAACTTGGTTTTAATTCTTAGAAAAACATATAATGGCGTGCATTCTGCTCAAGTTGGATTTCCTGGTGGAAAACTTGAAGCGAGTGATAAATCACTTGAAGAAGCTGCATTAAGGGAAACTTTTGAAGAGATAGGTGTGCCAATTAATCATATTGAAGTTTTAAGTCAATTAACCCAAGTTTATATTCCGCCAAGTAATTTTTATGTACAGCCCTTTTTGGGGATTACAAGTGAGATTCCAATGTTTGTTAAAGATGAAACTGAGGTTGAAGCTATTATTGAAGTACCTTTAAAACATTTTATTGATGATGCTGTGGTTGTTTCAAAAATGGTACCAACATCATATAAGGTTGAGATTGAAGTGCCTGCGTTTAAATTAAATGAACATATTGTTTGGGGAGCAACAGCCATGATTTTAAGCGAGATTAAAGACCTGCTAAAACAATTGATGTAATTTATAGTTTTATTACATTTGTAAAATTAAACTAATAGAAGAGTGATGTATGGCGTTGTTTAAACGAAATCCTTTTGGGCATATTCTCATAATAAAAAAATGGTTGATTAGAATTTTAGGAGCGATTACTCACAGTCGCTTTAGAGGTTTTAATGAACTGCAAATTGAAGGGTCAGAAGTTTTTAAAACTTTACCCGATACTAATGTGTTATTCATATCAAATCACCAAACATATTTTGCCGATGTTGTTGCTATGTTCCATGTATTTAATGCCAGTTTAAGCGGTAGGGTAGATTCAATAAAAAACGTTGGCTATTTATGGAATCCTAAGCTTAACATTTATTATGTGGCGGCAAAAGAAACCATGAAAGCAGGTTTGCTGCCAAAAATATTAGCATATGTGGGTTCAATAAGTATTGAGCGTACTTGGAGAGCTGAAGGAAAAGATGTGAATAGACAGGTTAAAATGAGCGATATATCTAATATTGGTAAAGCTTTAGATGATGGCTGGGTAATTACATTTCCTCAAGGAACTACTACGCCTTTTAAGCCTATTAGAAAAGGAACAGCCCATATTATTAAGCGTTACAAACCTATTGTAATTCCAATTGTGATTGATGGATTTAGACGCTCATTTGATAAAAAAGGCTTGAGAATTAAGAAGAAAAATATTCTTCAGTCTATGGAAATCAAGGCGCCTTTAGAAATTGATTATGAAAACGATACAACAGAGCAAATTGTTGAAAAAATAGAATTTGCCATTGAGCAGCATCCTTCGTTTTTAAAAGTTGTTTCTGAAAAAGAATTAGCTGCTTTAGAAGAGTTGAATAAATTACGTGAATGGTAGTACATTAAAATAAGGGATATGCTTACTCAAATACATCCTAAACTTCCTATGCGTAATAAATTAATTACAAGAAAATTTTATATCGATAAATTAGGGTTTGAAGCATTTGGGAACGCAGATTATGATGGTTATCTAATGGTGCAAAAAGACAATATCCAGATTCATTTTTTCGAGTTTAAAGAACTGAATCCATTAGAAAATTATGGACAAGTCTATATTAGAACGGATGCTATTGACGAATTTTATAAGGAATTATTAAGAAACAAAACTGAGATACATCCAAATGGGCCATTGGAAAATAAACCATGGGGACAAAAAGAGTTCTCAATTCTAGACCCAGATAATAATTTACTTACTTTTGGACAAAGTTTGTTTTAGTTTTTGGTAACCTATTTTCAGTAATCTTCTCGTTTTAAAAATAGATAAATAAAAAGTCAATTCAAAAATCAGATCTTAATTTTTGTTTTTGACTTAAAACTCATAATACGTTAAATAAAAAAAGAGATGACCCTTTCGGTTCACCTCTTTAACTATTATATTTTTTATAGTTTATTGTGGTTCTGTGACTGAACTTGCATCAAGAATAACGGCAGTTTGAGCAAGAGCCCTTCCATTCATGGTTGCACCAGTTTGAAATGTAATTCCTGTCATTGAAAGTAAAATACCTTCAAAATGTGAAGTTGTTCCAAAAGTTGCTTCACCTGCTACCTGCCAGAAAACATTTTTAGCTTGAGCGCCTCCTTCTAAAGTCATATTAATTCCTGTACTCATGTTAAGGTTACCTGCAATTTGGAATATCCAAATATCATCTGCTGTACCCGAAATGGTGATTGATGATGGTATAGTAACTGAATTGGTCCATTTATAAAGACCAGGTGTAAGTGTTTTTCCACCAATGTTTCCTGCTGCTAATTCAACAAAATCAGGAGAAGGGCGATCAGCTGCATCATTATATGCAGTAATCATATTTTCAACTGCTGTAGTCAAATTAATTGGAGTTGGATCTGCCATGTCAGCTGCATATGCTTTTCCTGTAACCTGTGCTGATGTTGCATATCCTGTGGCATTGGTCAATGCTAATCCAGTAATATACGAAGTTGCAGCAGGACTTAATCCTAAATCACCAGTAATAATTGAAGTTGAAGAATTGTTAATTGCTGTTTTCGCTAAAATCACATAATTAGCAGAAGCGCCAAGATTTACTGCACTAAGAATAGTTAATGTACCTCCAGTTGTGAAATTCCAAACCAGATCAGATGCAATAGATTGACCAGTTAAATCTTTTACATCTCTAGTGATAGTAGCTGTATAAATTTTACCTGCAGATAAATTATCTGTTGGTGTAAAGGTTGCCTTATCTCCAGAATAATTAACTGAACCAGAAACTTCATTTGTTCCCTGTTTTACCATAAAGCTGGAAGTTGTAATTGTTGAAGCATCCATAGGGTCGCTAAAAGTAGCTGTTATGACTGCATTACGAGAAACTCCCGCTGTGTTATTTGCTGGAAAGGTTTCATTAACAGTAGAAATGGGAGTATTGTTGTCATCATTTTTGTCACAACCAATAAATAAAATAGCTGAAACAACTGCTGTTATCGTTAAAAATTTTCTAATTCTCATATATATTTATATTATTTATGTGTGAAATATATCACATTACAAAGGTAGGTTCTTCATTTGCCATAGAGTTATATGATATCTTCAAGGAGTTACATGATTTCCATAACTTAATTGATAACCCAATTCTTGTCAATTAACTTAAACTCGTTAATAACTCCTAATAACTCCACTTCAAAAAAATTATCAAAATCCTTATTTTGCAACGTTATAAATCAAAAGAAATTAATGAAAGTTTGTATTGCAGAAAAGCCTAGTGTTGCCCGTGAAATAGCTTCTGTTTTGGGCGCTAACACAAAGCACGATGGTTATTTTGAAGGCAATGGTTATGCGGTTACCTATACGTTCGGACATTTGTGCACACTTTTTGAACCCATTGATTATAAACCTTATTGGAAAAGTTGGGATTTAAATAATTTGCCCATGTTGCCAGATAAGTTTCAAACCAAAGTAGTTGCAAATTCTGGTATTCAAAAACAATTCAAAATTGTAAAAAGTCTATTTGATAAGGCTGAAGTTGTTATAAACTGTGGTGATGCTGGTCAGGAAGGAGAGCTTATTCAGCGTTGGGTAATGAATCAAGCTGATTATAAAGGTGAAGTAAAACGTTTGTGGATTTCTTCCTTAACCACAGAAGCCATTAAAGAAGGTTTTGAAAATTTAAAACCCTCAAAAAATTACGACAATTTATATCATGCTGGTTTTTCAAGAGCTATTGGAGACTGGCTTTTAGGTATGAATGCAACCAGACTGTATACTGTTAAGCATGGTGGTTATAAACAGGTGCTTTCAATAGGTCGCGTACAAACTCCAACATTGGCGATGGTTGTAAACCGATTTAAGGAGATTGAAAATTTTAAGCCGCAACCTTATTGGGAATTGCAAACTTTATATCGCGATACTTTGTTTAGTTATGAGGAAGGACGTTTTTTAAAGAAAGAAGATGGTGAAGTATTAGCAAATAAAGTAAAAGAAAGTGATTTTGAAATTGTTTCCATTGAAAAGAAAAAAGGAAATGAATATGCTCCAAAATTATTTGATTTAACAGGTTTGCAAGTGTATTGCAATACCAAATTTGGGTTTTCTGCAGAAGACACACTAAAAATAGCTCAGGTTTTATACGAACAAAAAGTGGTTACCTATCCAAGAGTAGATACAACGTTTTTACCTAGTGATATTTATCCAAAAGTATCTGGGATTCTTCAAAAATTAACCAATTATAAAGAATTAACACAATCCCTTTTAGGGAAGAAAATAAAAAAATCGCCAAAAGTCTTTAATGATAAAAAAGTGACTGATCATCATGCTATTATTCCAACAGGGATTCAAATTAACCTGCAGTACAATCAGCAGCTGGTGTATGATAGTATTGTAAGGCGATTTATGGCTGTTTTTTATGATGATTGTTTGGTTTCAAACACTACAGTTATAGGAAAAGCTGATAGTGTGGTATTTAAAACTACAGGAAAAGAAATATTAAAAAAAGGGTGGCGTGAAGTTTTTGAAACTGAAAAAACCAAAGAAAAGGAACCTGATATATTGCCAACTTTTGTTAAAGGAGAAAGAGGACCACACGAACCATCTTTTTTAGAAAAGGAAACAAAACCACCTAATCAGTTTACGGAAGCTTCATTGTTAAGGGCTATGGAAACAGCCGGGAAACAGGTTGAAGACGATGATTTGCGAGAACTCATGAAAGAAAATGGTATTGGTCGTCCCTCAACCAGAGCAAACATTATTGAAACCCTTTTTAAGCGAAAATATATCATTCGAAATAAAAAGCAAGTATTGCCAACACAAGCAGGTATTCAGTTGATTGATACCATTCAGAATGAGTTATTAAAATCTGCAGAGTTAACCGGTTTGTGGGAAAAGCAATTAAAAGATATTGAAAAAGGCATCTTTAGTGTTAATACATTCATTGTTAACATGAAAAAAATGGTTGAAAATTTGGTGTATGAAGTGAGAAGTGAAACGAATCGAGCCAATATTTCATATACTGAAGTTTCCAAACAGAAAGAAGCTAAAGAATCGATAAAAAAGGAAAATGGTATTAAAGCTGAAACTTGTCCAAAATGTAAACAAGGACATCTTATAAAGGGAAAATCTGCTTACGGATGTAGTTTATATAAAACAGGATGCGATTTTGTTTTGCCTTTTGAATTTAAAGGTAAAAAGATATCAGAAAACCAATATCTAAGATTGCTTCAAAAAGGTTCTACAGTTAATTTAAAAGGTTTTAAATCAGGTTCAGGCAGCATAGAAGGTTTGCTTAGGTTTGATGATGTTTTTAAGCTTGTATTAGAGCCTAAAAAGAAATCAAAAAAAGACATTTCAGATACATTAAGTTGTCCTAAGTGTAAAACAGGAACTATTATTAAAGGAAAATCAGCTTATGGTTGCTCAAATTATAAAAATGGTTGCGATTTCAGGGTATCTTTTGATGAGGTAAGATTGAAAATTAAAGGTAGACAGCCAACCAAAGAACTCGTATATAATATTCTTAATGAATCTTTCTAGTAATAAACATAAGCATTATATTATTTATAAACCTTATGGTGTATTGAGTCAATTTCAAAGTAATGCTAAAAAAGAACAGTCTAAAAAGTTTTTAGGAAGCTTGTTTGATTTTCCTGAAGGAAGTATGTCTATTGGTAGACTTGATGAAAAATCTGAAGGCTTATTGCTTATCACCACTGATGGTAAAATGAGTGATTTTGTAAACAGTCAAAAAGTAGATAAAGAGTATTATGCTCAAGTAAATGGTGATATTTCTATTGAAGCCATTGAGAAATTAAAGTCTGGCATTGAAATTGGTTTTAGTGGCAAAAAATACATCACCAAGCCTTGTGAGGTTTTTAAATTGAATGAGATCCCCGATTTACCAATACGGTCAAAAAAAATTAGAGATGACAGGCACGGACCAACTTCTTGGATTTCAATAACAATTAATGAAGGTAAATTTCGTCAAGTTCGTAAAATGACTTCAGCCGTTGGTTTTTCTACATTACGATTAGTTAGAATTCGTGTAGGAACAATTCAACTTGGCAATATGAATATAGGAGATGTTGTTGAAACAGAGTTAAACCTCTAATTTTTTTAATTCTCTATAATTTCTGTTAAGTCGTTTTAATAACAATCCATATAAAAGCTTGTAAAAAAGCCATATTATAAACACAAAAACAGCAACGCAACCTATCATCATAGCATAAGCTAGCAGAATTTGTTTTTTGTCTAAATGAGAAATAGTTTCTGAGTATTCTGGGTTGTGAATTATGGCAAAATATAATCCTACAACCATAGAAATAAAAGCCATTACTAAATTGTAAATCACATAGTATTTAATAACTCTACGGGTTTTTAAAATACTTTCCATTAATTTTTTGGCATTGTCTGTAACAGAAATAGCTTTATGGGATTTGAACAATAAATATATAAACAGTAAAATAACACCATAACTAATTACGGTTAACACAGCCAATATAAAATCATTACCGTAAACAGCATCCAATTTTTCTCTGTAGCTATCAGATGAAAAATAGGGGATAGTATTTATTAAAATCCAAAATACCAGTTCGCCAATACTTATGTAAAAAAGAGTCTTAACTATTGAAGACGACTTTTTTTGTAACATAGGGTAAATGTCGTTAGCTGATAGTTTTTTATATGGACCATCTTGTTTTCCCCAGTCTTTTTTTAATAATTCTAATTCATCCATAATGTTACGGATTAAGTATGGTTTTAAGTTTGGTTTTTATTCTATTCATTTTCACACGTGCATTAACTTCACTAATACCCATTGTTTCACTTATTTCTCTATAATCTTTGTCTTCTAAATATAAAAACACCAAAGCTTTTTCAATGTCATTTAATTCATGTACTGCTAGGTACAAAGTCTTTAGTTGTTGCTCTTCAGTGTCATCATAATCCTCAGCTTTCATTTTAAATTCAACGCCATTAAAGTCTTGAGTACTTATTGTACGTTTTGACTTTCTGAACAAGGTGATAGCGGTGTTTAATCCAACCCGATACATCCATGTGCTGAATTTCGAATCGCCTCTAAATTTTGGATATGCTTTCCATAGTTGAATAGTGATTTCTTGGAATAAATCATTATGAGCATCGTAATTATTTGTATATAATCTACATACTTTATGTATAATATTTTGATGCTTTTCAAGCAATTCAACAAAACTATGTTCTAGTTCTTTATCCAATTTGATGTGTTAGTTAATAGGTAAGTAGCTTAAAAATTTAAAACGTTACAAAGGTGTATAAATTTTAATTTTTAAAAACAATTTTATGTGTCCTATAAAGTGAAATAATTTTTATATAAATAAGTATTTTGATGTTTCTTCAATTAAATTTATATTATTAAAGTAAAAGTTTAAATATATTTTATTAAACACTGATTATTAGTTTTTTAAATATAAGCTATAAGCAAAATCTATAGTTCTTTTTTGCAGCATAAAATCCAATATTATTATAGCTTGATATGGCTAATATATAAAAAAATAATTAGAAAAAATTTGTGAAAAAAACATTGATTTTTAATCAAATAGATGAATTGCTTAACAAGATTTTTTTTGTGTTATCAAAACATTTGAGTTCTTCTTCTTTTCTAAGATTTCAATTCAGTCACTAAATTTTACAGTTCGGTTAATTACAATTTTTAATAGAAATTTTCTTTCTCAATTTTGGCTCATCAAAACCAAACACAAAATCAATCATGAAAAAAGGCATCATTATTTTTATAGTTTTAATGGGGTTTAAATTAAGTGCTCAACAAACAATTAATGGTATTGTTTTGAATAATAATGATGTTCCATTAGCTGGCGCAAATGTTTTTTTAGAAGGAACTTATGATGGAAGCACCACAGATGAAAATGGAAAATTTTCTTTTAAGACAACCGAAACTGGAACCCAAACCTTAAAAGTCTCATATATCTCTTTTGAAACATTTTCAATGATTGGTGATGTTTCATACATGAAAGATTTAACTGTTAAGCTTCGTGAAGATATTAACACTTTAGATGCTGTTGTGCTTTCTGCAGGAACCTTTCAAGCTGGAGATAATAGCAAAGTAAGTGTATTAAAACCTTTAGATGTCGTTACTACTGCGAGTGCTTTGGGTGATTTTATTGGAGCATTGCAAACGCTACCTGGAACGGCGACAGTAGCCGAAGATGGCAGATTATTTGTTCGCGGAGGCGAAGCAGAAGAAACGCAAATTTTTATTGATGGAATCCGGGTATTTACTCCTTACACGCCAACAACAAATAATTCGCCAACAAGAGGTAGATATTCACCATTTTTATTTGATGGCATAACGTTTTCAACAGGTGGATACTCAGCAGAATTTGGGCAAGCTTTATCAAGTGTTTTATTATTAAACACCATTGATGAACCCGATCAAGAAAAGACTGATATAGGGATTATGAGTTTAGGTGCAACTTTAGGAAATACTCAAAAATGGAAAACAAGTTCATTAAGTGTAAATGCATCTTACATTAATTTAGCTCCTTATAATGCGATTTTTCCTAGTAGAAATGAATGGATAAAACCATATGAAACCGCTTCAGGTGAAGCCGTCTATAGAAAAAAATGCAATTCTGGTTTATTAAAGCTTTATGCTGCGTTTGATGCTACCAACTTCGAATTAACACAAGAGGATATTAATGAACCTGATGGTGTTCATTTTAAATTGAAAAATGATAACTTATATTTTAACGGATCATATAATGGAGTT
Source organism: Gaetbulibacter sp. M235 (assembly GCF_043876835.1). Lineage (NCBI taxonomy): Bacteria > Pseudomonadati > Bacteroidota > Flavobacteriia > Flavobacteriales > Flavobacteriaceae > Gaetbulibacter > Gaetbulibacter sp. M235. Next base: position 223,832 of record NZ_JBAWJZ010000002.1, read on the forward strand.
TTAAGCGATACTTGGACGATATCTGGAGGATTGAGCTATACACATGGAAATAATGACTTAAAGTTAACTGATATGCTTGTAAATGATACAGAAAATGCTATGCATGCAAAAGTGACATTTAAAAAGCGTTTTAGCAATCGGTTCAAACTCAATTTTGGAACAGAATATTTTGTTTCAAATTTTAATGAAGATTATTCAGATACTAATACAAATAATATACTATATGATTATAATAATAATATTGCTGCAGCTTTTGCCGAAGGTGATATTTTCTTATCAAAAAACTTAGCATTCAAGTCAGGATTAAGGTTGGAATATAGCGAATTGTTTAATCAATTTACTATGTCACCAAGACTTTCATTGGCCTATAAAACTTCAAAAAGAAGTCAGTTATCACTAGCTTATGGCGATTTTTATCAAAACCCATCCAGCAATATTTTGAAGTTTAATCAAGATTTGAATGCTCAAAAAACTGTTCATTATATTCTTAACTATCAATTTAATGCAGAACGCAAGATATTTAGAGCAGAAGCTTACATAAAAGATTACAGTAATTTGGTTAAATATGATACAGAATTTGCCGAATTCAATAGCAATTATAATAACAAGGGCTATGGTTATGCAAAAGGAATTGATTTGTTTTGGAGAGATAGTAAAACCATTAAAAACATGGACTATTGGGTGAGTTATTCTTTTTTAGACACAAAACGCGATTACAGAAATTATCCAAGTAAAAGGCAACCAAATTTTGCTAATACGCATAACCTTTCTTTGGTTGGAAAATACTGGATTAATGACTGGAGAAGTCAGGTTGGTTTTAGTTATGCATTTGCTACAGGAAGAACCTATACCAACCCAAATACTACAGGATTTCTAAATGAAAAAACAAAACCATATAATAATTTAAGCCTTAATTGGGCATATTTAATTAGCCCTCAAAAAATATTGTATGCCTCTGTGAACAATGTGCTAGGCTTTAAAAATATAAATGGTTATCAATATGCAAATACGCCAAGTGCCAATGGAATTTTTGAAAGACAGGCATTATTGCCATCGGCAGATCAATTCTTTTTTGTTGGTTTTTTCTGGACAATTAGTGAAGATAAAAAAAGTAATCAATTGGATAATTTGTAAACTATTTAAAAAAAACTTCACTTTTTGATAAAAATATAAATTATATAATCATTTTTATCATCAAATTATTAAATTCATAAATATGATGTTTGGATATGACAAATATCATATTTTTTTGTTGGTTTTTCGAGTAAATTTATACTACAAATTTAAATCTGATAGTCATGGAAATTAAGAAAAACCCAGACATGGAAATAGGTCGGAATAGTAGTTTGTATTTTGCTATCGGACTCGCAATCATGCTGTTTATTTCTTGGCAGTTGTTGGAATATAAAACCTATGATAAATCTGTTATCGATATAGATATTGTAAGTATGGATGAGGTTTTTGAAGAAGAAATTCCAATAGTAAATGTAAATACACCTCCACCCCCTCCACCACCTATAGCTGTACAAGAATCTATTCAAATTGTTGAAGACGTTACAGAAATAGAAGAAACAATTATTGAAAGCACAGAAACAAACCAAAGCGAAAAGATAGCCGATCCAATAGTTTCAGTTTCCGATGTTGCTGTTGAAGAAGTAGAAGAGGATGTTGAAGTCCCTTTTTCAGTTATTGAAGATGTGCCGGTTTTTCCAGGTTGTGAAAAAGGAACCAAAGCTGAAAAAAGAGCTTGTTTTCAACTCAAAATGGAAGAACATGTTGCTAAAAACTTCAGATATCCAGAACAAGCTTTAGATCTTGGAATTCAAGGAAAAGTATTTGTGATTTTTGTGATTGATGCGAAAGGATATGTGTCTAGTATCCGTTCAAGAGGTCCAGATAAAGTTTTAGAGGCTGAAGCTGAGCGTATCATAAAATTACTCCCTAAAATGATTCCTGGTAAGCAAAGAGGGAGACCTGTAAAAGTACCTTATAGTGTGCCTATTGTATTTAAATACATGGCAAGTTAAATTAAAAAAGAATTAACAGAGACATTAAATATTTATAGATTTAGTCGTTTATATAAACCACTTTAAAATCTTAATTTGATTTTGAAGTGGTTTTTTTTAATATAACATCTCATCGTGTAAATATGACAATTCGGTTATTCTCTTTTTAACTTATTGAAGTTCTATTTGATATTTGTTCAATAATTTAAAAACAAACAGATATGCAAAAATTAGTTATCATTTCAGTAATATTCGTTACCAGTTTGCTAAACGCACAGTCAAATTATGAAAAAGGTATGCAAAAGGCCTTTGAACTTTGGGGAAGTAATAATCCGCTAGAAGCATCCAATATGTTTGAACGTATTGCTAATGCAGAACCAGATAATTGGTTGCCTCCATATTATGCCGCTCAAGTAAATATTGTGAACAGCTTTGGGGTAAGAGACGAAGATAAGTTAATGGCCCAATTAAAGAAAGCACAAGATTTAATTAATGATGCCACTGCAATTTCTAAAAATAATCCTGAAATTTTAGTTCTCCAAGCCTTGTTATATACAGCTTGGGTAGCTTATGATGGTGCTGCTTATGGGATGACAATGTCTCCTAAAGTTGTTGCAATTTATGCACAAGCAGAACAAATAGCACCAGAAAATCCACGTGTTGTATATTGTAAAGCAGAGTGGGGTATTGGAGGAGCAAAATATTTTGGACAAGACACTAAGCCATTTTGTGAGGATCTGAAAAGAGCTTTAGAACTTTTTATTAACTTTAAACCAGAAACTCCTTTTCATCCAAATTGGGGTGAAGACAGAGTAAAAATGTTGTTAGAATCTTGCAAAGAGTAGTAATTTTCAGTTTAGAAGTATATCATGACAAAATCATATAAAAATATTATTATAACCTTTATTATTGGATGCCTAGTTTTTACAGTAGGTAACTTATTTTCAAGTGGCTTCGATTTTAAAAATCTCAATGAATTTTTAATTGATTTTGTTTTATACCAGTTATACTCTTTTGTTATTGGATATTCAAATATGTATTTTTTTGAATATTTAGAAAATAGAAATTGGAAAAAGGAAGAAAGAATAAAAAGAATTATTATAGGAATTGGAGGCTCTACTTTAATTACTTTAATAGCATTATTTTTTCTTAGAGGATTTGTTGAAACATTACTTAACGGAAAATCAATAATTTATTTTGTAACTCATGAAAAATTTGAATATTATCGTTTTGGGTTATGGATTACTTTAACCATTATTATCATTTTTCATGTTATTTATTTTTATAACAAGTATCAGCAAAATAAAATTAAAGAACAAAAAGTCATTGCAGGAACAGCAAGCGCAAAATTTGATGCTTTAAAAAATCAATTAGATCCGCATTTCCTTTTTAATAGCTTGAATGTATTAACAAGTTTAATTGAAGAAAACCCAGAGAACGCACAAAAATTCACAACTTCTTTGTCAAAAGTGTATAGATATGTTTTGGAACAAAAAAACAAAGAATTGGTTACAGTTGATGAAGAGTTAGAATTTGCCAAAACGTACATGTCTTTACTTAAAATGCGATTTGAAGACAGTATTATTTTTGAAATACCAGAAAAAGCATCAAATCCAGAAAGCAAAGTAGTGCCTCTATCATTACAGTTGTTATTGGAAAATGCAGTAAAACATAATATGGTAACTACCAGTAAACCATTGCATATTAAAATTTATGAAAGTGAAGGTAATCTGGTTGTTGAAAATAATCTGCAACCTAAACAGATAGTAAAGAAGAGTAGTGGTGTTGGTTTAGAAAATATTAAACAACGATACAATTTATTGTCAAACAAAAGAGTATACATAAATCAACAAGTAAACAGTTTTGCCGTGTCAATACCAATGCTTACCAAACTAATATCTAATATGGAAACAACAGTAATTTCAAAAGTAGACGATAGTTATTTAAGGGCACGTAAGCATATAGATTCCCTTAAAGAATTCTATTATAGTATCATCTCTTATTTTTTAGTAATTCCATTCTTAATTTTTATTAATTATAAAACTTATTGGGGTTTTCAATGGTTTTGGTTCCCAATGATAGGTATGGGCATAGGTATTACTATATCTGCTTTTAAATTATTTGTTAGTGATGGTATTTTTGGTCGTAATTGGGAAGAACGTAAATTAAAACAGTATATGGCTGAAGAAGAAGACACTCGATGGAAATAAATTTTTAAAAACATGAGAACACAATCAAATAACAACATGGAAGATAAATACATTAAAGCCCGAAAAAAGGTTGAAGAATTAAAAGGATTTTATTACAATCTTATATCTTATTGTTTAGTAATACCTTTTTTAATTTTTATAAACTACAGAACTTATTGGGATTTTCATTGGTTTTGGTTTCCAATATTAGGATGGGGAATGGGTTTAGCATTCCACGCTTATCATGTATTTGTAAACAATGGTATTTTAGGAAAAAACTGGGAGCAGCGTAAAATTGAAGAGCTAATGCGTGAGGAAGAAGAAAAACGTTGGGAATAACATTTAAAATGATAGAATCATGACAAAATATAGCATTGATAATAAAGAAGAAAATACGGCTCGAAATGATATTTATCGCCAAGAGGCGTATATAAGAGCTCAGAAAAAGGTAAAGAAAATTCTAGGTTTCTATTGGCATTTAGCATCTTATGTCATTATAAATTTATTTCTGATTTTAATGATTGGAAGAGCAGACGGCAATTTTTGGAGTTTTGGAACATTCTCCACCGCTATTTTTTGGGGTATTGGTCTGTTTTTTCACTTTCTAGGTGTTTTTGGTCCAGATTTTCTTTTTGGAAAAAACTGGGAACAGCGTAAAATTAAAGAGTTCATGGATAAAGATAAAAAACGTTGGGAATGAAAGTAATCATTATAGAAGACGAAAAACCATCGGCGCGTAGGTTACAACGCATGTTAAGTAACCAAAATATTGAAGCAAATATCATGTTGCATTCTGTTGAAGAAAGCATTAATTGGTTTCAGAACAATGAACATCCAGATTTAATTTTTTTAGATATTCAATTAAGTGATGGGTTATCATTTGAAATTTTTGAAGCTATTGATATTGAAAGTGCAGTTATTTTCACTACAGCTTATGATGAGTATGCACTTCAAGCTTTTAAACTTAACAGTATAGATTATTTATTGAAGCCTATTGATGAAGAAGATTTAGCTAAAGCCGTAAAGAAATATCAAAACCGATTACCTGAAAAGCAATCAGTAACCTTAGATTTTAATGAAATTAAAAAACTTTTGGTAAATCCAATTGACCGTGAGTATAAAAAACGCTTTTCTGTAAAAGTTGGACAACACTTAAAACTTATTAATATAGAAGATATTGAATGTTTTTATAGCGAAAATAAGGGTACCTATTTATATACAAGAGAGGGAAGAAATTATTTGCTTGATACCACTTTGGAGCTTTTAGAAAATGAATTAGAACCAAAAACTTTTTTCAGAATAAATCGTAAGTTTTTTGTAAATATTGTTGCTATAAAAGACATGGTAAGTTATACAAACTCACGTTTGCAAATAAAATTAAATACTTTTAATGATGATGAGGTTGTTGTTGCAAGAGAACGTGTTAAGGATTTTAAAATGTGGCTTGAGGCTTAGCTTATAATTTTTTTAAACGTGCTCTTAATTTCACAAACTCATACCAGATTACTGATAATAAACCTATAATGAGACAAGTCATTAACTCTGGTGTATTAAGTGTCTTGAATTCAAAGAATTTTGTCAAAGTTGGGATGAAAAGTAGTAAACCTGTAATAATAATTGTAACAGCAATGATAAGTAAAATCATGTTGTTTTTATATAACAGTGTAGTAAATACAGAATAGTAAAATGACCTATTAACAAGGGTTAAGCAAATATTGGCAACTATTAAAACCGTGAATACCATGGCTCTAGTATGAGCTTCGTCAAATCCGTGGTAAACAGAATATTGATATACAAACAGCGTTCCTGCTGTAATTCCTATTCCTTGAAAAACACTTGTTATCAACTCTTTTCTGTTAAAAAAAGTAGTAGTAAAAGGTCTTGGTTTTTTAGACATGGTATTTTTCTCTATAGGCTCGTTTTCAAAAATAATAGAGCAGGTCGGACCCATAATTAATTCTAAAAAAATAATATGAACAGGAGAAAATATATTTGGATAAATCCAGCCTAATACTAACGGAATAAAAACTGTTAGGATAATAGGTATGTGAATAGAAATAATATATTGAATGGCTTTTTTAAGATTGGTGTAAATTTTTCTTCCCATGGCTACGGCATCCACCATTTTTGATAAATCGTCTTCCAACAGAATGAGAGAAGCCGCTTGTTTGGCTATTTCTGTTCCCTTTTTTCCCATGGCAATACCTATGTGTGCTGCTTTCAATGCAGGACCATCATTAACGCCATCGCCAGTCATCGCCACAATTTGATTTTTTGATTTTAAAGCATTGATTATTTTTAGCTTTGCTTCGGGAAACATTCTGTAAAAAATAGTTGTATTCATTACAGATTCTTGCAGTTGACTATCTGATAACTTCATTAAGTCATCACCTGCAATACTTTTTTCAAAATTCTTGAAACCAACTTCTTTAGCAATAGCAGTGGTTGTTTCGACATTGTCGCCTGTGATTATTTTTACTGAAATTCCTGCTTGGTAAAAATGCTCTAATACTTTATTTATGTTTTTCTTTGGAGGATCATAAAATGCAACTATTCCTTTAAATACAAACCTGATTTCTTGTTGTGTTTTCGGAAAGGCGTCACCTTTAAAATCGCTTTCACATACGGCTAAAACTCTATACCCTTGATTGGTTAGGGTTCTTATAGCTTTTTCAGTTTTAAGTTTCTCCTCCAATGTCAAAGTACAAATGGGTATCAATGCTTCTGGAGCTCCTTTGGCGGCTACAATTCTTTTTCCTTCATTATTTTCAAAAATGTGGGTCATCATGGGTGGCTTACCATCTAAAGGATATTCGTGTGCCATTTTAAAATGAGTACGTTTGTCATCTACTATTAAATCTGAATAAGCTTGGTGTAAAGCCTTTTCCATTGGGTCAAACGGGATTGGTTCACTTGCCCACATGGCAGTTATTATTAGGGTTTTTTCATCTTCTGTTAATTTGGATTCTGGATTCGTGAAATCGGGTGCAGCGAGCGTAAAAAGCTTAGCTAAACTCATTTTATTCTCAGTTATAGTTCCAGTTTTATCTGTACAAATTACTGTGGCACTGCCTAATGTTTCAACAGTTTTCATTTGTTTTACCACTATTCCCATTTTCATTAATCGCCAAGCGCCTATTGCCATAAAAAAGGTAAATGCCATAGGAATTTCTTCTGGTAAAATGCTCATAGCTAAAGTAAGTGCCTTTAGCAAACTATCTAATATGTTGTAGGAGCGAAAATAATTAATAATCCAAACAACAATAAAAATGACTGTACCGGCAAAAACCATTTTTTTTACAAAATCGTTTATTTGTAATTCTAACGGTGTTTTTTCTTCGGTGATATCTTCAAGGCTTTTGCCAATTTCTCCTAATTTAGTTTTGTTACCAATACTTGTAATAGTAGCTATGGCTAGCCCACTTTCAACAGTAGTACCTTTAAAAATTAAATTATCAGTTTTGTCCTTGTCTTTAAAAACAGATAAGGATTCTCCTGTAAGAATAGATTCGTTCACGGAGAAATCATTGGAATGAACAATAATACCATCGGCGGCAATTAAAGTCCCTTCTGTAACAACAAGATAATCTCCAACTACTAGGTCTTCGCTTTTTATCTCCTCTGTTTTAAAGTTTCGTATGACTTTACAGTTAGGTTGTGTGAAATTTTTTAGTTTTTGCAAGGCATTTCGGCTTCTTGCGTCTTGATATAGGGAAATTATAGAAACGATAATAATGGCAGATGCAAGGAAAATACCATCACCTGGTTTTCCACTCACAAAATAAATAAGAGAAGCGGCCAACAATAGAATAATCATGGGCTCCTTCACCAATTTTTTTATGACCTCTAAAAAACTGTTCTCTTGTTTGTAGTTTAAGGTATTTTGCCCAAATTTATCGCGTGCAACGATGACTTCCTCATCGGTTAAGCCTTTAATATTAAAATGATTTACAGGCATTTTTAAAAGAAAATTTTCTAACTCGGAAGGACTAAAGTTATCATTTTTGGATTGCTAAAAATAGTTCACATTAGTACTTTGAAAGATAATGAAAATCATTAACATTAATTAGATAAAACCAAAAATCCTTTTTGATTATTAGACCTTTTTTAAAGCCTACAGGAATTGTAAATCATATTATTGGTTTTTCATAAATCGTCTTACTGCTACCCATTGTTTAAGCATGTCTCTTGCATCTTGAGCTGGGTAACCCAACACTGTTTTTCCAGCTTCAACATCGGCTATTACACCAGAACCTGCTCCTACTGTTGCACCAGAATGAATGGTAGTATGATCTTTAATAGAAGCACTACCGCCAATAATAACACCGTCACCCAAGGTTACAGAACCTGCAAGCCCACTATGTCCTGCCATAATGCAACAGCGTCCCATTTCACTATTATGTGCAATTTGTACTAAATTGTCAATTTTGCAACCATCACCAATTATGGTAGAACTAAATTTAGCTCTGTCAACACATGAGTTTGCACCTATTTCAACATAATGACCAATAATTACATTTCCTATTTGAGGAATTTTAACCAAACCTTTCCCGTCATCACTTGGTCTGTAACCAAAACCATCTGCACCTATACTTACGTTAGTGTGAAATATGCAGTGGCTGCCAATAATGCAACGTTCACGTATTACAGTTCCAGACCAAACAACCGTATGGTCGCCAATAATGGTTTCGTCAAATACACAAACATTTGGATATAAAACAACATTTTTGCCTAACACTACATCTTTTCCTATATAACAATTAGCTCCAATTTTGCAATCGACACCAATAATTGCAGACTCATGAATTACAGCTGTTGGATGGATATTGATTTCAAAAACTGGTGTTGGTGGATTGAATAAGTCTAAAATTTTTGCCATGGCTAAATCAGCATTTTTAACTTTTATTAAAGCGCGATTATCACCAGGTTCTATAGTTAAATTATCATTTACTATGGCAACACTTGCTTTTGATTCTGCCCAAAGTTTTATATATTTTGAGCTTCCTATAAAAGTTATATGGTTAATTTTTGCTTTTCCAAGTTGTTCTGGACCATCAATAAGCTGCAAGGTATTACCAATCAATTCACCATTTAAAATGGTGTTGATTTCTTGAATTGTAAATGATTTCATGAAATGAGTATTAGCTGTTTAGTTTTGGTAAATCTAAACGAAAAATGTGTTTAAATACCTTTTTCTTATGGGTTTTTATTCTTTTATCCTGTTTTCATCAAAGGCCGATGGCAATAGTTTAGGAATAAATTTTACAAATAATGGCAGTAAAATGGCACCGCCAGGTAGCATAAAAATTGCTAAACTTGGAATGGATTTCATAATGTCAAGCAATTGCTCTTGAACTTTTTTTTGCTCGTCATCAGTTAATGGTCTTTTGGTAGATTTTGTAAGCAATACCATAAGTTCTTTACTTTCTCGTAGCTCGTTTAAAAGGCGTTTGCTGTTCCTTTTAATAAGTTTACTAACCATTTTACTAGAGTTGTTGTAAAAACTCTGAATGATGTTTTTTGAGCTTAGTAAAGCAACTTTTTCTTTGTTTAATTTATAAAAAACTTGAATATCATCAATAGATTTTGAGATGATTTCTTTATTTACCATCAAATCATTACCTAACGTGATAAGTTTTTTTTGCTCATCAAGATCGATAATTTTATCACTCCAAAAAGCCATACAAGCCATATCAATTAGGTGATATTTTTCTAACTCTGAATGGGTTCTTTCAATTACTTCATTATAGGTAAGAATTTGGTCGTTTTGATATCTTAATGAAGCTTCAAATAATTTAATTAAACTCTCGTCATATTTTGTTTTATTCTTTTTGGTGTCAAGTACCTTTAACACAATAGTCTCAATTCTAGCTTCCAAGTCTTTTAAATATAAATCTGAAATAGTTTTGGATTTAATGAATTCATGATAGGCTATAACATCAATAAACAAAAGCACATTTGTAATAAAGTAATTAAAGTTTTTGGTAATAAGGTTGTCATCTAAATGAACACGCTTATTTATCATGGTTTCCAGTAATCCAGCCGATTTTTTCTCTCCTAAAAGCCCTTCAAAAAAAGACGATTTATAATTATCAATAGTATTATAAAAGCTTATAATATTATTAATGAAGTCTTCAGTTTTATTATAGTTGTAATGAATGTAATAGAAAGCTAATATTAAATTTATTTTAGAAAGTTCCTCTTCTGTGAATTCTTCATTTTTTATACAATTATGAACTACCGAAATGTTGCTTCCATATATGAATCCACTTGACTTTAATGCATTGTAAAAGTCAATATCAGACAACATCAAATAATCATTATTACCCGATATTTCTTTTAAAAGTTTTTTTATCCAGCCGTTAGCTGATGGATTCATAGCACAATAATTATAGGTGTAAAGATAACTTTAAAAATAAAAAAAGCTACTTATTAAAGTAGCTTTCAAAATATTTAGTTGTTATTCTTACTCAATAATTCCGGCACAACTTACTCTTCCACCAGCATCACCTGTCGGTTGGGTTGTGTAATCATCTGTTCCGGCATGAACAATAACTGCTTTTCCAAGAATGTCTTTGGTTTCATCACCACAACCAATGCACCATTCATCTGTAGTAAAGGTGATAGAACCTTTTCCACTTGCCTCTGCAGTGAAATTACCAATATCTCCTTTGTGATATCCTTCTTCAGCGCCCCATTTTCCATGTGGTTGTGCAGTTGGATTCCAGTGTCCGCCAGTAGATTTTCCATCAGGTGAAGAGCAATCTGCTTTTTCGTGAATGTGAATGGCGTGAGTGCCTTCAGTTAATCCTTCCATTTCTGCTACCATTGTAACGATGCCATTTTCTTGTGTAAATGTAACGGTTCCAGATACATTACTGTCGCTTTTTGGTTCAAGGGCAAATTTAATGACTTCAACATTTGAAGCTGGTGCTTCCTTTTCTACAAAAGTTTCTTCAACTTGTTTTTCTGTTTCTTTTTTTTCATTTTTACAAGAAATGGATAAGACCATTATTAATGCTAAAGTGAAAACGAATGTTTTTTTCATGATTTTTTCTAAAATTAAATTTTTATGGAAGTTAATATAAATTTAAAGCTTCTGCAAATATCTTCATGACCAATATCATGTTATTAAATTTTATATTAAATTAATTTTGGCATAAGTTTGCAGGTATGAACAATTCTTTAGTTAATAAATATAATATCGCCGGACCGCGATATACAAGTTATCCAACAGTTCCCTATTGGAATGATGATACATTTTCTGTGGAAAAATACAAGTCGTCTTTAATTACATCCTTTAATGAAAGTAATTCAAAAGAAGGCATTAGTTTATATATACACATGCCATTTTGTGAAAGTTTGTGTACGTTTTGTGGTTGTAACAAACGCATAACCAAGCAACATGATGTGGAGTCGCCATACATTGATGCAGTTTTAAAAGAATGGCATTTGTATTTAAAAATGTTTGATGAAAAACCAATAATTAAAGAATTACATCTTGGTGGTGGTACACCAACATTTTTTAGTCCTAATAATTTAAAACGACTAATTCAGGGAATTTTTGAGGATGCCATACTTGCTGAGGGACATGAATTTAGTTTTGAAGGACACCCTAATAACACTACCAGAGAACATTTACAAGCGTTACACGATGTAGGATTTAACCGTGTAAGTTTTGGTGTTCAAGATTATAATATCACCGTTCAAAAAGCGATTCATAGAATTCAACCATTTGAAAATGTAAAACGTGCTACTGAAATGGCCAGAGAGATTGGTTATTTATCTGTAGGGCATGATATTATTTTTGGATTGCCATTTCAAACATTAGAGCATATTGAACAAACTATTTTAAAAACAAAGGAGTTAGCTCCCGATAGGTTAGCATTTTATAGTTATGCACATGTGCCATGGATTAAAGGAAATGGTCAACGTGGATTTAAAGATTCAGATCTACCAAAAGCAGAATTGAAACGCCAACAATACGAACTAGGAAAGCAATTACTTACCGAAGTTGGTTATCATGAAATTGGAATGGATCATTTTGCAATACCATCAGACACGTTATATAAGTCTATGCAAAATAAAAATTTGCACAGAAATTTTATGGGTTACACCGCTTCAAAAACACAGACCATGATTGGTTTGGGAGTTTCTTCAATTGGCGATAGCTGGTACGGATTTGGACAGAATGTTAAGGTTTTAGAAGAATACTATGATTTGTTGGAAAAAAATGAGTTGCCAGTTTATAGAGGTCATATTTTAAATGAAGAAGATTTAGTAATAAGAAGGCACATTCTTAATTTAATGTGTGGTTTTGAAACCTCGTGGGAATCTGAATCCATGAATTTTCCTGAAATACCAGAAGTGTTAATGAAGCTAAAGGAAATGGAAAGTGATGAGCTTTTAGAAATTCAATCAAAGTCAATTAAAATACTACCTAAAGGACAACCTTTTGTTAGAAATATTTGTATGGCTTTTGATTTACTATTGCAACGAAAAACACCAGACGTACAACTGTTCTCAATGACAGTTTAATTTTAATTACAAACTAAACTAATTTTAAAGGAACAACTATTAAAGTTGTTCCTTTTTTATTTTCAATGATTAGCTGTTTAAAGTAAAATCAACAGTAATTTCGGTGTCCAATAATTTTGAAATTGGGCAGTTGGCCTCCGCGTCTTTTACTAATTCCTCAAATTCTTCATTAGAAATGCCTTTAACTTTAGCATCTAAAACTAAATGTGAATTGGTTATAGAACCTTCTTCAAGAGTTATTTGGCATGTTGTTTTTAATGAATCAGCGGTATAATTTTTTGCTTGTAAGTTAAAAGCTAATTTCATAGTAAAACAGCCAGCATGAGCGGCGGCAACTAACTCTTCTGGGTTTGTTCCTATACCATTTTCAAACCTTGATGAGAAGGAATATTGGGTTTCGCTTAAAACTTTGCTTTGGGTTGTTAAATGTCCTTTACCGTCTTTTCCAGTACCTGTCCAAAAGGCTTCTGCTTTTCTTTTCATGTTTAATTAATTTATAAAAATGTTTTTATTTTAGTAATTCAAGAATTATTTAAGATTTATGAAGTGATAAAGCTAAATAATTCTGCTAAATAAAGGTAATATTTTTAAGGCAATTAACCCTGTTTATTAATAAAATAAAGTTCAATGAAATTAAAAATGATATAACTCAATTGCAATTGAATGTGCTTGAAACCTTTTCAATAATAGGGGCAGGAGATAAGTAAGGAATCCCTAAACCAAGACCACGTAGAATAAAAAGTGCACCAATTACTATAACTAACACAGGAATTGCTTTTTGGATTTTTTGACGCATGGCTCCTTTTAAAAAATTACTAAAATAAATAGCCGATGTCATTAATGGGATAGTTCCCAACCCAAAAAATAGCATATATATACTCCCTTGTAAAGCATTTCCACTTGCGATGGCACCAAATACAGCCATATAAACTAATCCACAAGGTAAGAATCCATTTAAAAAACCAATGGTTAAAAAGGTATCATTAGTTTTTTTCTTTAATGCAGTTCCTAATGACGATTTTACTTTTGAGATTATTTTGTAAATGGGTTTCGAAAAATTGTATTTATTGAAAGTTTTGTAAGGAATAAGTACAACAACAATCATCAATACACCAATGATTATTGATAGTTGTTGTTGAAAACCAAACAAGTAAAGCCCTTTTCCAATAATACCAAATACAAGTCCAATGATACTATAACTTAAAAGGCGTCCAACATGGTACAGTAATATTTGGGTTATTTTTTTATAAACATTATTTCGGTCAACAGGAAGCATAAAAGCAATAGGGCCACACATTCCTACGCAGTGGAAACTTCCTAAAAAACCAAAAATTAATGCCGAAATAAACATGTTTAATACACTAAAGATTTTTTATATAAATATGATTTTCCATCATATTGCCAATCGATAGAAATGTCCCATCGACCATCTAATAAACGTTTGTCAGGTACGAGCAAATAAGTTTCAGACAATGAAATTGGAGTTTCAAAATCTAGGTGTTTGTTAGACGGTCTATATAGGGACACTTTACCTGTAATCTTTTTTGGGTCAAAATTTTGAGGAAACTTAATAAGCAAACCTTCGCTTGTTTTAGTATAGGAAACATTTTCTTCAAGTGAATTGGCATTGTTTTGCTTATTAATATCATCTTGATAACTAAGCTCCATTTTATAATAGTCTTCAGTTACCAAATCATGATCGTATTTTTTATTAAAATTCATTGAAATAACAAAATACATAATGAAGGAAATAAAGCCTATAAAAGCTAAAACGATTCCTGTTCCCCAATTAAATTTCATAATATTTTTATTTTAGTTGTAACTTCTAGGTCCTAAAAAGTTAACGGTTGTTGTTTCTATCAGTTTGTCATGGCTGTAAACTTCAATCATTAATTTATTTTTATCACCTGTTAAATCACTTTTATTAATTTCAATAAATAAGGTTCCTTCTGCAAGGCCTTGAGCCGGAACAGTAAAGTTGTCTTTAGTAGAAACCAGTTTAATTGTGCCTTTATATTTTCTAAGTTTAAAAACTACGTCGTCAATCTCTTTGGTAGTTTTATTTATTAGTTTATAAGTAAATACATTGCTGATTATATTGTTTTCTTTATGCTCAAATAATTGTCCAGGCAATCTTAAAATTCTTGCTTCTACATCATTTCTTAAAAACAGCATTCCTGTTAAAACTCCAATTAGAATAATAAGAACAGCAATGTAACCTTTCATTCTGGCAGTTACTTTAAAAGGTTCTTTGGTTTCTATTTCAGCTTCACTTGCATATCTAATAAGTCCTTTTTCAAGACCAACTTTTTCCATGATAGAGTCACATTCATCAATACAAGCGGTACAGTTTACACATTCTAATTGCGTACCATTTCTAATATCTATTCCTGTTGGGCAAACATGAACACATTGGGTGCAATCTATACAATCACCATATCCTAACGCATTTCTGTCTTCACCATTGCGCCATTTTTTTCTGCCATTTTCAGATTCACCACGTTTATGGTCATAAGCGACTACTATAGATTTGTTATCTAATAAAACACCTTGTAATCTTCCGTAAGGACAAGCAATAATACAAACTTGTTCCCTAAACCAAGCAAATACAAAATAGAAAACTGCAGTAAAAATACCTAATGGAAAAAGAGTCGATAGATGTTTAGCTGGACCTTCTACTACATATTGAATTACTTTATCGCTCCCAATTAAGTAAGCTAGGAACACATTGGCAATTAAAAATGAAATCACTAAAAAAACAAACCATTTTAAAAGACGTTTTCTAATTTTTTCAGCATTCCAAGGTTGTTTGTCAAGTTTTATTTGTTTGTTTCTATCACCATCTATCCAAAATTCTATGCGTCTGAAAACCATTTCCATAAAAATAGTTTGAGGACAAATCCATCCACAAAAAATTCGTCCAAAAGCTACCGTGAAAAGGGTTATAAAGATGACCCCAATAATCATGGAAATTACAAACAAATGAAAATCTTGTGGCCAAAACGGAAAACCGAAAATATTAAATCGACGTTCTAAAATATTGAAGAGCAGAAACTGATTTCCGTTAATTTTTATAAATGGTGAAAAAACCAAAATGGCCAATAATAAATAGCTTACTAGCTTTCTAGATTCATAAAGACTGCCAACTGGTTTTTTAGGAAATACCCATGCGCGTTTGCCTTCTTCAGTTATTGTACCTATAGAATCTCTGAATTTTTCATTATCTGAAGTTTCCATTTTTTTTGGAATAACAAGATGATGAAGCAATAATATAAACATGTTATATTATTGCTTCTTAATTTATTTTAAATTTTAATTAGGTGATATAGATAGTGAATCTGATACAGTAGTAGCTTCAGTAGTTTCTGCTGGGGCAACATTTTCATCTACCCAAATATCTCCTTGTGGTTCTTTAGGATTAGCTGGTGTTGTACCTTGTAAAGATAAAACATAACTGGCTACTTGAGCAATTTCTGATGGTTTAAAATTTTGTTTCCACGAAATCATCCCTTTTCCATCACGTCCACCTTCAGTAATAGTGTTAAATACATTTTTAATGCCACCACCCAAAATCCAATGGTCGTCTGTTAAGTTCGGCCCAATACCACCACCACCATCGGCCATATGACAAGGTACGCAATTTTGCATAAAAATTTCTTTACCACTATTTAAATCTGCTGGGTCTGTTAACAAAGTTACTGTATTAATATCTACTAAATCTTTTGCGTTTTTCTTGTATTCTGCAATACTAATTTCTGCTTCTTTATACTCTTGAGCATATTCATCAAACTGACTGTTGTTTCCAAGTACGTGAACGTTTACTAAATAAACTACAGCAAACACTATAGAAGCATAAAAAGAATATAACCACCAAGGAGGTAATGAGTTGTCAAGTTCTTTTATTCCATCATAATTATGGTCTAAAATAAGCTCACTTTCTTCTTCAATTGGTTTTGTTCCTGCTAATTTTTTGTAAACATTTTTAATCCAGTTGAATTGTGGAACTTTATTTTTTGAAGCTAAAAAGCGTTCTTTTCCTTCTTCAGTTAAACTTTGAAACATGACGTTTTCTAATGCACCAATAATAGCTTCGATAGCAATAAGAATTAATAACACTAGAAGTAAAAATAAAAGTACTATAGGGAATTTTACAAATGCTGGTTGATCACCAGAATCAACAAAATATTCTACAAGCCCAAAGATTATAAAAAACACTAATGGGACTCTGACGTAAGATGGAAAAAGATTTCTCATAACAAAATATCGTTTTGGTTATTGTTTTCTAAAGGAAGATTGCTCACTACATTGATGTATTCTTTTTTAGCAGTAAATACCCACCAGAATAGAATTACAAAGAATGTAAAAAAGATAAGTAAAGATATAATTGGATAAATTTCAACTCCAGAAATTGTTTCCATATAATTTTTGACAAATTTCAACATGACTTTTTTATTGCATTAATTATTTTGATCATCTTTTACTTTAATATCAGTTCCCAATCGTTGTAAATAAGCTATTAAAGCAACTATTTCACGATTCTTCATTTCTACAAAAGGAGTTCCACTTTCTGCAGCATTATTTTTGTCGGCTTCATAACTAGCAACAAAATCTGGATCATTGTAAAGGTTTTGTTCAATTTGGGTACCTTGATCAAGCATTAGTTGTTGTGCATTGGCAATGTCTTCTTCGGTATAAGGAACACCAAGTGTAACCATTACTTTCATTTTTGCCTCAGTTTGAGATTTGTCAAGTTCGTTTTTGACAAGCCATTTATAGTTAGGCATTATTGAACCACTTGAGGTGCTTCTTGGGTCGTACATATGGTTAAGATGCCAATTGTCTGAATATTTCCCTCCAATTCTGTGTAAGTCTGGTCCAGTACGTTTACTTCCCCAAAGGAAAGGATGGTCGTACACATATTCTCCAGCTTTTGAATATTCACCATATCTTTCAACCTCACTTCTAAATGGTCTAATCATTTGAGAGTGACAACCCACACAACCTTCACGTATATAAATATCACGCCCTTCAAGCTCTAATGGTGTATAAGGTTTTACACTTGCTATTGTTGGGATATTAGATTTTACTAAAATGGTTGGGATAATTTGTACCATACCTCCAATAAGAATTGCTATGGTTGCATAAATAGTTAATTTTACTGGTTTACGTTCTAACCAAGAATGCCATCCTTCACCAGCTAATCTATGTTTTGAAACGCGTTCTAGAGCAGGAGCTTCTGCTAGTTCATCAGTTACGGTGCTTCCAGATTTAATAGTTGCAATGATGTTGTAAACTAAAATAAGCATACCAGTGATATATAAAGTACCACCAATTGCACGCATCCAATACATAGGCATAATTTCTGTAACTGTTTCCAAGAAGTTACCATACACTAAAGTACCATCAGGATTAAATTGTTTCCACATACTAGCTTGAGTAAATCCAGCAACGTACATTGGTAAGGCATACATAATGATACCTAAAGTACCAACCCAAAAATGAAGATTTGCTAGACCAGTAGAGAATAATTTTGTTTTAAAAAGCCTTGGTACTAACCAGTAAATCATACCAAAAGTTAAGAAACCATTCCAAGCTAACGCTCCAACGTGTACGTGAGCAATAATCCAATCAGTAAAATGAGCTATGGCATTAACGTTTTTTAATGATAATGTAGGCCCTTCAAAAGTTGCCATTCCATAACCAGTAATAGCTACTACTAAAAATTTTAAAACAGGTTCAGTTCTTACTTTATCCCACGCTCCTCGTAATGTTAATAAACCGTTTATCATACCTCCCCATGAAGGCATTAATAGCATAATAGAAAATGTAGTACCTAAACTTTGTGCCCATTCTGGTAAAGCTGTGTATAATAAGTGGTGTGGACCTGCCCAAATATAAATGAATATTAATGACCAAAAGTGAACTATAGATAATCTGTAAGAATAGATAGGTCTGTTTGCTGCTTTAGGAACAAAATAATACATTAATCCTAAGAAAGGAGTTGTTAAGAAGAATGCTACAGCATTGTGGCCATACCACCATTGTACTAAAGCATCTTGAACACCAGCATAGACAGAATAACTTTTTAATGCACTAACAGGTAATTCTAAACTATTGAAAATATGAAGTACGGCAACAGTTACGAAAGTTGCAATGTAAAACCAAATAGCCACATATAAGTGACGTTGTCTTCTTTTTAAAATGGTTCCAATAAGGTTCCAGCCAAAAACTACCCAAATCACAGCAATGGCAATATCAAAGGGCCATTCTAATTCAGCATATTCTTTTGAACTGGTAAAACCAAACGGTAGGGTTAAAGCAGCACCAACAATAATAAGTTGCCATCCCCAGAAATTAATTTTACTTAATACATCACTGAACATTCTAGCTTTTAATAAGCGTTGTGATGAATAATAAACCCCTGCAAAAATGGCATTTCCTACAAAAGCAAAAATAACGGCATTAGTGTGTAATGGTCTTAAACGACCAAAACTTAACCATGATATACCATCGGTTAAATTAGGAAATAAAAATAAAAAGGCTAAAAGTAGCCCAACAGACATACCTACAACACCCCAAACCATAGTGGCATAGATGAAATTTTTAACGATTTTATTATCGTAATGAAATTGTTGTACTTCCATAGTTTTAATAATTAATCTTTTTTGGTTAGAATAGAATTAGTTGATTTTTCAGATTTTTCTTTGACAAGTTCGTCTTCAAATAGCATACGTACAGAAGGCGTATAGCTATCATCGTATTGCCCGCTTTTTACAGCAATAATAAAGGCAACAAAAAAAATAACAGCTATAATAACGCTTGCAGCTAGCATTACATAAATGACGCTCATGTTTTTTTAATTAAAGTGTTAAAAATACTTTCAAGGTTTATCTAATAAAATGATATATATCATGTTTTTATTTTAGTTTTCTTCCTGCCAAATTAGTAGTAAGGGTTGTAAAACCAACCACGCTAATTGAACTTAGAGGCATTAATATCGCTGCAAATACAGGAGATAATTGCCCCGAAATTGCAAAATACAACCCAATTATATTATATAAAAATGACAATAAAAAACTCCATTTAATAATTTTTAAAGATGCTTTTGAAAGTTTTATATACTGATACAACTGGTTGAATTTTGAAGCATCTAGAATAGCATCGCATGCAGGAGAAAAAACGTTTACATTTTCAGAGATTACAATACCAACATTGCTTTGTGCTAAAGCACCAGCATCATTTAATCCATCACCAATCATTAAAATATTTGCTCCTTCACTTTGATGGTATTTAATATATTCTAGCTTATCTTCTGGTTTTTGGTTAAAAAGTAGTTTTGTTTTTGAGGGCAGTAATTTTTTTAAGTTTTCTTTTTCACCTTCATTATCACCAGAAAGAATTACTAAATCATAGTGTTTTTTTAGTTTGTTGAAAAGTTGAGATAACCCTTTTCTGTAAGCATTGTAAAAAGTGAATTTTCCTTTGTAAGTATTATTTGTACTTATATGCACACTAGTGTTTAATGTTGCAGTTTCTAAAGCAAAACCTACAAAAGGTGCAGAACCAATTTTTATTTTGGCTTCTTTATATTGACCTTCAATTCCTTCGCCTAAATATTCTTGATACGTATCTAAAGAAACAATGTCATTATCATTTAATAACTGATATAAAGCTCTGCTTAATGGATGATTAGACCCTCTTAAAGTGCTTCTTAAAAGAGATTCTTCTTGTAATGAAAGTTCTTCGCCTTCATAATTTATAGTGGTGTCTTTATTGGCTGTTATGGTACCAGTTTTGTCAAAAATAATGGTGTCAATTTTGGCTAACTGTTCAATAACGCTAGCGTTTTTTAAATAAAACTTTTTGGTTCCTAAAATGCGTAAAACATTACCAAATGTAAAAGGTGCAGAAAGGGCCAATGCGCAAGGACAAGCAATAATTAAAATAGCTGTAAACACATTTAAAGCTTTAGTGGAATCTATAAAAAGCCAATAAGCAGTTGATATAAGTGCTATTGATAAAATGGCTATGGTGAAATGTTTACTAATCTTATTGGTGATTGACTTAAATGCTTCTTCTTTATCTACTTTAAAAACATCGTTACTCCAAAGTTGTGTTAAGTAACTCTGCTCGACAGATTTTAGCACATCAACTTCAATACTTCCATCGAGTTGTTTACCGCCAGCAAATAGTTTGTCTCCAGAGTTTTTTGAAACCGTTTTTGATTCTCCAGTTACAAAGCTGTAATCTATTCTAGCGCTTCCTTTTATTAAAATGCAGTCAACAGGTATTAGTTCTTCGTTTCTTATTAATAATCGGTCTCCTTTTTCAATATCATAAACTTGAATGGATTCTTCTTTTCCATCGGCCAATATTTTTGTAATTCCTATGGGGAAATATGATTTATAATCGCGTTCAAAAGATAAAAACGAATATGTTTTCTGCTGAAAAAATTTTCCTAACAATAAAAAGAAAATCAGTCCTGTAAGACTGTCAAAAAAACCAGAACCGTAATCAAAAATAATTTCAATAGTACTTCTTATAAATAAAACTAAAACACCTAGTGCAATAGGCACGTCTATATTTAAGAATTTTGACCGCAATCCTTTATATGCTGAAATAAAATATTCTTGAGCAGAATAGAAAACCACAGGAATTGAATAAGCAAACATTAGCCATCTAAACAGAGGCTTGTATTGTTCTAACCAAAATTCATTGACTTCAAAATATTCAGGAAATGATAAAAACATAACATTTCCAAATGCAAAACCTGCAAAGCCTAATTTGTATATTAAAGAACGATCAATATTTTTTTTACTGGTGCTATAATCATCTAAACTTATGTAGGGTTCGTAGCCTATACTGTTTAATAAAATGACTAAATCTTTTAATGAAAGAGTTTCAGAATTATAGGTTATTCTAACATTCTTTTTTCCAAAGTTTACAATAGAAGAGCTAATTGATGGATGCAGCTTATTTAAATTTTCTAAAATCCAAATGCAAGAGCTACAATGAATATGTGGAATGTATAAAGTAATTATTTGTGTTTTGCCATCATTAAACTCCAGTAACTTATCAATAATTTTATGGTTCTCTAAGAAGTTATATTTGCCTTCAATTTCTTTAGGAGTAGTACCAGGAGCCTGTTGTAAATCGTAATAGCAGGTTAAATCATTGACAGAAAAAATTTCGTATACAGTTTTGCACCCGTTACAACAAAATGATTTTCCATCAAATATTATTTCAGAATCTTTAGTGTCTAAACCACAGTGGAAACATGTGTGATGTTCCATAAAATTATTTGCTCTTTATATACCTTTTGCAAAGGTTTTAAATATACAAAAAACGAAATATGATATATGTCATATTTTAAAAATATGATATTTGTTGTGTTTTACTTAATTTTACGGCTCTTTAATTTACTATTACAACTATGGGCAAATGTGAACAATGTATTATAAAGGAATTTAATTCTCTTAAGACATTGACTAATGACGAGTTAGTGAGAATTTCTAATTGTAAAACATCTAGAATTGTAAAAAAAGGAGAAATTATTTTTGAAGAAGGCGATATATTAAAAGGAATTTATTGTGTAAGAGAAGGTATTTGCAAACTAACAAAGTTGAGTTCAAATGGAAAAGATCAAATTATAAAATTGGTTGTTAAAGGAGAGCTAATTGGACAACGTTCTTTAGTAAGCGATGAAAGTGTTAACTTAAGTGCTATTGCTTTAAACGATATGAAATTATGTTTTCTTCCTAAGTCTGAAATTATTAATGACCTTCAAAAAAACACAAACTTTACTTTTGATTTGTTAAAAGAAATGGCTCACGATTTAAAAGAAGCTGATGACATTATTGTAAATATGGCCCAAAAATCTGTTAGACAGCGTTTAGCAGAAACCCTAATTTATATTAATGACAGTTTTGGTACAAAATCAGATGGAACTTTAAGTGTATTGTTGTCAAGAGAAGATTTTGCCAATATTATTGGAACTGCAACAGAATCTACCATTAGAGTACTTTCCCAATTTAAAAAAGAAGACCTCATAACTACCATTGGTAAACAAATTAAGATAATTGATTTGGAAGGTTTAAAGCGAGTTGAATGATTACCAATCACCACGACTTTTAATGTTATTTGTGCATAGTTGGATAATTTCGGTGATACGTTTTTGTCTTGTAGTTTCTCTCTTGGCCTGATTTAACCAATACAGATAACTTTTTCTGTAGGAAGGAGCAAAGTTTTGATAGTTGGTATAAGCTATTGGATTTTTATCGAATTCACTTTGTAAATCATTTGGGATAATGCCATTTTCAACATCATCTAGCTCAGTCCAACTGCCGTTTTGTTTAGCTATTTCAATTTTCTCTAAACCTGCAGCATGCATTAAATCTAATTCTGTTAATTCTTCAATATATTTTTTGTTTAATGCACTCCATACACTTTTATTATTTCTAGGAGTAAAATATTGCCTTCGTTTCCCATCTCCTAGACTTTTAACTGTAGAATCGATCCAACCATAACACAAGGCAACTTTTACTGCTTCTTCCCATCGCATGCTATCGTTTTCATGGTCAACTTTGTAGAATATTAAATGAATGCCTTTTGATGAAGCATGATTATCATGCAGCCATTTTCGCCATTCATCATCACTTTTAAAATATAGTTCTGAATTTTTTTCTATCACTTATATCTTGTTTACATAAACGTAAAAATCCTTGTCAACCTTTAAAACGGTTTTATTAGATTCTATAGGCATAGTTTTCCACTCTGAAGTTGGAAATATCCATTGCTCTTTATCGTTAATAGTTACTTGAACCGGCATATCAAATTTGTCTACTATATGAGTCCAGTGATATTTTAGTTCTTTGTTTTCAATTTTATATTCTAAAGTAGGAATTTCAGTGGTTCTTAAATATTGATTAAAAAATTCAGTCAAATCAATACCCGTTTCTGCACTTAAATAATTTTCAATTTGTTGTGTTGTAACAGTTTGATGGTAAAAGGTTCTGTTAAGACCCCGTAAAATTTGACGCCATTTCTCATCATTTTCAATAAGCTGTCTTAAGGTGTGCAACATATTGGCTCCTTTGTAATACATATCACCAGAGCCTTCATTATTTACATCATACTGTCCAATAATGGGTCGATCATTTTGAATATTTAATCTTGTTCCAATCACATAATCAGATGAAGCTTCTTTTCCATAATAGTAGTCTATAAAAAGGTTTTCTGAATAAGCAGTAAATCCTTCATGAATCCACATATCTGCAATATCTTTATAGGTTATATTATTGGCAAACCACTCATGACCTGACTCGTGAATAATGATAAAATCAAATTTTAATCCCCAGCCAGTACCTGATAAATCATGCCCTAAATAGCCATTCATGTATTGGTTACCATAAGTAACTGAACTTTGGTGCTCCATGCCTAAATAAGGCACTTCTACTAACTTATAGCCATCTTTATAAAATGGATACGGCCCAAACCAATGTTCAAAGGCCTTCATCATTTTTGGTGCATCCTTAAAGTGTTCTTGAGCTTTTTCTAGGTTATCTCTTAAAACATAATAATCCATATCTAAATTCCCATTTTCTCCATCAAATACTTCTGAAAAATGGACATAATCACCAATATTTACATTGACACCATAATTATTTATGGGATTTTTTACAATCCAACTATATATTTTGTTGTCACCGTATTGTTCAATACTTCTCAATCTGCCATTAGATACATCCATAAGACCTTTTGGAGTGTCAATGCTAATAAGTATGCTATCTACTTCGTCATACATATGGTCTTTATTTGGCCACCAAACACTCGCTCCTAATCCTTGACATGATGTTGCTACAAAATCATTGCCGTTAGAATCTTTTTTCCAAGAAAAACCACCATCCCAAGGAGCTTTAACAGCTTCTTTTGGGTTGCCTTCATAAAAAACTTCAAGAGTTTTAATATTTCCAATATTTTGAACACTATTCAGTTTAATAAAATGAGCATTACCGTCATCAACTACATTTAATTCTTCTCCGTCCTGTACGACTTTTGCGATTTTTAATGGAGGTTGTAAATCAATTTGTAAATCTTTTGGAGTATCAATCACTTTATATTGAATGGTGTTACTTCCGGAAATAAATTTTTTATCGGGTTCAACTTTTATGTTTAAATGGTAATAAGTTACATCCCACCAAGCGCGTTCTGGTGTAATGCTTCCTCTTAAAGTATCTTGATGTGTAAAATTATTTTTTTCGGTTAACAGGCCTTGTGCTTGGAGGAAAGTATTTCCTAATAAAGTTAAAATTGCTAGAGTTGTTAATTGTTTAAGCATAACATGTATTTTAATTTCTTATTAATTTATTTGGAAAAACCACTGGACTTTCAAATCCATTTTTTCCAACGGAAGCAATGCCAAAAAAATAGTTATCAATGACAATTCCATTAAGTGTAAACTCTGAAACATCACCAACAAAACGACTGTTGTCCCATGTTGGAGAGGTTGTATCACGCCAATAAATTTTGTAACCAACAGCACCATCTACTTTATCCCATTTAAATTTTGCAGACGCTTCAACAATACCACCAATAGCTACATTTTTAGGAGTTGGTGGTGCCCAAGCTAAACTTGCTAGAGTTATGGCATTTGCAGCAGTTAGTTTTTTAGCGTAATCAAAATTAACATACTTGATGACATCTCCATATTCTATTCCATTTTCATTTCGTACATCTTGATGTTGACGATTATAGTTTTCATGAGCTTCCATAATTCGAATACCTGCAAATCCTAAATCATTAAAGGGACGATGATGACCACCACGACCGAATCGATCTAATCTATAAACCATCATTGGGTTCATTTCTGGCATATATGATTTTACTGTTTTGTGAACGTAACGAGCTAACTGACGAGAAATGCCATCAACTTCTCCACCATAAAAACGTCTCATTTGTCGTTCTCTTTCTGTCTCAGTTGGAGGAACTGGTTCTGAAAAAATTCTGAATGTTCTGTTATCAATAATCCCATCTACTCCTTCTATATTACCAATCATATCATTATTTAAAATACCTATGATTTCCCAACCTTTTTCTTGGGCATATTTCGCTAAACCAGCACCACCAAAAAGACCTTGTTCTTCACCAGAAAGGCCAACATATATAATACTATTATCAAAACTGTATCTTGAAAGCACTCTGGCAGCTTCAATAGTTCCGGCCAATCCAGAGGCATTGTCATTAGCTCCAGGGGCATCGGTTGAAAAATCCATCGTATCACTTGCACGAGAATCTATATCACCACTCATAATAATATAACGATTAGGATATTTTGTTCCTTTTTGAACAGCAACAACATTTACTATCCAGACATCATGAGGAACTCTGGAATTTCCTTCCTTTGTTACAAAATCTTTTTGATAAAAAACTTCTAAGCATTGGTTACAGTCTTTTGAGATCGATTCAAATTCAGATTTAACCCATCGTCTTGCAGCACCTATACCTTGAGTTTTAGAAATAGTATCACTAAAAGTGTTTCTTGTACCAAAATTGACTTGGGTTTTAATGTTTATTTCAATTTTTTGAGCAGAAACACTGTCAATTATTTGATATAGTTGAGAACTAGATTGAGCTGTAATAAATTGAAAAGAAGTGAACAGTAAAAGCGATAATATCTTTTTCATAAAAAATTTCTACTAAAATAATAAAAAATTTCTGTTGAAATAATTCAAAGAGCTTCTGAAATAGATAAACTCTTTTTTGAAAGTCAATAATATTATATTTTAGATTTTGTAGTTCGTCGTTTATTTGCGATTTATGACGTAGAAAAAATATTAATATATATAATAACTCTAAATTAAATAAAATTATCTCCCCTAAGAAGAGATACTGTGATAGCTCAATTGTCAATTTTTAACCAATTAAAACCAAAATATAATTATGAAATTAACTAAACCAATTGTGCTAGCATTGATGCTTGTCGTATGCTTTGCTTGTGAAAACAAAGAATTAACGACCAATGAACTTCAATCTAGCAAACGGATTGAGCAAAAATTTATTAAAATTGATGTAAACTTTGAAGAAGGAGCAAATGCTTTGAGAAATGGAAAAACAAAAAACAATAATGATGACCCAATCCTAGACATGATGACTAAAATAAACGCTGCAATTGCAGGTCAAGGAATTATACTAGAGAAAGTTGAAATTCTAGGGGCTGATGAAGCAGGGCGAACAGTATTCTTTGATAATAAAGGTAGTAAACAAACTAATTTTGATTGGGTACCTAATGATCCTCGTAATAATGGTTTTGGAGCAGCAGTCCCTTATTGGATTGATGATACACAATTAGGAACAAGCTCTGATATGACTCAACAGGCGACATTTGATGCTATGGTGAATAGTATGCAGACATGGGAAGTGGTATCATGCTCTGATGGTCTTGAAATCCCATTTTTAGGAACCTCTGGATTTGATATTGGTCTTGTTCAGTATCTTGAAGGATTTGGTGGATCTGATCTTGTAATTGTTGGAGCTATTGCACATGCTGGAATTTTACCTCCTGATTTTTTTGAAACTGTTCTAGGATCTGGTGCAGGAACTGGTACTATTGGTGTAACCTTTACATTTAGCTATGGTACTGATATTGATGGTAACGGTAAAGGTGATACAGCTTTGAGCGAAATTTATATTAACGATAATTTTAATTTCCAAGATGCTCCAAACGATGATTTATTTGATGGGAATGGAGTTATTGATTTTGAAACCATTGTACTTCATGAAGTGGGACATGGGTTAAGTCAAGCTCATTTTGGAACTGCTTTTAGAGATGGTGGTCAAGGAAATCTTCATTTTTCACCAGCCGCTTTAATGAATGCAGGTTATACAGTTGGAAGAAGAGATATCTCTGGAACTGATGAAGCTGGGTATTGTAGTAACTGGGGTACATGGCCTAATAATTAAAGTAAAGAAATTTCAAGCTATTAATTGAAAAAAGCTCCAAATTTAAATTTGGAGCTTTTTTGCATTTGAATTAGTCACTATTAATTAAAAACAATATTTGTTTTCTGCTTTTACTTTTTCGGCTATTTCTTTTCTTAAATCTACAATATCTGGATAATTGGTGTATTTAACATAACGCTTAAGTCCCATAAGAAGCATTCGTTGTTCATCACCTTCTGCAAATGAAATAATGCTTTCTTTTCCGTTTTTTTCAACAATTGAAACGGCGTTGTATAAATATAATTTAGCCATAGCTATTTGAACTTTTTGAGCTTCTTCACCAAAACGCTTCACATTTTTTTCAGTTCTTAATATGGTAGATTCAGCCATATAAATTTCAATTAAGATATCTGAAGCTGCAATTAGTAGCTGTTGATGGGCATCTAAATCTGGTCCAAATTTTTGAACAGCAGCACCGGCAACCATTAAAAACACCTTTTTAAGTTTGGCTATCATGTCTTTTTCTTCTGAAAACAACTCGGAATAATCTGGAGTTTCAAAAGAAGGAATTCCCATTAGTTCATTTGCGACGGCTGTTGCAGGACCCAATAAATCAACATGACCTTTCATGGCTTTTTTTACAAGCATGCCAACACAAAGCATTCGGTTTATTTCATTCGTGCCTTCATAAATTCTGGCAATTCTGGCATCTCTCCAGGCAGCTTCCATTGGCGTGTCTTCAGAGAATCCCATACCACCAAAAATTTGAATTCCTTCATCCGCACAGTTTTGAACATCTTCAGAAACTGCTACTTTTAAAATGGAACATTCAATGGCGTATTCTTCAACACCTTTAAGTTCTGCTTCTTGATGGGTGTTGCCTGCTGCAATGCGTAATGCAATGCGATCTTCAATATTTTTTGCTGCTCTATAACAAGCAGATTCGCCAGCGTAAGCACTTGCAGACATTTCCGCTAGTTTGTATTTTATAGCTCCAAAATCTGATATAGCAGTTTTGAACTGCTTTCTTTCATTGGCATATTGTACAGCTATTGTTGTTATTCGTCTTTGAGAGTCAAGACAAGCAGCGGCTAATTTAATACGACCAACGTTTAATGCATTCATGGCAATTTTAAAACCATTTCCTCTTTCAGAAAGCATATTTTCAACAGGAACAACTGTATCGGTAAAGAAGACCTGACGTGTAGAAGACGAACGAATACCTAACTTGTGTTCTTCTTCACCTAGAGTAATTCCGTTAGGGTTTTCTTTATCGAATTCAACAATGAAACCAGTAATGTTTTTGTCATTTTCAATGCGGGCAAATACAATCATTAATTTGCAAAAGCCAGCGTTTGAAATCCACATTTTTTGTCCATTGATTTTATAACTTTTTCCATCTTCAGATAGGGTAGCAGTTGTTTTACCAGAATTGGCATCACTACCAGCACCAGGCTCTGTTAAGCAATAAGAACCAAACCATTCACCAGTTGCCAGTTTTGGAATATATTTTTGTTTTTGTTCTTCAGTTCCGTATAATATTATTGGTAACGTACCAATACCAGTATGGGCACCAAAGGCAGTACTAAAAGAGCCTGTTCCACTAGAGATATAGTCGCATGTTAATAATGTTGAAACAAAGCCCATGCCCAAACCGCCATAAGCTTCAGGAACAGCAACACTTAAAAAACCAAGGTCACCAGCTTTTTTCATACATGCTTCGGTGAGCGCATAATCTTTAGCTTCAAATCGAGGTTTATTTGGAATAATTTCACGGTCATTGAATTCCATTACCGCTTCTTTCATCATTTTTTGTTCCTCTGAAAAATCTTCAGGAGTGAACACATCTTCACATTTAGTTTCTTTAACAAGGAATTGACCTCCTCTTAATAGCTCTTTTTCTTTTGTTTCCATTTTTTAGTGTATAGTTTAATTTAAAAATTCAAATATTCCGCAAGCACCTTGTCCTGTTCCAACACACATGGTTACTGCACCGTATTTGCCTTTCATATTTTGTTTTCTCATTTCATCAAATAATTGTACCGATAGTTTTGCTCCAGTACATCCAAGAGGATGACCTAAAGCTATTGCTCCACCATTAACGTTAATGATGTTTGGGTTTAAGTTTAATTCTCTAATAACTGCTAAAGATTGAGATGCAAAAGCTTCGTTTAGTTCAATTAGAGATAAATCATCTTGTTTTAAACCAGCCAGTTTTAATGCCTTTGGTATGGCTTTTACTGGTCCGATTCCCATAATTCTTGGTTCAACTCCAGCAGCTGCGTAATTTACAAGTCTTGCTATAGGTTCAAGATTTAATTCTTTTACCATGTCTTCACTCATTATCATTACAAAAGCAGCACCATCACTCATTTGCGAAGAGTTACCTGCAGTTACACTTCCGTTAGCAGCAAATACAGGTCTTAATTTTGATAATGCTTCAACACTAGTACCTTCGCGTGGACCTTCATCTTTAGTAACAGTATATTTTTTTGTTGCTCGTTTTCCGTTTTCATCAATATAGGTTTGTTCAACCTCAATAGGGACAATCTGGTCTTGAAAACGATTTCCAGCTTGTGCTTTTAAAGCTTTCATGTGTGAATTATAAGCAAATTCATCTTGGTCTTCACGAGAAATATTAAATTGATTTGCAACTGCCTCAGCTGTATTTCCCATTCCCCAATAATAATCTTCATGTCCAGATTTAATGGTGTCGTAATTCAATTCTGGTTTAAAGCCTGTCATTGGAACTGAACTCATGCTTTCTGCACCGCCAGCAATGATGCAATCAGCCATTCCAGCTTGAATTTTAGCTGCAGCAATAGCAATAGTTTCAATTCCTGAGGAACAAAAACGATTGACCGTTACACCAGGTACATTGACACTATTTAGCCCTATAAGTGAGATAAAACGTGCCATGTTGAGTCCTTGAGCTCCTTCGGGCATGGCATTTCCAACAATAACGTCATCAATACGTTTTACATCTAAATTTGGTAATTCTCTCATCATGTATTGAATGGTTTCAGCACCCAATTCATCAGCTCTTTTAAAACGGAATACTCCTTTTGGAGCTTTACCAACCGCAGTTCTATATGCTTTTACTATATATGCTTGTCTCATTTTTTTAGTTTCTTAAAGGTTTACCTGTTTTTAACATGTGTTGAATACGCTCTAAAGTTTTTCGCTCTGTACATAAACTTAAGAATGCTTCTCGCTCTAAGTCTAATAGGTATTGTTCACTTACCAATGTGGGTTCCGATAAATCACCGCCAGCCATAACATAAGCTAATTTGTTTGCTATTTTATGGTCATGTTCACTTATATATTTACTGGCTTCCATAGCATCGGTTCCAACTAAAAACATACCCAATGCTTGTTTACCCAAAACTTTCACGTCTTTACGTTTTATGGGTTGAGTGTAACCTTGTTCAGCCATTAATTTAGCATATGCTTTTGCAGTAGCAATTTGTCGGTCTCTATTGACAACCACGACATCTTTTCCTTTTTGAAGAATTCCATAATCAAAAGCTTCGTAGGCAGAGGTTGCTACTTTAGCCATTCCAATAGTTAAGAAATATTCCTGAAGTACATTTAATTCTACATCATTTTTTCTAAAGGTATCAGAAGCTCTTAAAGCCATTTCTTTGGAACCACCACCACCGGGAATCACTCCAACTCCAAATTCTACCAATCCAATATAAGTTTCTGCAGCTGCAACAACTTTGTCTGCGTGCATGGATAATTCGCAACCACCACCAAGTGCCATACCATGAGGAGCAGCAATTGTTGGTATGGCTGAATAGCGCATACGCATCATAGTGTCTTGGAAATATTTGATTGCCATGTTAAGCTCATCATACTCCTGCTCTGCAGCCATCATGAAAATCATACCAATATTAGCGCCAACAGAGAAATTAGCTCCTTGATTGCCTATAACTAAACCTGCAAAGTCTTTTTCAGCTAAATCAATTGCTTTATTTAAACCAGCTAACACATCGCCTCCAATGGTGTTCATTTTAGATTGGAATTCGCAATTGAGAATGCCATCTCCTAAATCTTCAATAACAACCCCCGAATTTTTATATACTTCATTCGATTTTCTGATGTTATCTAAAATGATGAAAGCATCTTGTCCAGGAATTTTTTCTTGAGATTTTTTTGGAATATCATAATAAAAAGTTGCACCATTTTTAACAGTGTAAAAAGAAGAACTTCCTGATGCAAGCATCTCATTTACCCAAGCTGCCGGTTGTTTGCCTTGAGCTTTCATAAGCTCGATACCTTTTTCAACACCTATAGCATCCCAGATTTGGAACGGACCATGTTCCCAGCCAAATCCTGCTTTCATGGCATCATCTAATTTGTATAATTCATCTGAAATTTCAGGAATTCTGTTTGACACGTATTCAAACATAGCAGCAAAATTCTTTCTATAAAATTCACCTGCTTTATCTTTTCCAGATACCAAAACTTTAAATCTGTCAATGACTTTGTCAATAGTTTTAGTGAGTTCTAATGTTGCGAAATTTGTTTTTTTACTATCTCGATATTCTAAAGTGATTAAATCAAGCGTCTTGATATCTCTACCTTCTTTTTTATAAAAACCTTGCCCTGTTTTACTTCCAAGCCATTTATTTTCCATCATGGTATTGATGAAATCTGGTAGTTTGAACAAGTTGAGAGCTTCATCATTAGGACAGTTTTCGTAAATTCCATTAGCAACATGTACTAAAGTATCTAAGCCTACTACATCAACTGTTCTGAAAGTTGCTGATTTTGGACGACCAATAACCGGGCCAGTTAGTTTATCAACTTCTTCAACGGTTAAATCTAATTCCTTTACTTGATGAAATAAACTTTGAATTCCGAAGATGCCTATTCTGTTACCAATAAAAGCAGGCGTGTCTTTTGCTATGACTGAAGTTTTTCCAAGAAATTGTTCACCATAACCGTTTAAAAATGATATAACAGAAGGATCTGTTTTTGGTCCAGGAATGATTTCAAATAATTTTAAATAACGTGCCGGGTTAAAAAAATGTGTTCCACAAAAATGCTTTTGAAAGTCTTCACTATGTCCTTCACTCATAAAATGAATTGGGATTCCTGAAGTATTAGAAGTTATTAATGTGCCTGGTGTTCTATATTTTTCCAGTTTTTCAAAAACCAGTTTTTTGATGTCTAATCGTTCAACAACCACTTCCATAATCCAATCAACATCTTTCACTTTTGAAATATCATCTTCAAGGTTTCCTGTAGTAATTCTGCTTGCAAAACTTTGATGATAAATTGGTGAAGGCTTAGACTTTAGAGATGTCATCAAAGAATCATTAACTAAACGATTTCTAACAACTTTATCTTCAAGCGTTAATCCTTTTGCTTTTTCAGCATCATTTAATTCCCTAGGGATGATGTCTAATAATAGTACATCAACGCCAATATTGGCAAAATGGCAGGCAATACCGCTTCCCATAATTCCGGAACCAATAACCGCTACTTTTTTAATTCTACGTTTACTCATTATATAAAAACCTAATTATTTAGTTTGTTTGTAAATTTTTTTGTTTGAGACCATATCATTAATCAATTCGGCTACTTCATAAAAATGATTTAGTTTTTCTTCAGAAATATTATTTCTGATAGCTTCATTAAAGGTGAGAACCTTTTCCCTTGAATAGGCTCTTTTTTCTTTACCAAAATCTGTAAGATATATTAGAACACTTCTACCATCGTCTGGATTAGGGCGTCTTTCAATTAAACCTCTCTTTTCCATGGTTTTCAAAATTCTTGATAAGCTTGTGGCTTCCATACCCATTTTTGGGCCTAAAGATGTTGAAGGCGTTCCTCTTTCTTGGTCTATGCTTAATAGCGTTAAACCTGTAGCCATGGTGCTCTCAAATTTAAGAGCTTCTTCATTATACATTTTGAAAACAGCTAACCATGTGGTTCTCAATACATAATCAATGGTTTTGTCTTTCATAGTTCGTTTTTGTAAAAATCAAATATATAAAAATTTATTATGCGTGCATAATAAATTTAGTTAAAAATAGTTAACTAGTTATTAAAAAGAAAAGCCGCCTTATTTAAGGCGGCTTTTTAATTTTATTTGGAATTAATTATCCTAATTTATTATTCACTAAAGCAATTATTGCACCAGTAATAGCAGATAAAACAATTGTTAAAACAACATCTAATGCAAACATTTGAAATGTAGCATCTGGATTCATAGCCATATTAAAAAAATTAAAATATAAGCCTAAAAAGAGTCCAATTATTGCTCCTGCTTTAGCTCCAGTTACTATGGTGCTAATTTGTGCCCATTTGTTAAATATAAAGGAAAGAAACAGACCAAACGTTAGAGAGCCTAATGCTATCATTGTCATTGTATTTGGCGCTTCTGCAGGTTGCGGAAACGAATCCTTGAATAAGATTCCGTAAAGTAACCACCCTAGAAAAAAGGAAGCGATGCCCCCAACAATTCCTGAAATTAAAAAATTTTTTGTTTTCATTTGCTATTGATTAATTAGTTAGTATCAATAAATATATTAAAATATTAGTAATATCTTAATTAAAAATAATAAAAAATATCAATATCATTAAAATGAAGTTAAAAAAAACAAATAATATAATATGAAATTATCTAAAAAATACTTTAAGGGCGATATATTTTTTCTATCAAATCTTTATAGATTTCTTTGATCACTTTCCTTTTCATTTTCAAGGTTGGTGTGAGATGACCATCATTGATAGACCAAACATCTGCTGTTAGTTCAAACTTCTTAACTTGCTCCCAATTTCCAAATTTCTTATTGGTTTTATTAATTTCCTTTTGAATACGATCTTTAATTATTTGGGAAGAAACAATTGATTTATTATCAGATTTAATGTCAATTCCTTTTTTTTCAATCCAATGTCTTATAAAATGAAAATCTGGTTGTATAAGTGCTGCTGGCATTTTTTCTCCTTCACCAATTACCATAATTTGTTCTATAAAATGAGATTGTTTTAGTTCGTTTTCGATAAGTGCAGGTGCTACATATTTACCACCAGAGGTTTTAAACATTTCTTTTTTTCTATCAGTAATTTTTAAAAAACCATCATTGCTTACTTCACCAATATCACCAGTATGAAAATAACCATCTGTCATAACTTCAGCTGTTTTTTCAGGATCTTTATAATAACCAAGCATAACATTTGGACCTTTTACTAATATTTCTCCGTCTTCAGCAATTTTCACTTCTACATTGTCAATGATACGCCCAACAGTGCCAACTCTAAAACCACCATTACGCATATCATTAACAGAAATAACAGGAGAAGTTTCTGTTAAGCCATAGCCTTCCATAATAGGCATTTCTGCGGCAGCAAAAGTTCTAGTTAATCTTGGTTGCAATGCTGCGCTTCCAGATACCATTAAATCTAAGTTTCCACCTAAACCCTCTTTCCATTTACTGAAAATTAATTTTCTGGCAAGTTTTAATTGAAGTTCATACCATAAACCGTTTTTACCATAAGGCTCATATTTTAAACCTAAATCTACTGCCCAGAAAAATAATGCTCGTTTAATACCCTTTAATTCTGAACCTTTTTCAACTATCTTGTCATATACTTTTTCGTAAAGTCTGGGGACAGCCGTCATCACATTGGGTTTAATCTCTTTTAGGTTGTCATTCATTTTATCAATAGATTCAGCAAAATAAATAGAGACACCACAATATTGATATAGGTACAATATCATACGCTCAAAAACATGACAAATAGGCAAAAAACTTAATGCCTTTGATTTGCCATATTCAAAAGGCACACGCTTTTCGCTATCCAGTACATTGGATATTAAATTATTATGTGATAGCATAACGCCTTTGGGTTTTCCAGTTGTTCCAGAAGTATAGATTATGGTCGCTAAATCATGAGATTTTACATTGTCATTTCTTATGTCTACTTCATTTTGATTGCTTTGATCTTCTCCTAATTTTAAAACCTCTGTCCAATTATGTTCACCAGCAATAACATCAAAAGTGTAAACTCCTTTAAGTTTTGTTTTTCCTTTTATAGCATTTAGTTTTTCTAAAACTTCAATATCTGAAACAAAACAATAAGTAGACTCAGAATGATTTAAAATATATTCATAATCTTCTTTAGCAATAGTTGGATAAATAGGTACATTTTGAGCACCTATTTGCAAAACCCCAATATCTAAAACACTCCATTCTGTTCTATTAGTGCTTGAAATAACAGCAATTTTATCGTTTTGGTTAACACCTAACCTTAATAATCCACGACTTATAGTATTAGCTTGAAAGAAATATTCTTGAGAAGAAATTGAAACCCATTCGCCATTATACTTGGTTACTAATGCTTTATTTAAATTGAATTTTTCAAGTTGATATTTTGGAATATCAAAAATCCTTGTTATTTCAGTCATTATGTTTTTTAAAAAGTTTAGTGTCTTGCAAAATAGGAAATAAAAAAGAATTTACAAGCGCAAGATTTAAAAATCATGAATGCGAAAATATTATGGTTTTATTATAAACGAATAGAGTTAAATATGATATCACCAAATAAAAACTTTTATTATATGATTTATGTCATTGAATACATCTTTTATAGTACATAATTTTGTTGGCATTAAGTATAAAAAGTTAAAAAACATAATCATATGGAAATCTTAGAATCGGTAAAAACCAGAGTCTATAAATTCGGTAATAAAACTGCCGATGGCAATAGCAAAATGAAAAACCTTTTAGGAGGTAAAGGAGCAAATTTAGCAGAAATGAGTTTAATTGGAATACCAGTTCCCCCTGGATTTACAATTACTACCGAAGTTTGTACAGAATATAATCTACTTGGCCAAGAAGCAGTAGTGAATATGATTCTTCCAGAAGTGGAAAAGTCTATTGCAAATATTGAAAATATCATGGAAGCCAAATTTGGTGATAAAGAAAATCCACTATTAGTATCTGTTCGTTCTGGAGCCAGAGTATCTATGCCAGGTATGATGGATACTGTTTTAAATCTTGGTTTAAATGATGAGGTTGTTGTTGGTTTGGCAAAAAGAACCAATAATGAGCGTTTTGCATGGGATTCATACAGGCGTTTTATTCAAATGTACGGAGATGTTGTTTTAGGTATGAAACCAGAATCAAAAGAAGATATAGACCCTTTTGAAGAAATCATGGAAGCGCTTAAACACAAACGCAATATTCAATTAGACACTGAATTTACTATTCAAGATTTAAAAGATTTAGTATATGACTTCAAAGAAGCAGTAAAGAAACGTACTGGTCATGATTTTCCAACAAATCCTTGGGATCAACTTTGGGGAGCTGTAGTTGCTGTGTTTAACAGCTGGAATGGTGATAGAGCTGTTTATTACAGAAACATGCATGGTTACCCATCAGATTGGGGAACTGCTGTAAATGTGCAAGCCATGGTTTATGGTAATATGGGAAATAACTCTGGTACTGGAGTTTGTTTTTCTAGAGATGCAGGAACAGGAGAAGATGTTTTCAATGGGGAATATTTAATTGATGCACAAGGAGAAGATGTGGTTGCTGGAACTAGAACACCACAACAAATCACTAAATTAGGCTCACTTCGTTGGGCAGAATTGGCAAAAGTAGAAGAGAAAGACAGAGCAAAAAATTACCCATCGCTTGAAGAATTGATGCCAAGTATCTATAATGAGTTGAATGAATATCAACAAAAACTGGAAGATCATTACAAGGACATGCAAGATATGGAGTTTACCATTCAAGATGGAAAACTTTGGATGTTGCAAACCAGAAACGGAAAACGTACAGGAGCGGCAATGGTAAAAATAGCCATGGATATGTTAAAACAAGGAATGATTAATGAAAAAGAAGCTTTATTGCGTATTGAGCCAAATAAATTAGATGAATTATTGCATCCTGTTTTTGACCCTAAAGCACTAAAAAAATCACATGTTATAGCCCAAGGGTTGCCAGCGTCACCTGGTGCTGCAACTGGACAAATTGTATTCTTTGCAGATGAAGCCAATAAATTTAAATACACCATTTTAACACGCATTGAAACTTCTCCAGAAGATTTAGAAGGAATGAACATTGCCAGAGGTATTTTAACTGCTCGTGGAGGAATGACTTCTCATGCTGCAGTAGTAGCTCGTGGAATGGGTAAATGTTGCGTTTCGGGTGCAGGTGCTTTAAAAATCAATTATAAAACAAGAACTTTAACTGTTGATGGAAAAGAATATCATGAAGGTGATTGGATTTCTTTAAATGGTTCAACTGGTAATATTATTGAAGGTAAAGTAGCAACTATCGAGCCTGAATTAAGTGGTGAATTTGCAGAGCTTATGAACCTATCAGATAAATATGCTACTATGCAAGTTAGAACAAATGCCGACACTCCTAAAGATGCAAGAATTGCTCGTAGCTTTGGAGCTCAAGGTATAGGTTTAACAAGAACAGAGCATATGTTCTTTGAAGTTGACCGTATTAAAGCCATGCGTGAAATGATTTTAGCAGATACTGTTAAAGGCAGAAAACATGCTTTAGAATCATTATTGCCAATGCAACGTGATGATTTTGAGGGAATTTTTGAAGCAATGCAAGGGCTACCAGTAACAGTGAGATTGTTAGATCCACCTTTACATGAATTTGTTCCTCATCAATTAGCTCAACAAAAAGAGTTAGCTGAAGAAATGCATATTTCATTAGAAGCTGTAAAAAGTAAAATAGTTGAATTGGAAGAATTTAACCCAATGCTTGGTCATAGAGGTTGTAGATTGGGAAATACCTATCCAGAAATTACCGAAATGCAAGCTAGAGCTATCATTGAAGCAGCATTAAATTTAAAAGCTAAAGGCATTGTAGCAAAACCAGAAATTATGGTTCCGCTTATTGGAACTGTTGCAGAATTTGAAATGCAAGAGCAAATTATAAGAAACACAGCTCAAAAGGTTTTTGAAGAATATAATGATTCAATTGACTTTTTAGTAGGAACAATGATTGAAATTCCTAGAGCAGCGTTAACAGCAGATTTAATTGCTAAAAAAGCTGAGTTCTTCTCATTTGGAACCAATGATTTAACTCAAATGGCTTTTGGTTATTCAAGAGATGATGCTGGTAAATTTTTACCAATATATATAGAAAAAGGCATTTTAAAAGTAGATCCGTTTGAAGTACTTGATCAAGAAGGTGTTGGTCAATTAGTAAAA
The DNA here is from genome assembly GCF_043876835.1 of Gaetbulibacter sp. M235. NCBI lineage: Bacteria > Pseudomonadati > Bacteroidota > Flavobacteriia > Flavobacteriales > Flavobacteriaceae > Gaetbulibacter > Gaetbulibacter sp. M235. The sequence goes on from NZ_JBAWJZ010000002.1 coordinate 262,699, forward strand.
ATGGGCACAGAAAAAGGTAGAAGTTCAAAACCAAATTTAAAAGTTGGTATTTGTGGTGAACATGGTGGTGAGCCAAGTTCTGTTGAATTCTGCTATAACACAGGATTGAACTACGTAAGTTGTTCTCCTTATAGAGTTCCAATTGCACGCATTGCTTCTGCGCAAGCTGCAATTAAAAAGTCCATGTAATTATTTGTTTTAAGTTTGAAAACCCGAAGTAAGAATTTATTTTACTTCGGGTTTTTGTTTATAAAAAAAATTATTTATTCTCAATCCACTTTCTGGCATTCACAAAAGCTTCTAACCAAGGAGATACTTCGTCTTTTCTTTCACTAGGATAATAAGCCCAGTTCCATTGAAAAGTAGAACGCTCAATATGTGGCATAGTAACCAAATGTCTACCAGTTTTATCGCACATCATAGCGGTGTTAAAGTCTGATCCATTTGGGTTATGAGGATATTCTGCATAACTATATTTAGCAACAATATTATAGTTGTCTTCTGAAAGCGGTAAACTGAATTTACCTTCACCATGAGAAATCCAAACCCCTAAAGTACTACCTGAAAGTGTAGATAGCATAACTGAATTGTTTTCCTGAACCTTTACAGATGTAAAGTTGCTTTCGTGTTTATGAGAATCGTTATAGGTCATTTTTCCATGAACTTCATGCTCTGGATTGATTTCTTCAAGTTCCATAAATAACTGGCATCCATTACAAATCCCAACAGAAAGAGTATCTTCTCTTTTAAAGAAATCTTGAATGGCTTTATTCGCTTTTTCATTGTATTTAATAGCTCCAGCCCAACCTTTAGCAGAACCTAAAACATCACTATTCGAAAATCCACCAACAGCTCCTAGAAACTGAATGTCTTCAAGCGTTTCACGACCTGAAATCAAATCGGTCATGTGTACATCTTTTACATCAAATCCAGCTAAATACATGGCGTTTGCCATTTCACGCTCTGAGTTGCTACCTTTTTCGCGTAAAATCGCTGCTTTTGGTCTAGGCTTGCTAGCGTCGATAGCAGGAAGTTTACCTGTAAAGTGGCTAGGGAATGTGTACTTTAATGGTTGATTTTTATAATTTTTATACCTTGCTTCAGCTAAATTATTTGCGGTTTGTTTTTGGTCTAATAAGAAGGATGTTTTAAACCACATATCACGTAAACGTGATACTGTCATGGTAAATACATCTGTTCCGTTGATGATGCTTACCACATCACTTTTGGTTACTTTACCGATGTTAAAAAATTCAATTTGAGCTTCAGATAACAAAGTTTCAATAGAAGCATCTGTTGATTGTATTACAATACCAGCATTTTCTGCAAACAATAATTTAAATGAATCTTTTTCAGATAATGCTGTTAGATCTAATTCTGCACCTAAATTGTTGTCTGCAAAACACATTTCCAATAAGGTAGTAATCAAACCACCAGAGGCCACATCATGACCTGCAACAATTTTGTTTTCTTTTATTAATTTTTGAATGGTATTAAAAACCGTTTTCACATAAGCTGCACTTTTTACATTTGGAGTATCACTACCAATTTTATTTACAACTTGAGCAAAAGAACTTCCACCTAGTTTAAAATTATCTTGTGAAACATTGATATAGTATATGCCTCCTGAATTTTTTTGAAAAACCGGCTCAACAACTTTAGTGATGTCATTGCAATTTGCAGCCGCAGAAATAATAACAGTTCCCGGAGCAATAACTTCCTCATTGGGATATTTTTGCTTCATAGAAAGAGAATCTTTACCAGTTGGAACGTTGATGCCTAAATCGATAGCAAATTCTGAAACAGCTTTTACAGCTTCATATAAACGAGCATCTTCACCTTCATTTTTACAAGGCCACATCCAGTTTGCAGATAGGGAAACACTTTGTAAACCATCTTTTAAAGGAGCCCAAACAATATTGGTTAAAGCTTCTGTTATACCATTTCTGCTTCCTGCTACCGGATTAATTAATCCAGAAATAGGAGAGTGCCCGATAGAAGTTGCAATACCTTCTTTTCCTTTGTAATCTAAGGCCATAACGCCAAGATTATTTAAAGGTAATTGTAAAGGCCCTACACATTGTTGTTTTGCTACTTTTCCTCCAACACAACGGTCAACTTTATTAGTTAGCCAATCCTTACTGGCAACGGCTTCCAGTTGTAATAACTGGTCTAAATAATCATAAAATTTATCTTTATTATATGTAATATCTGGATAAATTCTATTAACAGTTTTATCATGCATATATGTTTTTGGAGAACTACCGAACATATCATCCATTTCTAAATCCATCGGCTTATCACCTTTAGTTTTAGACTCAAAAGTGAATCGGTTATTTCCAGTCACATCACCAACAGTGTACATTGGAGAACGTTCGCGTTCTGCGATGCGTTGCAAAGTTTCAATATGTTTTTCGGCAATTACCAATCCCATACGCTCTTGAGATTCGTTACCTATAATTTCTTTATCAGATAGTGTAGGGTCACCAACGGGTAATTTATCTAAATCAATCAAACCGCCAGTTTCTTCAACTAATTCACTTAAACAATTTAAATGTCCGCCAGCGCCATGATCATGGATAGAAATAATATAATTTTCATCACTTTCAACCATGCCACGAACCGCATTTGAAGCGCGTTTTTGCATTTCAGGGTTAGAACGTTGAACTGCATTTAATTCTATTCCAGAAGCAAAAGCACCAGTGTCAGCTGACGAAACAGCAGCTCCACCCATACCAATACGGTAGTTTTCTCCACCTAGAATAACTATTTTATCACCAGCTTTTGGCTTGTCTTTTAATGCTTGATCTGCTTTTCCATAACCGATGCCACCAGCTTGCATAATTACCTTGTCGAACCCAAGTTTTCTGGCGTCTTCTTCATGTTCAAAAGTTAATATAGATCCACAGATAAGTGGTTGTCCAAACTTGTTACCAAAATCTGAAGCTCCGTTACTTGCTTTTATTAGAATATCCATTGGAGTTTGGTATAACCATTTGCGTTCTGCCATAGCTTGTTCCCAAGGACGATTTTCTTCTAAACGTGAATAAGAAGTCATATAGACAGCAGTTCCAGCTAAAGGTAAAGAACCTTTACCACCAGCAAGTCTGTCACGAATTTCTCCACCTGAACCCGTTGCAGCACCATTGAAAGGTTCAACAGTAGTAGGGAAATTATGTGTTTCAGCTTTTAATGAGATAACAGATTCAAAATCTTTTGTTTGATAAAAATCTGGTTTATCGGCTGTTTTAGGCGCAAATTGTTCAACAACTGGACCTTTTATAAAAGCAACATTGTCTTTGTAAGCCGAAACAATATCATTTGGATTTGTTTCTGATGTTTTTTTAATCATTTTGAAAAGCGAAACAGGCTTTTCTTCTCCATCAATTACAAAAGTTCCATTAAAAATCTTATGTCTGCAATGCTCTGAGTTTACTTGTGAAAATCCAAAAACTTCAGAATCGGTTAATAGTCGACCTATTTTTTTTGAAACACCTTCTAAATAAGAGACTTCTTCATCGCTTAATGACAATCCTTCTTGCTTATTGTATTCAGCAATGTTGTGGATATTAATAATAGGTTCGGGAATAATATTTATAGTAAATGATTCTTGATTTAATCCATTAAATTTTTCAGAAATCATAGGATCAAAACCTTTGAAATCTTTTGAAACAGCATTAAATTCTTCAATTCTTATAATATCTGGGATTCCCATATTTTGAGTAATCTCAACGGCATTAGTGCTCCAAGGTGTTATCATGGCGGCACGCGGACCAACAAAAAAAGCATCAAGTGATGCTCGTTCTATTTTAGGCTGGTTGCCAAATAACCATTCTAATTTTGAAATGGTTTCTGTTGATAATTCTTTTGTTGTTTGAACAGCAAAAACCTTACTGTTTTCGTTTCCAAAGAAATGAATCATTTTATGTTTATTTGTGTTGTTTGATTAAAGTGCAAATTTAATTTTTTTAGTTATAAGATGTGTGTAAAACTTTAAGTTAATTAAAGAGTTATTCACGATGTTTTAAACATAAAAAAAGCGACTCATTTAGTCGCTTCAATTTATTGTTTTATTAATTTTTTTGTGACACTTCCTTTGTCTGAAATTAATTTTACTAAGTAAATGCCTTTTGTTAATCGGTTAATATCAATTTTTGAGTTGTTCGAATCAACTTGAGTTTTTAATATTGATTTTCCTAAAATATCAAAAATTTCTACTTTTAAAGACTGATTTGTTTTTATGTTAAAATAATTTTCTGAAGTTGGATTAGGGTAAATTTTAAAGTCTGAATCTGTAAAATCATTTGTTGATAATGTATTCCATCTGTTTTCAGCTAATGTTCCTCCCCATATTACCGTTGCTAAATAAGGGTTGTCTATAAATGGATTTCTATTGCCTTGAGCAGCACTGATAACTTTATTTCTATGATCTTCAAAAGGTGATACAGGATCTTCAACATTCCATTGTAAAAATAAACTCAATGAGCCAACTTCATCAAATGGTTCAGCATATCTTAAGTTCAAGTACATAATCATTCTAGCAACATCACCTTTCCATTCATCACCAGGATACCAGCTACTTCCTAAATCTGAATAACTTCCAGATCCATTAGCAAAAGGTTTGTTAGCTCTACTAGAATTTATACTAATATCACAGGATCTCAAATGATGAAGATCGCCTTCGGCAGTACTTCCAATTAAGGACTGAGGGTATACATGTTCAGTATTAAATGTTTGTGGCATATAGCTATTGTTTCCAGAAAGATACTCTTCCCAATAGCGACTTTCACCACTGTAAATTAAAATTACATTTGAAGGGTTTGATAGATCCTCGTCTGCATCATATAGATAATCATGTCGGTCTGTATAGGCTAAAAAAGTTGTGTGTTTTGCAATGGTTTCTGTAGCTAAATTGTTGTACAAAGGAGTTCCTGATAAGGAAAAATCAACATTACTGTAATAGCTTTGAAGTTCTGTTGGTGGTGTAAGTTGAGCAAAACAAACTGAGGTTACTAATAAAAAATAAATGTAAGATTGCTTCATATTGTAATTATTGTTTACGTTCTAAAAGGGCCATATAAAACCCATCATATCCAGATTTGTGGGCTAATACCTTGTTGTCTTTTACAAAAGTAAAATTTTTCCCAGATTCTGATGTTAAGAATTTATCAACTTGATTTTGATTTTCAGACGGTAATATAGAACATGTTGCATACACCAGTTGACCACCAACTTTAACCATTTTAGAATATTGTTGTAAAATGTCTTGTTGTGTAATTTTTATTTTTTCAATAAAATCTGGTTGTAATTTCCATTTAGCATCTGGATTTCTTCTTAAAACACCTAAACCAGAACAAGGTGCATCAATCAATACTCTATCAGCCTTATCATATAATTTTTTAATGACTTTTGTAGAATCAATACCTCGTGTTTCAATATTGAAAGCACCATTTCTCTTTGCTCTACGTTTTAATTCATGAAGTTTGTTTTCATAAATATCTAAGGCAATAATCTGCCCTTTGTTTTCCATTAAAGATGCAATATGAAGTGTTTTTCCTCCAGCTCCAGCACATGCATCAACCACACGCATGCCAGGTTGAACATTTAAAAATTCTGCTACTAATTGTGATGATGCGTCTTGTACTTCAAACAAACCATTTTTAAATTGCTCGGTTAAGAATACATTGGCACGCTCTTTTAGTTTTAATGCATTTGGATAATCCGGTAAAAAATTGCCTTCAATATCCTGGTCAAAAAGCTCGGCTTGTAGTTTTTCTTTAGTGGTTTTTAAAGTATTAACTCTTAAAATAACATCGGCTTGTTCATTTAAAGCAGCTATTTCTTTAGTCCAAAAAGCTTTACCAAGTTCTTTTTCTCCTAATTCATCTAACCAATCGGGAATGGATTCTTTAAACTTTCTAATTTTAGAAAGTTCATCAAACTTACCTTTAATCTTTCGTGTTGGTGTATTTTCAAAGTAAGTCCAATCCGGTAGTTTTATACCTTTTAAAGTAGCCCAAACAGCAAACATACGCCAAAGATTATCTCTAGTAAAGGGTTCTTTAACTTCTGCAATTTCAGCATATAAACGTTTCCATCTAACAATATCGTAAGTGGTTTCAGCAACAAAAGCTCTGTCTCTAGATCCCCAACGTTTATCGCGTTTTAATAGTTGTTGAATGACTTTATCTGCATAATTTCCTTCGTTAAAGATTAATGTTAATCCATCAATGACTGAAAAGCATAAATTCCTGTGTAATCGCATGTTGTTTAAATAAGTGTGCAAAGTTACGTTTAAAATGTTTATTTGTTTAATCGTTTATAAGTTTATTGGTGTAGCTTTTCTATTTTTATAAAAATTTTAAATTAAATGAAACAGTTCAGGTTTGTTTTTTTGTTGGCTTTAATAATTTTTTCTTGTAAAGAAAAGGAGGTTTTCGTACCAAGAAATTTTTCATCGGTTGAAATAAAAGCCATATTCTCTGACTCTTTGCTGAGTATTAGAGCTATTGAAATACTTGATGATGGAAGTTTAGCATTTGCTGCTAATAATGGAATTTATGGGCTTTATAACTCTATGAAGGAAAGTTGGTTGACTTCTAAACAAGAATATGATAGTTTGAATTTACATTTTAGAGCAATAGCTCATACATCAACAGATTTTTTTATGTTAAGTATTGAAAGTCCTGCTTTGCTATATAAAACAGGAGACTCTGGGCAAATGCAATTGGTTTATAAAGAAGAAGGGGAAGGTGTTTTTTACGATGCTATGACATTTTGGAATGACCAAGAAGGGATTGCAATAGGAGATAGTATGAATAGTTGTTTATCTGTAATAGTAACTAGAGACGGTGGACTTTCTTGGAAAAAAATATCTTGTGAAAATTTGCCAAAAGCAGAAGAAGGAGAAGGTGCTTTTGCTGCAAGCAACACCAATATTAAAACTGTTGGCGATAAAACCTGGATTGCAACAACAGCAGGAAATATTTATTTTTCTGAGGACAAAGGGATTTCATGGAAAGTGATTAAAACTCCAATTGTACAAAAAAGGAATACAGAAGGAATCTATTCTGTTGATTTTTATGATGATATGAATGGTTTTGCTATTGGAGGAGATTATACGAATCCGGAAAATAATGAAGCCAATAAAATAGTAACTCAAGATGGTGGTAAAACTTGGCAATTAGTTGGTCAAAATAAAAATCCAAGTTATAGAAGTTGCGTGCAATATATTCCAAACAGAAAAGGGAAGGAGCTGGTGACTTTAGGATTTAAAGGAATTGATTTTTCTAATGATGCTGGTAATAATTGGAAGCATTTAAGTGATGAAGGCTTTTTTACCATTAGATTTTTGAATGATACAGTTGCTTATGCAGCTGGTAGTGGAAGAATTTCAAAATTAATATTTAGAGAATAAAAAAAGAGAAACTTAAGTTTCTCTTTTTTTATTCTTTAGGACCGTGTCCTAAACGTCTGTTTTTAAATTCTTCAAACATTTTATGTTTAAAATCATCTTCAACCTTTTCCAATAAAATAATTTTTTTAGCAGAAATTATTTTAGATAAATCATCAATAAAATTATCTTTTAAAATTCTTCTTTTTGTATCGAAAGAGCGCATTTTTTTCAATAACAATACAGCTTCTTCTTCTTTGAGGGTTTCAAAATTAATATTTTTCCTGTCCTCAAAAGCTTGTTTTTTAAGACTGAAATTTTCTTCTTCAAAGGCATTGTAAATAGGCCAAAACTGTTGCGCTTCTTTTTTTGATAAATCCAGCTTTTCAGTTATGAATGCTATTTTTAAGGATTTAATTTTATCTCTATTAGGTTGTGAAAAAGATAGTAGTGAAAAACTTATAATAAAGACAATGCTTGTTATTGTTTTCATTTTAATTGTTGTTTGTAATTATTTCTTCGATTTCTAAATTATCTAAAACATAATTTTCTAATGTTTCAGGATTTAAATTATTGTTTGTAAAGTTGATTTCTGATAAATCTTCATTTGAAAAAAGCGAAGCCATTTCGTTAGGTTCCAATTCTTCTGTTAAGATGTAATTTTCAATAGATGCTGTTTCTATTTTATCAATGCTTAATGTCGAATTTTTATTAAACATAACACCTAACATAATTATTACACTAGCTGCTATTGGTGCAGCATAAGTGATTTTTTTCCATGAGAATAGTTTTAAAACTTTTACTTCTTTTTGATCTTTAATTGTATTAAGAATTTTATCGTCTAATGTTTCAAAATAGTTTTCCGGCACTTTAAATCCAGAATTAGCTGATGTTTCCTTAAGTTTTAATTCACTTAAAAATGCATATTCAAAGTTTTCAAAGTAATTTTCAGGTACTTTAAAGCCAGTTTTATTGATATTTTTTAAACTATTTTTTTTCATTACTTAATTATGACTATTTTTTCTTCTAAAGGTTTAATTTTTAATTAAATACTCTTCAATTTTTTTTACTGCAATATGGTATGAGGCTTTAAGGGCTCCTTCGCTTGTTTCTAAAATATCTGCCATGTCTTTGAATTTTATTTCTTCAAAATACCTCATATTAAATACTAATTGTTGTTTTTGAGGTAATGTTGCAATGGCTTGTTGTAGTTTTAACTGAATTTTATCACCTTCAAAGTAAACATCGGTAGTTAAATTGCTTAATGTTAAGTTCTGGGATTCTTCATTAGTAATTTGAAGTCGTTTGGCATTATTGTTTATAAATGTAATGGCTTCATTAGTGGCAATTCTATACATCCAAGAGAACAATTTACTATCTCCTTTAAAGTTATCAATATTTTTAAAAACCTTAATAAATGTGTTTTGTAAAACATCATCAGCATCATCATGTGATTTTACAATATTACGAATGTGCCAGTATAAACGCTCTTTATATTGAGATACTAACTCTTTAAAGGCGAAATCAACATTTTTTTTTGATTTTAGTTGTTCTACTAGCTCAGATTCAATAATCACAAGTTGAATTTTTGTGTTTAGACATATGAATATACTAAAAGTTTAATTTCTTTCTTGATTTTTAATATTATATAAGAAAATACATAAAAACATAAATATTTAATAGTCAATACATTGAAATATAAATCATCGATGAAATGCAATATATTACGACAAAATACATTTTTTTCTTGCAAGATAATTTTATTTGTATTACTTTTACTGTATAGAAAATCTACTTATGTTGTTAGGTTGCCCCAAGTCTAGCAATGAACAAAAAAAGGATAGAAGCCCAAATCTCTATCCTTTTTACTTTTAATTAAACCAGCTATTTATTCAAAGCTTTGCATATCGACAAGTTTTTTATAAATACCTTTTTTAGCAATAAGTTCTGTATGTTTTCCTTTTTCAACAATTTCACCTTTATTTAACACTACAATTTCATCAGCATTTTGAATAGTTGACAGTCGGTGAGCAATTACAATAGAGGTTCTGTTTTTCATCATATTTTCTAATGCTACTTGCACTAAACGTTCGCTTTCTGTATCAAGTGCCGAAGTAGCTTCGTCTAAAACCATAATAGGTGGACTTTTTAATACAGCTCTAGCAATACTTAAACGTTGTTTTTGGCCACCCGAAAGTTTGTTTCCTGCGTCACCTATATTTGTATTTATGCCTTCTGGTAAATCTTTAACAAATTCCCAAGCATTGGCAACTTTTAATGCTTCAATAACTTCTTCATCTGTAGCATTGTCTTTTCCTAATTTCAGATTGTTTTTAATACTATCGTTAAATAGAATGGCATCTTGTGTTACAATACCTAACTGGCTTCTTAAAGAACTTGTAGTTAAATCACGAATATCAATATTGTCAATTAAAATACTTCCTTTATTAACGTCATAAAATCGAGTGATTAAATTGGCAATTGTTGATTTTCCACTTCCTGATTGACCCACCAAAGCTATTGTTTTTCCTTTTGGGATGTTAAGAGAGAAATTTTTCAATACATATTCGTTTTCATATTTAAATGAAATATTATTAAAAACTATTTCAGTGTCAAAACCAGTCTTTACAATAGCATTTTCTTTATCTTTTAATGGATTTGGCGTATCTATAATTTCTTGAATACGCTCTGCAGCTGCATCTCCTTGCTTGATATTATAAAGCCCTCTTGAAATAGCTTTAGCTGGAGTTAGTATGTAATATGCTAAACCCATATAGACTAAAAATGAACTTCCATTAAGGCCTCCAGAACTTCCTTCATTTAAAACGAGTTGGCCACCATACCATAATAGAACAGCAATAACACAAATACCTAAAACTTCACTAGCTGGAGATGCTAGGTTTTGACGATTTAGTAATTTATTTGAAAAGTTGTAAAAACGATTTGAAGATTCTTGAAATCTAGTATCGAATTTTTCTTCGGCATTAAAACCTTTTATAATCCGTAACCCTGTTAAAGTTTCCTCAAGCGTAGATAAAATGACACCTTGTTCCTTTTGAACACGGTCTGATTTTCTTTTTAAACTTTTACCAATTCTAGAAATGATTAAACCTGTAATGGGAATAAAAATAAAAACAAATAGTGTAAGACTTGGACTTAAATAAAGCATAGCTATTATTGTGAAAATAATAGTTAAAGGTTCTCTTATAATAAGCTCAAGAACAGGAAGCATTGAGTATTGTAGTGTTGAAACATCGTTAGTTACACGTGCCATGATATCGCCTTTTTTTTGTTCGGAAAAATAGGAAAGAGGCAATTCAACCGTTTTTTTGTATACAGCATTTCTAAGATCTCTAACAACTCCATTTCTTAAAAACACCATAAAGTAATTTGCTAAATAGCCAAATAAATTTTTAAGTAAAAAGGCAACTACAATTAATCCAACAACAAAAATCAATGCTTTAGAATTGTCACCACCAGTATATTCGTGCATTTGGTAAACAAGCTGATTTTCTAGATATTTCCCTAATTTAGATATACCTTGATAAACTGGTTTAATTATAATAGCATCTTTTTTTTGCTTAAAAATCACATCTAACATTGGTTTTATTGCAATCATAGATATTGTGCTAAATAGAGCAAACAATATATTAGAAATAATATGTCCTATAGCATAACTTTTATACGGTTTTGCGTATTTTAATATGTTTAAAAATTGATTCATTAAATAAGAATTGTCTGTTTAAAAAACATGCTTTTATGATATTACCATAAAAGCATGTTAATTTGGCAAAGATATGGGTTATTATATTAATTTCATGTCTTTTAGAATAGCTTGTGCCTTTGCATCAAGCAAAGCTTCGGTTGTTTTAAAATCTGCTACCGATTTTAATGTTGTATTTACACTTACATAAAACTTGATTTTTGGCTCGGTTCCGCTAGGTCTTAAAGCAACTTGACTACCATCTTCTGTATAATAAATTAATACATTTGATTTTGGAATGTCAATAGAAGTTTCTTCTCCAGTAACCATGTTTTTAGTTATTGAAAGTTCATAATCTTCAATTTTTACAACTTTTGAGCCATTAACTATTTTAAGAGGATTTTCGCGAGCATCTATCATCATTTGCTTAATTTCTTGAGCACCTTCAATCCCTTTTTTAGTTAGTGACACCAATTTTTCTTTATAAAAACCATGTTCTATATAAAGTTTTATAAGGTGATTATAAAAAGAGCTTCCGTTAGATTTTGCTAATGCTGCAATTTCGCATGCTAAAAGTGTTGAGGTTACAGCATCTTTATCACGAACAAAATCACCAACCATGAAGCCAAAACTTTCTTCACCACCACCAATAAAATCAAGGTTTGAAAAATCTTTAATTAATTTGGCAATCCACTTGAATCCTGTAAGTACGATTTTGCTTTCTACATTGTATGCTTTACCTAAAACACTCATCATAGGTGTTGAAACAATTGTAGAGGCTATGAATTCTTTTCCTTTTAGTTTATTTTCTGATTTCCATTTTTTAAGTAAGAAATCAGTCATCATCAACATGGTTTGATTTCCGTTTAGAAGCTCAAGTTTTCCTTCTAAATTTCTAACTGCAACACCTAATCTGTCACAATCCGGGTCTGTTCCAATAACAATGTCTGCATTTACTTTATCAGCTAATTCCAAAGCCATTTTTAATGCAGCAGGTTCTTCAGGATTTGGAGAAGCTACTGTTGGAAAATCGCCATTTGGAACTTCTTGTTCTTTAACAATATGAACGTTTTTGTAACCAGCTCTTTTTAGAGTTTCTGGAACCAAAGTGATAGATGTGCCGTGTAAAGATGTAAAAACAATGGTTAAATTGTCTTTAGTTTCTTTAGGAATATTAAAACTTCCATTCTTTACGGAAGCATCAATAAATACATTATCGACATCTTTACCTATATAATGAATGAGTTTTTCGTTTGCCTCAAACTTAATATTAGCGTAAGGTGTATCATTAATCTTGTTTACAATTTCCTCATCTTGTGGTGGTACCAACTGTCCGCCATCTTGCCAATACACTTTATAACCATTATATTCCGGTGGATTATGAGACGCTGTTAAAACAATGCCGCAATGACAATTTAAATGTTTTAGGGCAAATGATAATTCTGGAGTAGGACGTAAATCTTCAAATAAAAAAACTTCTATTCCATTAGCAGAGAATACGTTAGCAACAACTTTAGCTAAGGTTTTACTGTTGTGTCTGCAATCATAGGCTATTGCTACTTTAGGAGTTTCATTAGGGAAATAGTTAAGCATATATTCACTTAAACCTTGTGTGCTTCTTCCTAGTGTATATTTGTTAATTCTATTAGTGCCAACACCCATAACACCTCGCATACCACCTGTACCAAATTCTAAATCTTTATAGAAACTTTCTTTTAAGCCTTCTGGGTTTAAAGCAATAGATTCTTTTATCTGATTTTGTGTGTCTTCATCAAAAACTGGTGTTAGCCATGTGTTAACGCGTTTCAATAGTTCTGGATCAATATGTATCATAATGGATTAAAATATTTTAAATATAAAAATAAACAAATTGAAGGAATAATTCTTTTTATCAATAGTAGTAAACTTAACAATTAAAAATTTAATTCTGTTTTAATTGAGTAACGTTTTCTATCTGGTTTGCTTCGTAAAATGATTTCTCCTAAAAAACCTGCTACAAAAAACTGAGTACCAATAATCATTGTAGAAAGTGCTATATAAAATTGAGGTCGCTGTGTTATTAAACGTCCAGAAGGGTTTAAGAATAATTTGTCAATACCAAGATATAAAGCAAAACCAAAACCAATAATGAGCATTATAACACCCAAAGAACCAAATAAATGCATAGGTCTTTTTCCAAACTTAGATAAAAACCATATAGTTATTAAGTCTAGAAAACCATTAATAAAACGATCCATGCCAAATTTAGTTTCCCCATATTTTCTAGCTTGATGAAGAACAACCTTTTCACTTATTTTAGCAAATCCCGCATTTTTTGATAATACCGGAATGTAACGATGCATTTCACCATTAACATCAATATTTTTAACAACTTCTAATTTGTAAGCTTTTAAACCACAATTAAAGTCATGAAGTTTTACTCCAGATGTTTTTCTTGCTGCCCAATTAAATAATTTTGATGGTAAATTTTTTGAAATAATAGAATCATAGCGTTTCTTTTTCCAACCAGAAACTAAATCATAACCTTGATTTACAATCATGTTATAAAGCTCTGGGATTTCATCAGGGTTATCTTGCAAATCCGCATCCATAGTAATTACAACATCACCTTGGGCTTTTTCGAAACCAGCATGAAGCGCTTGAGATTTACCGAAGTTTTTTAAAAATTTGATGCCTTTAACATGTTTATTATTGGCAGATAACTGTTCTATGGTGTCCCAAGAGTTATCTGTGCTACCATCATCAATAAAAATAACTTCATATGAAAAATGATTGGATTGCATAACTTTTGCAATCCAATCATATAATTCTTTTAAAGATTCTTGTTCGTTAAGTAGTGGTATGACTACTGATATATTCATGTATTACTCTTCTTTTTTCATTATTAATCCTGCAATAAGAGAATAAATCAATCCAAATAATGCGCTTAGTGCAATCCAAAGTGCTGTTCCTACAACCGGATTCATAAATTTTTTCATCATTGCTAATTGCTGGTCTACAATTTCTTCAGTTAAATTTTGGTTTTCAAGCAATTTGTCACGTGTAGCTTCCATAATTTGTGACATAAATTCTGGATCAATTAAATAATTAAAAATCAACCCGTAAACAGCATAAACAAGTGCGCTTATCAATCCAATAGCTAACCCAATTTTAATAGCTTCTCCAAGACTTAATAAGTTGACATTATTTTTTTTATATTTTGAAATGGCATAAAAAATAGTAACTGGAAAGGCAATATAGTATATCCAATTAGGCCATTGTTTCAATTCTAAAGCCCATCCTGTAACATATGTAATGACTCCTATGACAATCATAAGCAGTCCTAAGATGAGTCCATAATTAAGTGAGAATTTTCCTGGTGAAAGTTTTTGAGATTCCATTTTTTTTGGTTTAAAAATTTAGTTTCTTAGTTAGTAAACAAAGATAATAAAACGTTACGTAAAGGAGTAAAATAAAAAATATTAAAAAATATTGTTCATTTAAAAAAATAGCTTAAATTTGCACTTCCAAAATTGAAAAGAATATAAAGCGTAGAGCGATGAAAAAAGGTATACATCCAGAAAATTATAGAATAGTAGCATTTAAAGACATGTCTAACGATGATGTTTTCTTAACTAAATCTACTGCAAATACTAATGAAACTATAGAGGTTGACGGTGTTGAATATCCAGTTGTTAAAATGGAAATTTCAAGAACTTCTCACCCATATTATACTGGTAAATCTAAATTAGTAGACACAGCTGGACGTATTGATAAGTTTAAAAACAAATATGCTAAGTTTAATAAATAAACTTAGTTTCAAATAATATTTAAAGCCTTTCATTGTTTGAAAGGCTTTTTTATTTTCTACAATTACGCTACATTTGAACATATAAATATTGGTTTGAACTTATTTAAAAAACTTCAAACTTCTAACTCAAATTTAACATGAACTATATTCTTTTCGATGGTCCTTTTCGCAACAACTTATTGCCATTTACATATACAAGACCAGTTGCAGATATAAGAGTTGGAATCTTAACCATTCGTGAAAAATGGGAAGCTTATTTAGATTCAACCACTACAACTGTTACAGAAGATTATTTGTCAGACAAATATCCAATGGTAGAAATGGAAGAGAATATCATGATTAATGCATCTTATCTTCCAAATTTAGAGTTATCAGAAATGATAAAGAGCCTGGAAAAAAATCAAGCTATTTTTAAAGATGAAGATATTATTGCATTTTTCACTAACGAAGCCCAAGATGATATCGATTTTTCAACCTATGAAGCGTTAGAGTTTAATGATGATATAATTAAGATAGAAAATACTTGGGATATTTTTTCTAAAAATGGAGAAGCAATCCAAGAAGATTTTAACCTCTTAACCAAGGATAGAAAATCAAAACCAATTCCTTCAAGTAATAATGTCATTGCACCCGAAAATATTTTTATTGAAGAAGGTGTGGAAATTGAATTTGCAACTTTAAATGCTTCCAAAGGCCCAATTTATATAGGTAAAAACACGTTGGTTATGGAAGGCTCCCTGCTGCGTGGACCCCTAGCTTTGTGTGAAGGTTCCATAATAAAACTTGGAGCCAGAATTTATGGACCAACAACAGTAGGTCCTTTTTGTAAAATTGGAGGAGAGGTAAATAATGCGGTTTTATTTGCATATTCGAACAAGGGGCATGATGGCTTTTTAGGAAACTCTGTTTTAGGCGAATGGTGTAATTTAGGTGCAGACACAAATACTTCAAATCTTAAAAACGATTATTCTGAAGTGCGTTTATGGAATTATAAAACCGAAAGTTTCACTAAAACGGGTTTACAGTTTTGTGGTTTAATGATGGGCGATCACAGTAAATGCGCTATAAACACAATGTTCAACACAGGAACAGTTGTAGGTGTGAATGCAAATGTTTTTGGAAGTGGATTTCCTAGAAATTTTATCCCGAGCTTTTCTTGGGGAGGACATGGTGGATTTACAACATATTTAACTAAAAAAGCTTTTGAAGTAGCTCAAGCTGTAATGTCAAGAAGAAATATGGATTTTAACGAACAAGATGCAGCAATCTTAGAACATGTGTTTGAAGAAACCAAAAAATTTAGAAGAGAATAGAACTGATTCTTAATTATTTACTTTATTCTTTGCGAAAAACGCATCATTTTATTTATAAATTTTAGTGACTTTTTTTTAATTCTAGTGTCATAATAAACAGTTGAAGTAAAATTACTATTGTTAACTTTCACTGACTCTCAAATCGGCTAAAAGATTGTCTTTTAGTTTTAAGGAAGAGCGTTTCTATATGAAACGCTCTTTTTTTATTATATTTGCACGATTTTATAAAAGAAATGAGTACCAAAAAAAAAGTTGCTTTTTACACGTTAGGATGTAAACTTAATTTTTCTGAAACATCTACCATAGCTAGAAGTTTTACAGAAGAAGGTTTTGATCGTGTCGATTTTTCAGAAAATGCAGATATTTATGTAATTAATACCTGTTCGGTAACTGAAAATGCAGACAAACGCTTTAAAACCATTGTAAAGCAGGCTCAAAAAATCAATCCAAATGCTTTTGTTGCTGCTGTTGGGTGTTATGCACAATTAAAACCACAAGAACTGGCGGATGTAGATGGTGTAGATTTGGTTTTGGGTGCTACAGAAAAATTTAAAATTACTGATTATTTAAATGACCTTTCTAAAAACGATTTTGGAGAAGTTCATTCTTGCGAAATAGAAGAAGCCGATTTTTATGTAGGGTCTTATTCAATAGGTGATAGAACTCGTGCCTTTTTAAAAGTTCAAGATGGTTGCGATTATAAATGCACGTACTGCACAATTCCTTTAGCCAGAGGTATTTCTCGTAGTGATGCATTAGAAAATGTGTTGAAAAATGCCAAAGAAATAGCAGAGCAAAATATAAAAGAAATTGTATTAACGGGTGTTAATATTGGAGATTATGGCAAAGGCGAGTTTGGAAACAAAACACACGAACATACCTTTTTAGACTTAGTGACTCAATTGGATAAAGTTGAAGGAATTGAACGATTGCGAATTTCGTCTATAGAGCCTAATCTTTTAAAAAATGAAACTATTGATTTGGTTTCAAAATCCAGAGCATTTGTACCTCATTTTCATATTCCTTTGCAATCTGGAAGCAATGAAATTCTAAAAAAAATGAAAAGACGCTATTTACGCGAGTTATATGTAGATAGAGTTTCAAAAATAAAAGAAGTGATGCCTAATGCCTGTATAGGAGTTGATGTCATTGTAGGTTTTCCTGGCGAAACCGATGAACTTTTTTTAGAAACCTATAATTTTTTAAACGAATTAGATATTTCTTACTTGCACGTATTTACTTATTCAGAACGAGATAATACAGAAGCCTCAGAAATGGTTGGAATAGTTCCTATGAATGTTAGGAATAAACGCAGTAAAATGTTACGTGGTCTATCGGTTAAAAAACGAAGAGCATTTTATGAAAGCCAATTAGGATTAACTAAAACAGTTTTGTTTGAGAGCGAAAATAAAGAAGGACATATTCATGGGTTTACAGAAAATTATGTGAAGGTAAAAACACCATGGAATCCTGAATTGGTTAATACATTGCATGATATTGAACTTACTAAAATTGACGAAGATGGTTTGGTGAGATTTGAGTTTTCTGAAGTTTTTTCAAAGTAAAAGCTGTATTTTATTACAATTCAACACGATTTCTTTTCCATTAACCCGATTTTTTTTACTGCACAAACCTTATTGTATAGTTTTGATTCAAATCTTTAGACCCCAAATCATGAAGAGAATCCTTTTTATTATTAGTACAATTTTTTTGGTTTCATGTTCAAATGAAACAATCGATATGTCTGCTGTTGGTACATGGAAGCTAACTGGTTATAATGTGTCAAATGGTTTTGATTTGAATAATGACGGCATTAAAAGTTTAAATTTATTGAACGAGTTTGAATGCGAAAACCATGAAACTTTAACCTTTGAATTAAATGGTGTTGTATCATCAACAGAAACATTTAACCCAGAAGTTGATGTTATTTTGATAGATGAAGCAACCAATGAGTATGCTTTTAATGTTGTATGCGATATAGAAGGTGTGATAGGTTTTGCTTCAAACTATTCTCAAAACGGAGAAATTGTTACATACAATAACAAAAATGCTACTATAATTGGAAATGAATTATCGGTAGTTTTTGAAGATGCAATTAAAATTTATAATTCCGATTCAACTCAAGTTGTATCTACTGAAAATTTAACTTTAGTATATACAAAGCAATAGATTCTTGCTATAAAACAAAAAAAACCAAAACTGATGTTTTGGATTTTTTATAATCTTATTTTTTTAAAACTAAATTCTTAAACCTACAGGAAGCATACGTTTATACTTTCTGTTGCTTCTAACAAATTTAGCAATTTCAGGACTTGTCGGGACTATACTTAAATTACGCTCATCAATTTGTTCAAAAACAGCAGCTAAAAATTCAGTGCTAAAATTTTCGTCATGAATACCATCAGGAATGATAAGTTTTGTTAAGAATATCTTTCTATCTTGTAGAGAATATTCAATTTTGGCTAAATTGTCATCGATTTTTATTTCGAACTGACGTAAAAAATCATTGTCTATTAATTCTGCAGCATCTATCATGGTAAAGAGTTTTATTTCTATAGAATTTAAATAGTGAGTACTATTTTGTATAGTTTTGTAGTGCAAATTTACAAAAAAAATAGTTAACAACGAGGTAGTTTAAGGTTAAAACCTTATGAATCAAGATATAATACACGTTTATTTTATGCCAGGAATGGCAGCAAGCCCCAAGATATTTGAGTACATTGAATTGCCAAAATCTCAATTTGAAAGTCATTATTTAGAATGGATGATACCTATTGATAGTGAATCACTTAGTGATTATGCATTACGATTGTCTAAGAAAATTGAGCACGAAAATTGTGTTTTAATAGGAGTGTCATTTGGTGGTGTTTTGGTGCAAGAAATAAGTAAACATATAAGTGTTAAAAAATTAATTATTGTTTCTAGCGTTAAATCAATAAGTGAGTTACCAAAAAAAATGCTTATTGCTAAAAAGACTAAGGCATATAAGTTATTACCTGTTAAATTGGTTAGTAATATTGATTTATTGGGCAAGTATGTGTTTGGTAATAATATATCAAAACGAATTGAATTATATAAAAAATATTTATCGGTTAGTGATAGCAGATATTTAAATTGGGCCATTGAAAACATGATTTGCTGGAATCAGGAAGAAATTATTCCTAACATTATCCATATACATGGAGATAAAGACCCTGTATTCCCAATATCTAGTATAAAAAGTTGCATCACGGTTACAAATGGAACACATATTATGATATTAAACAAGTTTAAATGGTTTAATGAGAACTTACCCAAACTTATTTTGGGTTAATATAGAAAAGAAGCTTTAATTTTTTAATTTTATAAAAAAATAGAAAAATGAAAAATATACTTGCAATTATAGGATTGTTTAGTGTTTGTGGGCTATTTATTTACGCCATACAAGACGCTAAAACCGATGAGAATTTTGAAAAAAAACTTATCAATGATTATAATGTTTATGCATTACAAGTTCCTGATGATTTAAGTTTTGCTGGAGAATCTATGCCAATTAAAGATCCTGAAGTTTATGAGCGAATGGATAAAGAATTGTTGGTTAATACGTATTGGCAATCAAACGGATTATTAATGTTTAAACGTGCTAAAAAATATTTCCCGGTTATTGAGCCAATCTTAAAGAAGAATGGAATCCCTGATGATTTTAAATATTTGGCTGTTATTGAAAGTGGCTTAACTAATGCAGTATCAAGTGCTAAAGCAACAGGTGTTTGGCAAATTATGCAGGCAACTGCAAAGGAAAATGGTTTGGAAGTTAATGATAATGTTGATGAGCGTTATAATTTAGAAAAGTCTACAGAAGTAGCTTGTAAATATCTTTTAAAATCAAAAGAAAAATTAGGGTCATGGACGCTAGCTGCAGCTGCGTACAATGCAGGAGATACTGGTATTTCAAGACGTTTAAACGAGCAAAATGTATCAAACTATTATGATTTGTTATTAGGTGAAGAAACAGGAAGATATGTGTTTAGAATTGTAGCTTTAAAAGAAATATTAACACATCCTGATGTATATGGATTCAATTTCAGAGAGAAAGATTTATATTCTCAAATACCTACATATAAAGTAGAAGTGGACACATCTGTTTCAGATTTCACAAAATTTGCTGAAGGTTTTGGAATCAACTATAAAATTTTAAAGGTTCACAATCCTTGGTTAAGAGATAGATTTCTTTTAAATAAAACAAGAAAAAGATATATAATTAATATTCCTGAAAAGGGGTATTATGATACTGTTCAATAACAAAAAAGGAGAAGTTTAACTTCTCCTTTTTTGTTGTCTTATAGAACCACCAGTTCCAAAGTGCTGATTAGGTATTTGAGCACGTTTCATGTTTTCTTTCATCATTTTAATTTGGTCTGTTAACATGCCTTGCTTATCAAGTTTTTGAGCTTCAGAAAGTAGTTTTTCAGCTTCTAATTTTCTGCGTTTAGAAAAAGCAATTCCTGATAAGTTTAATTTAGCCATTGCTAAATCATGATTCATGGATAATCCTAATGTAATAGCTTTTTTAAAGTATTTTTCAGCTTCATTCATATTGGTCTGTGAAACCATAATGCCATGTAAATAGTTATAATAGCCTTGTTGTTTGGTTACCAAAGCAGATTCAGGGTTTTTAATTTTGCTTAACCATTTAGTAGCTCCAACAAAATCCTGTTTTCTTAACCGTAAAAAGGCTAATAAAATAAATTCGTTTTTAAAGTATAAAAACACAAATACTGAAGATAAAAGAATTAGCATGATACCGTTACCAATATTATTTTCAGTAAATTGATAAATAGCATAGGCTAAAATGCCTGCTGCAATAATAAGTTTTATAATTTTATTGTACATTTTTTAATAAATAAAGGTGTTATAGTCACTATTGTAAAGTGTAATTAGTGTCTAATCTCATTTAGATTACAAAGAAACTAAATTTTTATCAAAAGCACCTAATGGAGCATTAACAAAAAAAAATCAATAGTTTAAGTAGTTTATTATGGTCAATAACTCTAGAGTTTTTAAAATTTAAAGATTTAAAAAATATTTTTAAAATAACGTTTGTCAAAGTAAAAACTCTTTGTATATTTGCGCTCGGTTTTGGATAACCCCAAAATTAAAAATAACAAATACAATTTTCAGATTTAAAGATACTAGACAATGAGTAAAAGAACGTTTCAGCCATCAAAAAGAAAGAGAAGAAACAAACATGGTTTCAGAGAAAGAATGGCTTCTGCTAATGGTAGAAAAGTATTAGCTCGTAGAAGAGCTAAAGGTAGAAAAAAACTGTCTGTATCTTCTGAAGCTAGACATAAAAAATAATGATTTATCATTACCAATAAATTAAAGGTGTTGCTTAGGTGTAACGCCTTTTTTTATATCTTATAGCAAAATTTATTAAAACCAGAAAACACAAAAAATTATAATGCCAAAAAATCCAAAACTTAAATCTATATTAATTATTGGTTCAGGTCCTATTGTTATTGGACAAGCATGTGAGTTTGATTATTCGGGAACTCAAGCTTTAAGATCGCTTAGAGAAGATGGAATAGAAACTGTTCTTATCAATTCTAACCCAGCAACAATCATGACAGATCCTTCAATGGCAGATCATGTTTATTTATTACCACTTACTACAAAATCAATCATTAAAATCTTAACAGAACATCCAGAAATTGACGCTGTTTTGCCAACAATGGGAGGACAAACGGCCTTGAATTTATGTATTGAAGCTGATGAAAAAGGTATTTGGAAAGATTTTGGAGTTGAAATTATTGGTGTAGATATTGATGCTATCAATATTACTGAAGATAGAGAAAAGTTTAGAGAGTTAATGCTTAAAATAGGTATTCCAATGGCTCCTCAGGCTACTGCGACCTCTTATTTAAAAGGAAAAGAAATTGCGCAGGAATTTGGTTTTCCTCTTGTAATTAGAGCTTCTTTTACGCTTGGTGGTGCAGGAGCATCTTTTGTGCATGAAGAAAAAGATTTTGATGAGTTGTTAACTCGTGGCTTAGAAATATCTCCTATTCATGAGGTAATGATTGATAAAGCTTTGATAGGTTGGAAAGAGTTTGAATTGGAATTACTTAGGGACGATAATGATAATGTTGTTATTATTTGTTCTATTGAAAATATGGATCCTATGGGAATTCATACAGGAGATTCTATAACAGTGGCGCCAGCCATGACTTTAAGTGATAGAACCTATCAAAGAATGAGAGATATGGCTATCCATATGATGAGAAGTATAGGTGATTTTGCTGGTGGGTGTAATGTTCAGTTTGCTGTAAGCCCAGATGAGAATGAGGATATTATCGCAATTGAAATTAATCCTCGTGTTTCACGATCTTCAGCTTTAGCAAGTAAAGCAACAGGGTATCCAATCGCTAAAATTGCTACAAAATTGGCTATTGGTTATCATTTAGATGAATTACAAAATCAAATTACAAAATCTACTTCTGCACTATTTGAGCCTACTTTAGATTACGTAATTGTAAAAATACCACGTTGGAATTTTGATAAATTTGAAGGTTCTGATAGAACATTAGGACTTCAAATGAAATCGGTTGGTGAAGTTATGGGGATTGGACGTTCATTTCAAGAAGCTTTACATAAAGCAGCGCAATCACTTGAAATTAAACGTAATGGATTAGGAGCAGACGGAAAAGAGAATAAGAATTATGAGCAAATCATAGATAAGCTTACACATGCTTCATGGGATAGAGTATTTATTATTTATGATGCTATTGCTATGGGAATTCCGTTAAGCAGAATTCATGAAATCACAAAAATTGATATGTGGTTCTTAAAGCAATATGAAGAACTTTTTATACTTCAGAAAGAAATTTCTACTTATAAAATTGATACAATCCAAAAAGATTTACTGCTTGAAGCGAAACAAAAAGGTTATGGTGACAGACAAATTGCCCATATGCTTGGATGTTTAGAAAGTCAGGTTTATAATAAAAGAGAAGCGTTTGGAATTAACAGGGTTTATAAGTTAGTTGATACTTGTGCTGCTGAATTTAAAGCACAGACTCCATATTACTACTCAACTTTTGAAAGTGAGATGCAATTGGCTGGTGGAGATCGTTTTTCGCATAATGAAAGCGTTGTTTCTGATAAGAAAAAAATAATTGTTTTAGGTTCTGGGCCTAACAGAATCGGGCAAGGAATAGAGTTTGATTATTGCTGTGTGCATGGTGTTTTAGCTGCTGCTGAATGTGGTTACGAAACTATTATGATAAACTGTAATCCAGAAACGGTTTCTACCGATTTCGATACAGCTCACAAATTATATTTTGAACCAGTTTTCTGGGAACACATTTACGATATTATCAAGCACGAAAAACCAGAAGGTGTGATTGTACAGTTAGGTGGACAAACAGCTTTAAAACTAGCAGAAAAGCTAACCAAGTATGGTATTAAAATAATAGGAACAAGTTTTGAATCTTTAGATTTAGCCGAAGATAGAGGGCATTTTTCTAACTTGTTAAAAGAAAATAATATTCCTTATCCTCAATTTGATATTGCAACAACAGCTGATGAAGCTTCTGCAATCGCTGATGTGTTAGACTTTCCTATTTTAGTAAGACCTTCATATGTTCTTGGAGGACAAGGAATGAAAATTGTTATCAATAGAAAAGAATTAGAAGAGCATGTTGTTAGTTTGTTGAGAGTAATGCCCGGAAACCAGTTGCTTCTAGATCATTATTTAGAAGGAGCTATTGAAGCCGAAGCAGATGCTATTTGTGATGGAGAAAATGTTTATATCATTGGAATCATGGAACATATTGAGCCTTGTGGAATTCATTCAGGAGATAGTAATGCCATGTTACCTCCATTTAATTTAGGTGATTTGGTCATGCAACAAATAAAAGATCATACTAAAAAAATCGCATTGGAATTAAATACTGTAGGATTGATTAATATTCAGTTTGCTATTAAAGATGATATTGTTTACATTATCGAAGCCAATCCAAGAGCTTCAAGAACAGTGCCTTTTATAGCAAAAGCTTATGGAGAGCCTTATGTTAATTATGCGACCAAAGTTATGTTAGGTGAAAAGAAAGTTACAGACTTTGATTTTAAACCTCATTTAAAAGGATATGCTATTAAACAACCAGTGTTCTCATTCAACAAGTTTCCTAACGTAAATAAAAAATTAGGACCAGAAATGAAAAGTACAGGTGAAAGCATTTTGTTCATTGAAAGTTTAAAAGATGATCAATTTTACGATTTGTATTCCAGACGGAAAATGTATCTTAATAAATAATAAAAAGGCCGCTTTAAGCGGCCTTTTTATTTTTATGATTTGAGGTCAAAAACAAAGGTTATATTAACACTTTCAGAAACTTTTGTTTTTACTATTTTTGGAATTTTTATATCAAAGTCAGAGGTTTTAACAGTAAGTTTCCCTGTCATTTTGATAATACCATTTTCTTTTGTAAGTGTTATAGGAATATTATAGAGACTCTTGGTTTTACCATGAAAAGATAATTCACCTTTCAAGGTTAGATTTGTTTTAGAACCCAATAAACCTAAATTCAAATCTAATATGGTTCCTTTAAAAGTTGCCTTTGGAAACTTATCAGATTCTGCATAGTTTTCATTGAAGTGTTCTTCCATTAAAGCATTTTTAAACCTGAATCCTTTTACCAAAACTAAAGCCGCAAATTCTCCATTGTCTGTATTTAAAATAGCGGTAGTAGCATTGTTTTTTGCACTAACTTCTTCAAAAGAAGGTACCGAAGCTTCAAAATTTGCAACACCTGTCTTAGTTATATACTTTGATTGAGAAAATATATTAAGGCTTATAAAAGATATAAGGAATACCAGATTTTTCATGATTTATAGTTTCAATGATTAACACTGTCAAATGCAATATAAAAGCATTAATTTTCTAAAAATCCTTGATCTTTCCATTGTTGAAAAGCATCCCTGTTTGCCTGAGACATTAATCCTCCTTGAGGCATTGGGCTTGTAGTACTGTTAATTCTTACCAACAACCCTCTTGTTTCCACAGCACTTTTTACTAACGCATATGTTGTAAGAGACATGGGAGCTCCATTAGCTGTTGGGTTTCCATGGCATGAAAGGCAGTTATTGCTGACAATGCCTTTTATTTTACCGTTGTAGGTAACACTCGTTGGGTTTGGGTTAGGATTT
Source organism: Gaetbulibacter sp. M235 (assembly GCF_043876835.1). Classification (NCBI taxonomy): domain Bacteria; kingdom Pseudomonadati; phylum Bacteroidota; class Flavobacteriia; order Flavobacteriales; family Flavobacteriaceae; genus Gaetbulibacter; species Gaetbulibacter sp. M235. Next base: position 288,087 of record NZ_JBAWJZ010000002.1, read on the forward strand.
GGGTTTGGGTCTGGAGATGATGGATCATCACCTCCTGCTGAGCAGTTAAAAAGTAATACAGTTATTACCAGTAGCGAAAAAAAGTGTTTTGAATTCATAGCATTATTTATTTAAAGTTATTTTAGTTTTCAAGTAAACCATCTGCTTCCCATTTTGTAATGAGATCAATTGAGTGTTGAGGTAATTTTTGGCCACCTAAAGGCATTTGGCTTCCAGAGCCGTCACCGTTAATTTTACTTATTAGGTTATTATTTTGTACGGCAGATTTAACATTTTGATAGGTCAATAAAGGAATAGTGGCACCATTTATTGGAGGGTTTTTGTGGCAGCCAATACAATTAGTATCAATAATTTTTTTGATGTGGGCATTATAGGTAACTAATGTTGGTATTGGCTGAGCATCGATTAAATCATCTTCACTGGCATTTGTACAAGAGATGAACATTATTAATGATAGGCAGGATGTTATAAATATTCTTTTCATTATATCTGTTTTAAAATGTTCTACTTAAATTAAATCCGAAAAAAATAGTGCCGTCTGTCCAATCACCAGTTCCTTGTCCTAAAAATCCATTGGTGTTCATGGGTTGTGCATTTGTAAAATGCATTTGAAATACATGCCCGCCTGTTTCTAAATCTAATCCAATAGAAAAAGGATTTTTAAAAGGAGAACTGCTGGCCCTGTTTAAATGCCATCCATAATCGGCATTAAAAGACCAGCGTTTACCAAGTTTATATCTTCCTCCAAAGCCTAAAGCGAATTGAGAATTATCCTGCTCATCAACCACGACATAGTTGTCATGAAAAAAAGTAGGTGCAAGTTCAAGAGATAAGTTTGTGTTAATTTTTCTGGAAATTAATAGTTGGGCCGTATAACCCACGCGATGTTTAAATTCTAATTGAGGTAGATTATCTTTATCCAAAGACGTATTGATCAAAAGGGCATTAAAACCAACAATAGTAAAAGGAAAACCATTTTTCTCTTGTCTTAGAAGTCTATATTTTAGAGAAGTTTCATAAATTTTTTGGAAAGAACTTCTGGAAAAACCAATATTTAATCCGTCAGAAATTCCAAAGACAAAATTTAAACGGGTTACCGCATCATCTAAACCAAAAAACGTGTTAATACCATTTTCAATACTTCCAAACCTGTGTGAAACTATGAATGTGAAATCTTTTTTTCCTACTAATTTCGTGGATTCAAAATTTACTATTTTCAATCCTTTAAAAGCAGCTGTTTCATATTGATAACTTATGGAATCGGTATTGATTTCATTTAGCAAATCTTCTTGGGAAAAAATTAGCATTGGAAAAATAATAAAGAAAAGAGATATAGATTTCATATATGTTTTATTGTTTTAAGATTTAATGAATCGTTTTGTATGGCTAATATTTTCAGAGCTAACTCTTAAGAAGTACATTCCTTTGGTTAAACGTGCAATGTTGATTGAGCTTTCAATACGATTATTGAAATAGAGTTGTTTTCCCAATATGTCATAGATTGAAATTGTTTTTACAGAGATTCCTTGTGGTAATTTTAAAAATAGCTCTGTAGATGCAGGATTAGGTGAAACCGAAAAATCTTTAAGCGAAAACGCTTCAACCCCTAATGCATTTTCTACGGTAATGGTCCCTGCCATAGTAAGTGGATGGAACCCGCAATGATAAGGATTTGTGCCAATAACTGTGAATGTAAATAGATAACTGCTCCCTATGCCTGTTTTAGTGCCACTATTAAAAGTTTCGGCACTTCCTGCGTCACTTTGTACTGTATGAGGGAACTCATCTGTCCAATTCCATTTAACCTTGTCGCCAACTTTAATGGTGAGGTCAATGTTGGTTCCAATACCCATTTCCCAATCTAGGTTATAGGTTGTTTGTGCTTGAATGCCAAACATGGCAAAAACAAATAGTAGTAATGCTGTTTTCATAATCTTGTTTTTAATGGATTAATTAATAATACATTGGTCTAGTTTTATTTCTTCAACTAAATCGTCATAGCCAATAAACCGACCTTTAACCTTGATTTGGGTATTATTTTTTAATACAGTATTAATATGATTTGTAAACTGGCAAAACACCATATTGTCTAAGGAAACCACCTTTTCAGATTGTTCAGTTACCTTGCCTGTTATTTCAATGGTCTTGTTGAGGTATTTTTTTTCTGATTTGAAGGGGTCGATTGAAAACTCATTTATAATTTCAATGGAGGTTACGGTAAATTCTGCTTTTTCGGTTTCAATATTTCTGTGACTTTGAAACACATAATTGTATGCGAGAATAGCAGCAACAATAAATACCAATAAGACTATTATTTTCTTTTTCATGATTTGGTCGGTTTTTGATTAATACTGCTTCAACCTTAAGCTGAAGCAGTATTTTAGCTAGGAATCAAATTCCTTTTTAAGGATTGATAAATGAAATTTTCTTTTTCATAAGGCATTTCTACTAGCTTATATTTTTAAGAACATTGATTTGTTTAGTTGCAATTATTTTTATACCGCATTCTATCGCTTTCGCCAACCCTAAGATCAATCTTGCTGTTAGAATATTGAGATATTTCATGTAGAACCCAATTATTATTGCAATAAGGCAAATTGGTGATGTTTATGACGACTACTAAATTGTTTCCAGAGCCAGAAGGAGCCCATGTTCCAAAATAGGTATAGCCTCCTTCTGTGGCAGATATAGTGCCATCATTAAAAAAGTTGAAGATATAACCATCATAATAGGTGTCGTAATCATAACTGTAGCGTTCTAATTTATCAATAGTCCAATCAGAACAACTGGTTAATAAAAGAGCTAATTGGTCAATATTACAATCGTTACAGTCATCATCATTGTAATCATAGTCATCATCTTCATCACAATCATTTTTGTGGGTTAAAATGGTGCTATATAGCTCATCTAGGTTAGAGATGGCTATCATTGTTCCGTCCAAAAGTGTAACATTAATAGGGAAGCTTAGAGTAACATAGTATGACGTATTTAAATATTTAAGAAAATCATTTAAATCATTATCTGAGTTAAATGAAACAGTATCTATGATTTCGTTGTCCTTATTAAATAAAGAACCGGTAATGGGGTATTGAAAATCCAGACATTCAATGTCATCATCTGCTTCATCTTCACCATTACATTTAATAGAATAACTGCGGAGTTCAGAATCGTTATTAATGGTGATTTCAGTAAAATCGTCAAGAATGATTGTGATGGGATATGTAATGCTTAATATATCAATATCGTCATCAGAATCATCAAAAATGAACTCAATAATTTTATAATCATCATCAGAGTTTACAGTTATTTGGGTTCCATTTACGGTAACGGAAAAAGGAAATTTAATATTAAAACAGTTTGATTTGTCAATAATATTGTCGTTTGAACCATCATTGCTCGTTGTGTTTTTCATTTGAATGGCAACAGTGGAATTGGCGACCAATACCTTATCGGCAGGTTCTTGTATGGATATAATTTCTTCTTTCCTGCAAGAAACCCCTAAGACCATTAGCAGTAAGGTGATGCTTAGTATTTTATTAAATGGTGTTTCCATAATATTGTGTTGTCCTTTTAGGGGATTTATTAATAAAACAACCAACTTTAAAAAAATCCTGAAAACTTTGTAAAAAATATTTCTATATATTTAACATAAAATAGAATAGAGTGTCACCTGAAATAGAAGAACATATTTGTAAAGAAGCAGTTTTTGAACGCATTTACAATGCATATTCAAAAGATCTGCATGATTATTTGTATTATAAATATGGAGAGCAATTCAGTCCCAACGATAAAGCTCAGGAAGCGTTTATTAAACTTTGGGATAACTGTAAAAAGGTAACATTAAGTAAAGCAAAATCGTTTTTATTTACAGTTGCGAATAATATGATGCTAAATGAGATTAAACACCAAAAAATAGTATTAAAATACCAACAGGATATCCCAAAAGAACACACCAATGAATCTCCGGAATTTATTTTGGAGAAGAAACAATTTTTAGAACGTTACAAAAACGTTTTGGCAAGTCTAACTGAAGAACAACGTGTGGCTTTTTTGCTGAATAAGGTTGAAGGAAAAAAACATAGCGAAATTGCAGATATGTTGGGAATTACACAAAAAGTCGTAGAATATAGGATTTATAGTGCTTTTAATATTCTTAAAAAAGAATTAGAAGGTTTTAGATTAAAATAATAAGGAGTTTTAGTTTTTTAGTTGTTATATATAAAAGTGAATGATTCATGAACTCAGAAGATTTAGTAAAAAAATGGTTGAATAATGAGCTTTCTGAAGAAGAAAAGCAACTATTCAATAAGCTTGATGACGCACAATACAATGAACAAATCATTGAAAGTGCAAAGTATTTTAGGGCATCAAATTTCTCTAACATAGATGATTTTAAATCTTTTAAAACTAACTATAATGGACAAAATATTCCTGTTAGAAAATTATATTGGTTGAATCCTTTGCTAAAAATTGCAAGCATTGTAATCATAGCTTTAGGTGTTTATTTCACATTCTTTTTTAATCACTTAACACAAGTTCAAACCTTTGCAAGTGAAAAGCAATCCATTGAGTTGCCAGATCATTCATTGGTTACTTTAAATGCGTTAACACAAGTTAAATTTGATAAAAGAAACTGGCAAGATAACAGAAAACTAAAACTTAATGGAGAGGCTTATTTTAAGGTGACCAAAGGTAAAACTTTTGATGTTATTACTGATCAGGGAGTTATAACGGTTGTAGGTACTCAGTTTAACGTAAAAGATCGGTATCAATATTTTGAAGTGAAATGTTTTGAAGGGATTGTAAAAGTAACCTCAGATACTATAACACGGTTTTTAAAAGTTGGTGACACTTATCAAATTTTAAATGGAAAATTCACACAAGGAAAGACAGTGGCACAAGCTCCTAAGTGGACAGAAAACAGAAGTGTGTTTGATGCCATTCCAATAAAAGAGGTTTTTGCAGAGTTAGAAAGGCAGTATAATATAGAAATAAGCTATAATTTAGATTCTAACCGCTTATTTACCGGGGGATTTGTTCATGATAATTTAGAGAACGCTTTAATAGCAGTGACCCACCCCATGAATTTAACCTATGTAAGGAGTTCTTCAAACCTCGTAGTTATTCATGAAAAAAAGAATTAGGAAATTTGTTTTAATTATATTCCTTATTTCATTTAGTGGTTTGCGTTCTCAAAATAGTAATGAGGTTAAGCCATTAGTTGAGATTGTTTCTATTTTAGAAACCAAATATCAGGTGCAATTTAATTATGCCGAAGACATAGTCCAAAACATTGTGATTAAAGAGCCAAATGAAACGTTTTCACTTGAGGAATCACTTGCTTATCTTCAAAAAGCCACGGGTCTCACTTTTACCATAATAAGTTCCAACATAGTTTTAATAAAACCTCAAACCAACAAATTTGTATGTGGTTATATTAAGGATAAGGAAACATTATTACCATTGACAACTGCAACAATACAAACACAAGGGAATGCTACTACCAGTGATAAAAACGGTTTTTTTCAATTAAAAACAGAAGATATATCTCAACCCATAGAGATTAGATACTTGGGTTATATTGCTGTATATGAGTCTTATAATGCTTTTGAAGGTGAGGAGTGTAAAGACATTTTGTTAACACCAAATTTTCAGAGGCTTACAGAGGTTTTAATTTCAAACTATATTGTAAATGGCATAAACAAAATCAACAATGGATCCTATGAAATCAATTTTTCAGATTTTGATATTTTACCCGGGTTGATAGAAGCAGATGTTTTGCAATCCGTACAAAGTTTACCCGGGATTCAAAGTATTAATGAAACAGTTTCCAACATCAATATAAGAGGTGGAACACACGACCAAAATCTAATCTTGTGGGATGATATTAAAATGTACCAATCGGGGCATTTTTTCGGATTGATATCCGTGTACAACCCACAAATAACAGAGCATGTTTCTGTTAGAAAAAATGGAAGTAATGTTGCCTATACAGATGGCGTTTCTGGTATCATTGAGATGCAAACCAACAGGCGCATCAATTCAAAATTTAAAGGAATTGTTGGGGTTAATTTAACCAACGCAAATGCATTTGTAGATGTACCATTGGGCAATAAATCTTCCATTCAAATTGCTGCCAGAAAATCAATCAGCGATTTAATAGAAACCCCAACATACAAAGCTTTTTTTGATAGGATTTCTCAAAATACCGAGGTAGAAGACAACACGGGCAGCATCACCAATTCAGACAAATCGTTTGACTTTTATGACACCTCATTGCGTTGGATTTATAAGATTAGTGAGAAAGACCGGTTGCGACTTAATTTTATAAATGTTTACAACAAACTTTTTTTTACTGAAAATGCCATCATTAATGAACAAGAAGAGTCTCGTCAAAGTAGTTTGTCCCAATTTAGTGTGGCAGGTTCTTTAAATTATGAACGTAATTGGAGTAAAAAACTGCAAACTTTTTTTGAAATATATGAGACAGATTATAAGTTGAAATCAATAAATGCCAATATTATTGACTCACAACAGTTTCTTCAAGAAAATGTAGTTTCAGAAACAAGCACAAAGTTTAAAGTTAATTGTAGTTTCAATGACAGGTTGCAATTTTTGGGTGGCTATCATTTTGTGGAAACTGAGGTTACCAATCTTGATGATGTAGATAACCCATTGTTTAGATTATTGGTTTCAGAAGTCTTAAGAGCACATGGCATTTTTTCAGAAGTTGGTTATAAATCATTAAATAGAAACACCCATTTTAATATTGGAATTAGATATAATTATCTTGAAAAGTTTAATAAAACAATCTGGGAGCCAAGGTTGAGTTTTAGCTATAAATTCCTCGACAATTTCACATGGGAAATACAAGGGGAGTATAAACATCAAAATACCTCTCAAGTCATCAATTTTCAAAACGACTTTTTAGGAATTGAAAAACGCAGGTGGCAATTATCCAACAATGATGATATCCCCGTGATTCAGAGTAAACAAATCTCTACCGGAATAAGTTATAATAATAATGGTTGGCTGTTTAATGTTGAGGGATATTATAAAAAAGTTAGAGGAGTTACGGCCCAAAGTCAAGGATTTCAAAATCAGTATGAGTTTGTAAAGTCTATAGGCTATTATGATGTAAAGGGCTTTGATGTATTATTGAGAAAAAGCATTAGTAATTTAAATGCATGGTTGAGTTATTCTTATATGGATAACAATTATTTCTTTAAGGAGTTTTCTAGTATACCATTTCCAAGTAATTTTGATGTTACTCATGTTATAACCTTGGGCTCTGCCTATAAATTAAAAAACTTAAAGGTTTCGGCCGGATTTAATTGGCATACCGGAAAACCAACCACACCGCTATTAGGGGGTGGTGAAATAACAGATAACGAAGTAAATTATGATGCTCCAAACTCAGAAAATTTAAAGGATTATACACGTTTGGATATTTCAGCTATTTATGATTTTAAAATCAGTGAAAACACCAAGGTGAATTTAGGGGTATCGGTTTGGAATGTGTTGAACAGAGAAAATGAGATAAATAGCTTTTATCGTTTGAATGAGGGTACAATTAATGAAACCGTACAAAATTCATTAGGAATAACGCCCAATGCTGTCATCAGATTGATTTTTTAATTATTGAATTCAACCAAAGCATTGTATTTTTTTATGATTTCAGGATAATCTCCTAACTCAAATTCTGCTCTTTTAAATCTGCTCACTCTGTGTTTTGCTTGTTCTTGGCGCTCTATACTACGTGCAAAACGACGAATACTATCTTTTGTTTTTAAAATAAGACCAGGAACTTCAACATTACGTCCTTCCTCATCTTTTGCCACCATAGTGAAATAAGAAGAATTACAGTGTTTTTTCTCACCAGTTTGAATATTTTCAGATTCAACTCTAACACCAATAACCATGGAGGTTCTTCCTGTAAAATTCACCGAAGCTTTTAGTGTTACTAATTCGCCAACTTCAATGGGATTTAAAAAATCTACTTTATTAACCGATGCTGTTACACAATAATGTCTGGAATGTTTGGAAGCACAAGCAAAAGCTATTTGATCCATAAGCCCTAATATAAATCCACCATGAATTTTGCCACTAAAATTGGAGTGGGATGGTAGCATTAACTGTGTGATTGTTACTTGGGACTCTTCAATATTTTTAAACATATGATGTATTTAATTTTGTACTTCAACTTTTGTAATGAAATATTTAGTGTCTCCTAACCAGAATAATTTTTTATAGCGTTCAAAATAATGAAGCTTGACCATTTTACCTTGATAGTTGTTTAAGTCTTTAATGACTTGTCTTTCCTTATCTTCAACAGAAAAAACAAATGTTTGAGCTTCAGAAACGCCTTGACTTATCTCACCTTCCCAAGTTTTAAACAAGACACCTTTATGGCTGAATTTAACTAATTCTCCTGCCCTTACACCATCGCTATAGCTTACAAAATAAAGAAAGCAGAAATACAATATAATAGCGACAATAATACCAATGCCAATTTTTATTAGAATTTTCATGATTTATAAATTTAGTCCATTTCTTCTTCTGCACGTTTTATAATAGCTTCAGGAAGTGCTTTTTTGGCTTTGGCTCCCATTTTTTTAAGTTTTTCAACACTGTTAATAAGATTTCCTTTGCCTTCAAACAGTTTGTTCATGGCTGAGTTGTAATCTGTTTTGGTAGCGTCAATTTTTTTGCCAACACCAATTAAATCGGTCATTAAACCTTCAAATTTATCATATAAAGCTCCTGCTTGTCGTGCAATTTCAATAGCATTTTGTTGTTGTTTTTCATTGTTCCACATACTGTCAATGGTGCGAAGTGTTGCCAAAAGGGTAGATGGAGTTACGATAACTATATTTTTTTCAAAAGCTTTATTGTATATGCTGTTATCCTCGTTTACTACCACTGCAAAAGCAGGCTCAATTGGTATGAACATCAATACAAAATCGGGTGATTCTATGTCGTATAAGTCTTGATAGTTTTTTTCTGAAAGTTGATCAACATGCTTTCTTATGGAATTAACATGTGCTTTTAAAAATTGTGATTTATCATCATCATCAGCATTTACAAAACGCTCATAATCGGTTAAAGCCACTTTACTATCTATAATCATTTTTTTTCCATCCGGAAGATGCAACACCACATCGGGCAATACACGAGAACCATCTTGCAATGTAAAACTTTGTTGTACAAAATATTCTCTGTCTTTTTCTAAACCAGATTTTTCCAGGACTCTCTCCAAAACCAATTCACCCCAATTTCCCTGCATTTTGCTATCACCTTTTAAAGCTCTTGTTAGGTTGGTGGCTTCCTTGGTCATTTGTTGGTTAAGGTCTTTTAAGCCAAGTAATTGCTCTTTTAAAGCGGAATGCATACTGATGCTTTCCTTTTGGGTTAAATCTACTTTTTCTTCAAAAGTTTTGATTTTTTCTTGAAGCGGATTTAAAATATTTTTGATGTTTTCTTTATTCTGAAGGGTAAATTTTTCCGATTTTTCATCCAGTATTTTGGTTGCCAGCAACTCGAAATCTTTTCGTAATTCTTCTTGCCTTTTTTCTAATTCTTCATCGCGCTTTAAATTTAGCTGATGTAAATTTTCATATTCGGTATTTCTTCGTGTTAATTCAGAATTTAAAAAGTCTTTTTCCTTTCTAATATCTTCACGCTCAATTTCAATTTTATTTAAAGTTTGTTTTAAATCTTCATTGGTTAAATGAGTTTGTTTAAGTCTTTCCTCTAAAGAGCTTAGTTCGCTTTTGTTTTTAAGCTTAGAAAAAGTAATGCCAATATGGGCACCAATGACACCTGAAATAAGAATTGCTAAAATTAGTATAATACTCTCGTTCATTTATAAAAAGATATTTTCCAAATATAAATGTTTTAGAGAGAAGATAAGAAGTAGGTAGACGTAAGATTTGAAGAAAAATTTACTTTTTATTTTTTCACTCTAAAATTCCCTGTTTTTTTATCAAATGAAATAAGGTCTTTAGGAAACAAGGTGTTGAAAGCTCCTTTTGATATTAAATTACAAGGTTCATCGGTTTCAACATAATCTTTAGTCATAACAATCATTTTGTCACATAATTGAATAGATAAATCTATTTCGTGTGAAGAAAACAAAATGGTTTTATTGGTTTCCTTGGCCAATTTTTGAAGTAGTTTTAAAATATATGCTTTATGGTAAATATCTAAATGAGTAGTAGGTTCATCTAAAATAATCAAATTGGTGTCTTGAGCCAGGGCACGAGCAATCAAAGCTTTTTGCAATTGACCGTCACTAAGCTCAAAACACTTTTTATGTTTCAAATCCTGAATATTTGTTAGTTCTAACGCTTTATTAATTTCGAATATATCATTTTCCGAAATGTTTCCAATCCAATTGGTATAAGGCTGCCTGCCTAAAGCTACCAATTCAAAAATAGTTAGGTTTTTTGAGGCAATGGGTTCTGTTAAGACCAAACTCATCACTTTTGCCAAATCTAATGGTTGATAGGTTTTAATGTTTTTATCATTAATATATACAACTCCCTTTATGGAATTTTGAACATTGCTAAGCGTTCTTAATAATGTAGATTTTCCAATGCCATTGGCACCAACCAAACCAACCAATTCGCCTTCGTAAAGGCTCATATTAATATTAGAAGCAACAATGGTTTCTGTCTTTTTAGAGAGATATCCAATAGATAGATTTTCTGTTCTTAAAACAATATTTGGATTATTTTTTTCCATCTAAAACAACATTTTTCTTTTTCTGACCAATAACCAAATAACAACAGGTGCGCCAATTAAAGATGTAATGGCATTTATAGGCAAAGTGTAATCGCTTGCAGGTAATTGGGCAATGCAATCACAAATAAGCATAATAATGGCACCTAGCAAAAACACAGCAGGTAATAAAATTTTATGATTTGAAGTAATAAAAATCTGTCTGGTTATATGTGGTATTGCCAACCCAATAAATGCAATAGGACCAGCAAAAGCTGTAATAGTACCTGCCAATAAGCTTGTAGTAACAATGATTAGCAATCTGCTTTTTTGAATATTTAATCCTAGACTTTTAGCATAATTTTCTCCTAAAAGCAATGTGTTTAAAGCTTTAACAGATGCAATGCTTAATAAAATTCCTAAGCAATAAATCATAAACATGATTGCAAGTTCTTGCCATGATAAATTGCCCAAACTGCCGAATCCCCAAAAGATATATTGTTGCAATTGTTCCATAGAACTAAAATAAGAAAGCACACTTACTACCGCTGTAGTAATACTACCAAACATGAGTCCGATAATTAAAATTGCCATGGTATCCCTTACTCTGGTTGAAACTATTAAAACCGTTAAAAGCACTAGAAAACTGCCAATACTTGCAGCAATAACCAAACTCCATTTAGATATTAAAAACACACCAAAAAAGCCACTAAAAATAGATGCTCCCATAATAACTAAAGCTACACCTAAACTTGCGCCAGAAGTAATTCCTAAAACAAAAGGACCAGCTAACGGATTTCTGAATAAGGTTTGCATTAACAAACCAGAAATTCCTAAACCAGACCCAACAATTATAGCGGTAAAAGCTTTAGGTAATCTGTAATCTTGAATAATGTATTGCCATGATGGATTAGTGGTTGAACTGCCAATTAAGCTTTTAAAAACATCAGTAAAAGGAATGGAAACAGAACCTAAACTTATATTTAAAAAAAAGCATAGTAGTAAAACGATAGTTAATGCTACAAAGGGTTTGGTATATGTTTTATTATGTAACAATTATTCTAAGGGTTTAAAAAAATATGGTTCGTAATCTTCTAACAATTCTGGATGACAAATCTTAATCAAATCTTTTAAAACCAAATCAGGTCGCGTCATACCTAATTCAAAATACAAAATCCCACCAGTTTTTCCTGTTGTGTTGGTGAAAGAATATATGGATTTATTTTGAAAAGCTTTAAACATGGTGTTGTGAATATTAGCATTTTTAAGGGCTTCCAAACTTGAAAAATTTGAAGGACTCAGCCAAACATCGGCATTTTTGGCTTTTTCAAAAACCGATTCAAAATTTAGTTGTAAGCTACCAGAACCTTCAGAGTCTTGCCATAAATAATTAGTGTTGGCATCTTTTAATAGTTGAGCTTCTGTGCTTGTGCCACTTGGTAAATACCAAATGTCTTTATACATGGCACCACTTAATATGGTTGGTTTGTTCTTTACATTTTTCGCTAAAGATTTGGCCTCTAAGTAATTTTTTTCAATGGAATTAAAAATGGAATCGACGTCTTTTTCTTTGTTAAATAATACTCCAAAAAATTTAATCCATTCAGCTTTTGCAAGTGGAGAATTTTCTACCCAATCACCGTTATAAATTACTGGGATTCCTGAGTTTTTAATGGTTTCAAAAGCTCTGTTATTACCATCAATTCCAAATCCAACAACAAGATTGGGTTTTGTTTCGAGGAGTATTTCGGTATTTATACTTTCATTTTTACCAAGTTCCCTAACGTTTCCGTTATCAATCAACTGCCTAATTTTTTCAGAAGAAATAAAATCAGTTTCAGGAAAACCTACCAATGTTTTTTCAACATGCAGTAATTCTAAAGAAGGAAGATGTGTAGTTGAAGTAACTACTATTTTTTCAATAGGAATTGTAATAACAGCATCAAAATCATTTGCATTTAATGAGATTTTTGAAAGCATGTCTTTTTGAACTAGTGCATAATTATAGGTTTTTTTAGAATTTGGCCAAGGACTTTTTATTGTCAATACTTTGTAAACCCCAAAATCTGTGACCTCAAAACCTTTTGCATATTCATTTTTTATAACAGTTGCATTTGAAGGAAAATCTGTGGACTGTTTTTTCTGGTCATTTTTACAGCTTGATAAAGAGATTATTAAGATGAAAAAAAGAAATTTATAATTGAAATTCATTGATTAAGGTTTGTAACAAATGTAACTATAGCTTAAAAATTTAGTTAATATTTTTGAATAAATTCACAGTCATGAGAGACAGTTCAAATTTAACAATATATATAGTTGCAGCCGTAATAATACTTCATTTTTTGGTTGGCTTTGGGTATTTAATTTATAAAATGACAAAGAAAAAGTAAGCTTTGTATTTTTAAATTAAAAGTTATCGATACTTTTGCAATGAAATTTGGTTTTATTCACTTTTGTGAAAAAATTAAAAGGGAATCTGGTGTAAATCCAGGACTGTTCCCGCAACTGTAAGCTATAAAGCTTCATGTTCAACTTCAATGTCACTGAAGAGAAATCTTTGGGAAGACCAACATGAGGACGCAAGTCAGGAGACCTGCCATTTTCAAAATAAATAAGTTAAACTTTCGGGATAAAAGTTTGCGTATGTTAACTCATGCGATTCTCGAGTAATTATTAATTAAAATGAACAAAAAAGTAAATGCTTTTGGTGTACTGTGTTTAGGTATATCATTAGTAGGGTTTGCACAACAGCAAATCGATTCAGTGCAAGTACAACAATTAGATCAGGTTGTAATAACTGATTCAAAATTTAAGCTAAAAAGAGAAAATTCAGGTAAAGTTATTACCAAAATCACACAAGAAGAATTACAGCACTTACAAGGAAAATCTGTTGCAAGTATTATAAATGCAACGGCTGGAATTGAAATTAATGGCACCAAAAGTAATGCAGGCCAAAACTTGAACTACTATATTAGAGGTGGACGTAACAGACAAGTTGTTGTTTTGATTGATGGTATTGCATTAACCGATGCTTCACAAATTTCAAATGATTATGATTTAAGATTACTAAATGCTGAACAAGTTGAAAGTATTGAGATTTTAAAGGGAGCTTCAAGTACACTTTATGGCTCTGGGGCGGCAACTGCAGTAATTAATATTAAGTTGAAAGAAGCTTCAAAGAGGTCCATTTCGGCAAATTTCAGAAGTGTTATTGGCAGCAATCAATCTCAAAATGATAAATCATACAATGCCGAAGATTTTAGGAATTCGGTTTCAATTAATGGAACTTTAAATAAGTTTAACTATTTGGCTAGTTTTGGTAATCAATTTACAAATGGATTATCATCATTATCATCAGGAATTGAACCAGATAAAGATGCTTTTAATTCAGTAAATGGTCTATTGAAATTAGGATATCAATTTTCAAATAATTTTAAAATTGAGGCTTATGGAAATTTTGATGATTTTAAAGCAGATTTTGATGACACTTATTCTGGCCCAGAAATAGACGATGTTTCTGAAACAAATCAATATCGTATAGGTGTTTCTCCAGAATTTAAATATAAAAACGGTAACATTACATTAAATGCAGCTTATAACAATACAAAGCGAACTATAAACTCGAGTTATCCTGCAATTTATAAAGCAGAAAGTTTTGTGAGCGATATTTTCAACAGATATCAATTCAATGAAAAGTTTTATACGGTTTTGGGTTTGAATTTTCAGCAAAACAATATGGAAAGCTTTGCCATTCCTTATGGAAGTTCAGATTTTGAACAAAACATAAATCCAGATAATGCGAAGTTTACCATTATAGATCCTTATGCCAATATGGTTTATATTTCAGATTTTGGATTGAATATCAATGCAGGAGCGAGGTTAAACAATCATTCTGAATATGGCTCTCATTTGGTTTACAGTTTAAATCCATCTTTTAAAAAGACTACGAATTTTGGATATATAAAAGCGCTAACCAGTTACAGTACAGCTTATATTACGCCTTCGTTATATCAATTATTCGAGCCAACTTATGGAAATGCCAATTTAAAACCAGAAGAAAATGCTACTATTGAGTTGGGAACTGAACTAAATATAAAGGACAAAGCTATTTTTAGTATTGTATATTTTAATAGAAAAGAGACAAACTTTATCAATTTTGTAGATTTAGGAAGTTATGTGTATCAATATGAAAATGTAGATGATTCATTTAACTCCAGTGGAATTGAGTTTACAGGCGATTTTGTTTTATCAAAAGAACTAAAAATAAAAAGTAATGCAACTTATACAAAAGTTGAAGATGATTTGAATTTACGAATCCCGGAATTTAAAGTGAATGCTTCAATATTATACAATGTTTCAAATAGAGCGTTTATGAGTTTGTCATATCAATTTAACGATGCTAGAACAGATGCCTTTTTTAACGACATTACTTATACAACAGATAAAATTGTATTAAAAAGTTACAGTTTGCTTGATTTTTATATCAGCCATAAATTGATAAATAATAAAGTGACGCTTTTTGCCAATGTAACCAATATTTTAAATGAAAAATATGAAGAGTTATATGGATACTCTACACTTGGCAGAAATGTAAGTTTGGGTTTAAATATAAGTTTGTAAAATAAACGCCAATGGCTAATTATTACTGTTAACCATTGGTGATTTATATTTAATTGAAATTTATTTTGTTTATAATGTCATGAGGAAGTTTCTTGTCAATATGCATGTCATCATTAAATGGAATAAAACTGTTACTGTCTTTAATTAAGTTTAAATAAGGACTTGTTTTAGTTTTAATACTTGCAGTTTTTCCTGTATTTTCAATGTCAGCTAAAGCAGCTGCAAGAAGCGTTTCATTAACATCTCCCAAAACACCTAAATTTAAGTAGCTTTCTTTAAGTTCTATATCTGGCTTTAATCCATTAAAGTAGTCTGTATTACCTACTTTATTTAGTGATTTAAAAATAAGTGGTTGCATAGCGTAGGTGTGATTTGGGTTTGCACCATCACGACCATAATTGTCTGAATCGTATAAAGTTGTAGATGCTTGATATTTTCCTTCAGTATAATCTCCAATATGTACAACATTTATATATGGATCAAGACTGTTTATAACTAGTTCACTGGCAGATGCAGAAGATGCAGTTGCTAGTACGTAAACTTTTGATAGATTTAAACTATTTAAAGCAGTGCCATCATCGTTATTAGTAAATCTGTTTATTAATAATTCAGGGTTTTCATTTTCAAAAGCGGCCTGAAATTCACTATTCCATTGTTCTGTGCTAAAAACGTCTCCATTAAACTGACCAGTAACCATACTTGATAAGAGAATGGCAGAATTTACTGAACCACCAGGGTTATATCTTAAATCTAAGATTAAATCTTGTACATTATTAGCTTTGAAATCGGCAAATACATCGTTTAGCTGACTATCATAATTAGCTGTAAAACCATTATACATTAAATATCCAATATTTTTCCCAGCAACATTTAAAATTTCAGTTTTATAAATAGGATTTTCACTGTATTCTAATTTGTTAAGTGTAATAGATGATGTTCCTGAAACCACAAAATCGTCTGATGTGTCTGTTGTTCCATTATCATTATAAGTAGCATTATTGATGGCATAACTATCTGCAGATAATAGGCTATTGTAGTTTGATGTTGTTAAAGCTGTGCCATTTATTGTACTAAACATGTCTCCACGTTTAACACCTTTATTCTCAGCATCACTATTTGGTAAAACTAACCTTACAATACCAAATATTTGCGATGTACTGTTAGGCTGTAAAAACAATTGAAACTCCATACCATTACTTGTAGAAATACCACTAAAATATTGTTCTAAAGCAATATAATCATCAACAATCCAACTATATTTGTCAACGGTTTGTCTTTGAAAAATTAAACTTTCAAATAAATCTTCAGGAGTTGAATAATCATTTAAATAATTAGCATATTGATCATTAGATGAAAATCTATCATTAGCAAGGTTTGGTACATTTTCTTTGTATAAATAAAAAAGATTCATGCCTTTCCAAACAAAATCATTTATTTCATTTTTAGTTGTTACATTATCATCATTATCCTCAAAACAACTTGTTGTTAAAAAAGATAATGAAATTAAAAAAATCAGGGCTTTTGATATTTTCATTTGCTTTTAATTTTATAATCATTTAAAAAAACATACTAGTAATGAAAAGATATTAAAAAGTGAGATTAAGTTATTTATTAGATTTTAAGTCGATAAACATATTCTTTCCAAGAGGAGTAAAATCTTTTGAATCTGCAATGGTTTTGTAATCAAACCCTATGATAGCTTTTGTTTTTGATAGGGATGTTTTGGAGGTTGTGCCAGTAATAAGGGATAATGCTTTTTCTAAAAACGGTTCAGTTGCATCACCCAAAACACCTAAATTTAATAGGTCTTCACCTTCATAAACACCACCAGATGCTGTTTCATAAGTTATTGGATAATCTGGAGCAATGCCATTATAATAATCGGAAACACCATTAACATTTGTTGACTTTAATACAATAGGTTGTATTGCATACTTATGATTTGGGTTGGCATTTGCCTTGTCAAAATTAGGTGAATCATACAAGGTTATTGATCCAACATACTTTCCATAGGTAGTTGTTCCAATTTGAACAACATTCACATAGGGATCTAGGCAATTAATAACCAATTCGCTAGCAGAAGCACTGCCTTCTGTAGTTAGTATATAAACTTTATTTAAATTTAGTTCTGTTATAGGCGTATTATTCTGAAGTTTATCTGTAAAACGATTTATTAAAAATTCAGGGTTATTTTGCTCAAAATAATCTTGATATTTAGAATTCCATTTTTCAGTATAGAAAATTTCTCCATTAAATTGACCAGTAATCATACTAGAAAGAATAATTGCAGAACTTCCATATCCTCCAGGGTTATATCTTAAATCTAATACTAATTCTGTAATTCCTTCAGATTTTAATTGTGTTATGGCATCATTTAAGGCATTATCAAAATCTATTATAAATTGATTATACATTAGATAACCGACTTTTATTCCGTCAGCATCTATAACTTTGTTAATTAATATCGGGTTTTCTGTAAAATTGGTTTTAGTGAGTTGCACTGTTTTTCCGTTTGGAGCTATACTATTATTAGTAATAGTAGCCATTCCCAATGTGTAATCATTATTATTACCAAATAATAAATCTG
This sequence comes from Gaetbulibacter sp. M235, assembly GCF_043876835.1. Classification (NCBI taxonomy): domain Bacteria; kingdom Pseudomonadati; phylum Bacteroidota; class Flavobacteriia; order Flavobacteriales; family Flavobacteriaceae; genus Gaetbulibacter; species Gaetbulibacter sp. M235. The sequence continues at coordinate 306,016 of NZ_JBAWJZ010000002.1, forward strand.
AATAATTATTTATAGTAAGCTGTTGTGAATCGACAGTTAGAAAAAAATCGCCTCTATGAATGTCTTTGTTAGCAGCGTCTGAATCATTGGCTACATACCTTACATATCCAAAAACATCATCAGACCCAGATAATCTAACTAAACCAAAATCTAATCCATTAGAATTAGAGTTTCCATTTAATGAGTTTTCTAGTTCAACATAATCATCTACCAAAAAGCTAAATCTGTCTACTACATCTTTTTGATATAACAATCCATCAAATAAATTTTCAGGAGTATTATATTCATTTAAAAACGTATAATAGTCATCCTGAGTTGTAAATTTGTCATCGGCTAAATTAGGAACATCACCTTGCCACAAATATATTTCATTTAATCCTTTCCAGATGAAATCATTAATCTCATTGTTTAATACAATGGGTTGAGGCTCTTCAACAACAATGTCATCTTTTTTACTACAATTGAATATAATCGAAATGAAAAATATTGATACTAGTAATTTTATGGGCAATTTTTCTGATTTCATAACATTATGATTAATTTGACTAACGGTAAAAATACTGACATTATTTTATTATAAAAATAATTTGTAACAAATTTGAAAGTTGTTCGTCGTAATTTTAAACGTCTTAATAAAGCATTTTAAACTAACCAAACCAAATTATAAACAAAATGACGCAGACAGAATTTTTAAATGTTGTCATGCCTTTTAAAGATAAAGTGTTTCGTTTAGCAAAACGATTGTTAGTCTCTACAGAAGAAGCTGAAGATGCTACACAAGAAGTTCTGATAAAACTTTGGAATAACCAGTCAAAGTTTGAAGAGTACAAAAATGTTGAAGCATTTTCTATGACAATGACAAAGAATTTTTGTTTAGATAAGCTAAAATCAAAGCAGTCACAAAATTTAAAAATTGTGCATAGCAATTATCAAGACAATAGCATATCGTTACAAAAGGAGGTTGAATTTAAAGATAGTTTAGATTGGGTAGGAAGGATTATGGAAGAATTGCCAGAACAACAAAAAATGGTTATTCAATTGAGAGACATAGAACAATATGAACTAGAAGAAATATGTAAAATGCTGGATATGAACAATACAGCAGTAAGAGTAGCTCTATCAAGAGCAAGAAAAACAATAAGAGAAAGATTAACTAATACACACAGTTATGGTATTAAATAATATAGAAAAGTTACTTGAAAAGTACGAAAACGGAGAAACCTCTCTAAAGGAAGAGCAACAGTTAAAAAACTATTTTTCTCAGGAGACTGTAGAGCCACATTTAGAAATGTACAAACCTATGTTTGCTTACTTTTCAGTAAATCAAAAAGAACAATTTACTAAAGACATTCCATTAAAAACTAAACGTATTTTTAATTACAAATGGATTTCGGTCGCAGCAGTAGCAGTTCTTATGATAGGGTTTTATTTCAAATCAAACACAACAAAGGATGATTTAGGAACGTATGATGACCCGCAATTAGCATATAACGAAGTAGTAAAATCGTTAGCTATGATCTCAACTCAGTTCAATAAAGGTACTTCTACTGTAGGATATCTTAATGAAATGAATAAAGGAACCGCAACACTTGGTTACCTTAATGAAATTGAAAACACAAGAAACATAATATTCAAACCTAATAATTAACAGCACAATGAAAACTTTTAATAACACAAACGCAAATACAATGAAAAAAAGATTAGTAATATTCGTAATGGCAATCATGCTAACGCCAGCTATATCAATGGCACAAGATGTTTTTGAGAAATATAGTGAAAGCACAGATGTAACCTATGTATCTATTAAACCAAAAATGTTTCAAATGATTGCTAAAATGGGAATCAATGTTGAAGACCCAGAAGCAAAAGCATTTATGGATATGGTTAACAGTATAACAAGTTTTAAAACTTTAGTAACAGGTGATAAAACTATTTCGGCCGATTTAACAAAATGGGTAAAATCTCGTTCAAGTTCATTAGAAGAATTAATGCAAGTAAAAGACGAAGGAACAGAAGTGAAATTTTATGTAAAAGAAGGAAAAGATTCAGATCATGTTAAAGAACTATTAATATTTGTAAATGGTATTGATAAAGCAATGGGAGGAAAAACGGTAAATGTTAATGGCGAACAAAGAAAGTTTGAAACAGTTGTAGTATCTTTAACAGGAGACATTGACTTAAACGAAATTTCAAAACTTACTGAAAAAATGAATATCCCTGGTGGACAACATTTAGAGAAAAAACAGTAACAAAAAACTAATCAATCATGCAACGAACAATCAATTATATATTAATCACCTTTGTTACAGCTCTACTTTTAGTGGGCTGTAATGATGGTGTTTCATTACAGCGTTATTTTGTTGATAATCAAGAATCAACAAATTTCACTTCAATTGACTTACCAGTTTCTATAGTGAAATTAGATGAGTCTAAATTTACAGATGTACAAAAGGAAGCCTATAATTCGGTTAAAAGACTAAACTTTTTAGGGTATAGACTTGATAAATCTAAAGAAGCTGATTTTAATGCTGAATTGGCTAAAGTAAAGACTATTCTAAAAGATAAAAAATACAATGATTTAATAGAATTTAATGATAGAAAGGCAAAAGTGACTGTAAAATATTTGGGCGATGATGAAAACGCAGATGAATTTATTGTATTTGCCAGTTCAAAAGACATGGGTTTTGGAATTGTTCGAGTAATTGGAGATAACATGAGTCCAGAAAAAATGATGACTTTAGCCGATGCTATGAAAAATTCAGATATCGATTCGTCACAACTTGGAGGCATCATGGATTTCTTTAAGCAGTAGATTATATAAATAAAACAAAAAGGCTTGCAATTTTGCAAGCCTTTTTGTTTTTATAAAGTTTCTTCTATTCTTTTTCTTTCTTTCTTGAAATAGTAATAATTAAATTAGTTAAAATAACTAGAAAGAGAAGTGTAAGGATGGTTTTGGTAATAAAATTATCTAAAATTTCCAGGACTCCTGATACAAAAATACCAATACCCATTATTCCGCAAAGTATTAAAGACTGCTTGTCTGATAGCATAATTAAATTCCAGTATAATTTCTAGGCGTAATACGGTTTAATTCCTCTTTTATTGTATCGCTAACATCTAAAGTATTAATAAAATTTGAAATAGATGTTTGATTTATTCTTTCATTAGTTCTTGTTAATCCTTTCAATGCTTCATAAGGATTTGGGTAACCTTCACGTCTTAATATAGTTTGAATCGCTTCAGCAACTACTGCCCAGTTATTCTCTAGATCTTCAGCAAACTTCGCTTCGTTCAATAATAATTTACTTAATCCTTTTAAAGTAGATTTAAAACCAATTAAGGTATGTCCGAAAGGAACTCCAATATTACGTAAAACAGTGCTATCCGTTAAATCTCTTTGTAATCTTGATATAGGGAGTTTTCCAGATAAATGTTCAAAAAGAGCATTTGCAATTCCTAAATTGCCTTCACTATTTTCAAAATCAATAGGATTTACTTTATGCGGCATGGCAGAACTTCCAACTTCACCAGCTTTTATGCGCTGTTTAAAATAATCCATAGAAACATACGTCCAAATATCTCGATTCAAATCAATTAAAATGGTATTGATACGTTTTAAATTATCAAATAAAGAAGCCATATGGTCATAATGCTCAATTTGAGTGGTTGGAAATGAATGGTGTAAACCTAATGTTTCATTTAAAAATTTAGAACCAAAAGCTTTCCAGTCAATATTTGGATAAGCAACATGATGCGCATTGTAATTACCAGTAGCGCCACCAAATTTTGCTGCATTTGGTATTTTTTTTAATGATGAAAATTGTTGTTCTAAGCGTACTACAAAAACTTCAATTTCTTTTCCCAAACGTGTTGGTGAAGCAGGCTGACCATGAGTTCTTGCCAACATGGATATTTTTGACCAATCTGCTGATAAGTCTTTTAATTTATTAAGAATAATAGTGTATTCAGGAATATAAATGTTCTCAATGGCTTCCTTTAAACTTAAAGGAATAGCTGTATTGTTTATGTCTTGAGACGTTAATCCAAAATGAATGAATTCTTTAAATTCTGATAATCCTAATGCATCAAATTTTTCTTTTATAAAATACTCAACAGCTTTAACATCATGATTAGTAATGCTTTCAATTTTTTTAATTGCTAAAGCATCTTCAGTAGAAAAACTTTTATAAATGGCTCTTAAATCATTAATAACACTTTTTGAAACCGTTTTAAGCTGAGGTAAAGGAATTTCGCAAAGCGCAATGAAATACTCTATTTCAACTAAAACTCTGTATTTTATAAGTGCTTCTTCAGAAAAATAAGGAGCTAACTCATTAACTTTATTTCTATATCTTCCATCGATTGGAGAGATGGCATTAAGTTCTGATAATGACATGTGTTGTGCTTTTTTAAAAGAATTGGCAAAGATAGGTATTTGTAATTCTAATAACGAATTACAATTTACGATTTTTTCATTCATTATTTTGTTGCGTTAATTAACTATATTAGTATCAGTTAATAAAATATGTTGTCATGAAATTTTTTAAATTCATTTTTGCTGTATTCTTGTCTCAATCCTTGTTTTCTCAAGTTTATAAAACTTCAGAACCATTGGCTCATACGTATTCTATTGTTGCCAGAGATACTGTAACAGGCAATATTGCTGTAGCTGTACAATCACATTGGTTTAGTGTTGGTAGTGTAGTAACTTACGGAAAAGCTGGTGTTGGTGTGGTGGCAACACAATCCTTTGTAAACCCTAGTTACGGACCAAAAGGCTTAGCTTTAATGGAACAAGGCTTATCTCCACAACAGGCTTTAGATGCCTTATTGACCGATGATAGTGGCGAAATGTTTAGACAAGTTGCTTTTTTAAATACCAAAGGAGAAGTGGCTACACATACTGGTAGTTCTTGTATTGAAGCAGCAGGACATAGGCAAGGTAAAAACTTTTCGGTTCAAGCCAATATGATGCTTAATAATACAGTTTGGGATGCTATGGCAAAAGCTTTTGAAACAACAACGGGAGATTTTAGTGATAGAATTATTGCTACTTTAAAAGCTGCCCAAGGGGAAAAAGGAGATATTAGAGGAAGTCAATCGGCAGCTATTTTAATTGTTAAACCTGTAGCTACGGGAAATTCTTGGGAAGATATTGTAATGGATTTAAGAGTAGAGGATAACCCAAATCCGGTAGAAGAATTAGAACGATTGGTAAAGCTTCATAAAGCCTATGATTTTATGAATCAAGGAGATTTAGCTATGGAAGCTGGAGACACTAAAAAGGCAGAAACCTTATATTTAAGTGCCCAAAATTTGTTTCCAGATAATTTGGAAATGAAATACTGGTATGCCATTAATTTGTTGAATAATAAGGAATTTGAAAAGGCTCATCCTATTTTAAAGGGTATTTTTAATCAAGATGCTAATTGGAAAACTTTAACTTCGAGATTAATTAAAAATAAACTACTTGTTATTTCAGAAGAAGAATTAAATAAAGTGATGAAGTTGTAAAGATTAAAACTGATTATTTTTTTGCTTTAATCTTTTTTAATATATGTTTTGCCCTTGCTTTATATCCTGGGCTTTGATTTTGGAAATCTTGTTCTAATATTTGAACAAGTTCAGGATGAATCCACTTATAATCTTTTCCAAAAAGATATAACGTGTTCATTGCAAAGGCTTTTACTGCTATTTTTTCATCTCTTATCATCCAATCAAAGCAATTTTCAATGATTAGTTCTTTATGTTTTGGTAAAAGCGTTTTTTTTATGGTATTAGGTTGTTTCGAATAATATGTTTTTGCTAAAAACTCGCAAACTTTGGCAACGGGCCTAACAGCAGAATCAAAATGGACTTTATTGATATTGCTGGTAAATTCATCTAAATAAGGAATGATGGCATAAATATATTCATCACAAACAAATTCAAAAACCCAAGCAGCTTTGCACGATACTTTGTCATCTACCATAAACAAAATAGCAATTAACTTTGGTAATAAACTCAAGTCATTTAAAACTAATTTTGCAAATTTCACCCTATTTTCCCGTAAGGCATTTATATAACTTAACTCTTTGTGTAATTCTTCTAAGGTCATTAAATAATTTTACTAAATTTAAAGTTCTAAAATTACCCAAAATGAAAACAATAAAAAAAATCCTTTTACTCTTATTAGTACTACTTGTAATTGCTCAATTTTTTCATCCTGAAAAGAATCAAGGAGATTTAGCTTCCATTCAACCTTTTTTAGATGAAACAAATCCGCCAGAAGATGTTCAAATCATTTTAAAAGAAAGTTGTTATGATTGCCATAGCGATGTAACAAGATACCCTTGGTATAATAATATTACACCAGTTAATTATTGGTTAGCTGAACATGTGAATGATGGGAAAAAGCATTTTAATTTTTCAAATTGGGTAGGTAATTCAGTAAAGCGTAAAGATCATAAAATGGAAGAATTTATTGAAATGGTTGAGAAAAGTGAAATGCCTTTAGAATCTTACACATTAGTTCATAAAGAAGCCATATTATCTGATGTTCAAATAAAAGCTGTTGTTGATTGGGCTAAACAAGTTAGGATGAAATATAGTTTAGAGCCGAAACCAGAATAATTTTTTCTTATACAAAAACACCATAGTTGTTTTAAATAAAACATATTTATCATTCAGGAAACAAAAAAAATATTGATTATTGGTTTTGTGTGGCCAGAACCTAAAAGTTCTGCTGCTGGTAGCCGAATGATGCAACTTATTGATGTTTTTAAATCGTATAATTACCAAATAACATTTGCCAGTCCTTGTGCTAAAAGTGATAATGCGTTTGATTTAAGTTCTTTAGGGATAATCCAAGAAAATATCTTGTTAAACGATTCAAGTTTTGATGAATTTATTAAAACATTGAATCCCGAAATTGTAATGTTCGACCGTTTTATGATGGAAGAGCAATTTGGATGGCGCGTTCAAGAACAATGTCCAAAAGCCCTGAGAATTTTAGATACCGAAGATTTACATTGCTTAAGAAAGGGTAGAGAAATGGCTTTAAAAGATCAAGCGCTTTTTGATAAGTCATATCTTTTTAACGACATCTCAAAGCGCGAATTGGCAAGCATTTACAGAAGTGATTTAAGTATTATTATTTCTGAAGAAGAAATAGAAATATTAAAAAATCAATTTAAAGTAAGTGAGCATCTTATGTATTATTTGCCATTTTTAACCGATGTGGTTTCAATGGATACCAAGCGAAAATTGCCAAAATTTAAGGAAAGGGAACATTTCATAACGATTGGAAATTTTTTGCATGCGCCTAATTATGATGCCATTTTATTTTTGAAAGAAGAAATTTGGCCATTAATAAGAAAAAAATTACCTCAAGCTGAAATACATGTTTATGGTGCTTATGCTTCAGAAAAAACACTTCAGTTAAATAACAAAAACGAAGGATTTATCATAAAAGGTTTTGCTGAAGATGTAAATTCAGTCATGCAAAATGCCAAAGTATGTTTGGCTCCTTTGCGTTTTGGTGCCGGATTAAAAGGTAAGCTTATTGACGCCATGTTAAATGGAACACCTTGTGTCATGACTACTATTGCAGCAGAAGGCATGTTTGGTAATTTTGAACCAAATGGGTTTATAGAAGATGATGCTCAAAAATTTGCTGATAAAGCTATTGAATTATATACGGATAAGATTTTTTGGAACGGAAAGCAAAAAAACGGATTTAACATAATGAATGCACGTTATGATAAACAACTTTTTATTTCAGATTTTATGTTCAAATTAAATTCAATACTAAATAATTTACAAGTCCACAGATTAGATAATTTTACTGGTCAAATGCTTCAGCACCAAACAGCTCAGAGTACAAAGTACATGAGTAAATGGATTGAAGAAAAGAATAAAAAATTAGATTAAAATAAGCATATAGTTAATTTCATAAAAACATTTATTAATCATGATGAAATCAAAACAAGTATTTACTAGTGTCCTTTTTATAGTATTTTTTAACGTTGCCCTTTTTGCTCAACTTTCAAGTACGCAAATTGATTCATTGGTAAACAATGCCATGGAAACCTTTAAAGTGGCTGGTTCAGCAGTAGCAATAGTTAAGGACGGAAAGATAATTTATGAAAAAGGTTTTGGGGTGAAGTCTGCAAAAATTAATGAACCAGTAAATGAGCATACAAATTTTGCAATAGCTTCAAATAGTAAAGCGTTTACAACGGCTGCATTGGCCATTTTGGTTGAAGAAGGTAAAATTAAATGGACAGATAAAGTTGTAGATCATATTCCTGAATTCACAATGTACAATCCTTATGTACAACAGAATTTTAATATTCAAGATTTATTAACTCACAGAAGCGGTTTAGGTCTTGGAATGGGAGATTTAATGTTTTTTCCAGATGGATCCGATTTCACAATAGATCATTTGCTATCAAGTTTTCAGTATTTTAAACCAGTTTCTGCGTTCAGAACCAAATGGGATTACGATAATTTACTGTATTTGGTAGCAGGAGAATTGATAGCGAGAAAGAGCGGAATGACTTGGGAAGAATTTATAAAAAAAAGAATTTTTGAGCCATTAAAAATGGATAATTCCTATGCAGCATTAGATAATATGTTAAACAAAGATAATCTGGCTTCTCCACACAATGGAGATTCTGGAACTCTTAAAGTTTTACCAGATTTTAAAGAAATGATTAATGGCGCCGCTGGTGGCATATATTCTAACGTGGATGATATTTGCAATTGGATGCTTCTTCAATTAAACAAAGGTAAATATGGAGAAAATTTAGAGAACCAATTGTTTACAGAACAAAGCCAACGTGAGATGTGGAAAATCCACACAACTATGGATGCCAGTAGAAATCCAAGGTATAATTCTCATTTTGCCGGATATGGATTAGGATGGTTTTTAACTGATAAGAAAGGGAATATGGAAGTATCACATACAGGCGGACTACCTGGTATGCTAAGTAAAACCTTGTTAATTCCAGATCTCAATTTAGGTATTGTGGTTTTAACAAATACAGAACCCGGTGGAGGCGGATTATTTTATGCAGTGTCCGCAGCTATAGAGGATAGTTACTTAGGATTGGATGATTTTAAATGGACAGATAAGTTGGCTAAAAACTTAAAGGACAGAGTAGAAAGGGGTGATGAAGTAAGTAAAAAAGTATGGGAAACTGTTGAAACTAATAAGAATATGAAAGTTGATGAAACCAAATTTATTGGAACCTATAAAGATGTTTGGTTTGGTGAAATGGAGGTTTTTAAAAAAGGAAATCAGCTATGGATAAAATCACAGCATTCTCCTAAGCTAAATGGAGCCATGTATTTTTACAACGCTAATACATTTGCTATTAAATGGGAATATCAAGACATGAATTGTGATGCCTTTGCCATGTTTTCGTTAGATGAAAATGGACTTGCACAAAGTATTAAAATGAAAGGAATTTCACCAAATATTGATTTCAGTTTTGATTTTCAAGATTTGGATCTAGTTAGGGTTAAAGCTGATTAGTTACTAGTGCCTAACCATTCAAAATTTGTTATTGTTATTCCAAAAGTGCAATCATCTTGACAGCCATTAGGGATGTAATAACAGTTTTTAATAATATTAAAATCGTCTACATTAAATGTTATGGTGTTTGAATCTGTATCTACAGATAAATAATCACTGAAGCATGTATCGTATAATTGGTCAATTGTGAGAGGTAAAGCGCCTTCAGGATTAGCTCCAAGGTTTTCTATATCTTCCGTATAAGAATTTAGAATCAATCTGTTGTCATAACCTAAGTAATTGTTGTCATTATCATATATTGAATATGATTCGTGAGTTCTTGAAACAACTATGTCATTTTCAACTGTTATTTGGGTCTTGCTTCCAAAACCAAAAACAGATCCTGTGCTAATTTCATATCTGTATGATGCTCCGCTAATTAATTTTAAATAATTCCAATTTTCTAAACTCGCTTTATATTCTTTAATGTTTTTAGAGTTTGAAGAATCATTAGTATCACAACTAAATACAATAAATAAGATTGAAGCGATCGCGGTAAAAGCAAACAGTTTAATTTTCATAATTGATGTGGTTTTTATAATCAATAGATGAAAAAAACAGAAAAGGTTGCTTAGTTTTTGTAACTAAATAAAATTAAGCTTCTACTTCACTTTTTTTAATTTTTCTGTAAGTGTATGTGTTGAAAATATTGCGTTTTGCAAAACGAGTTAGTTTATCGGCCTGACAAAACTTGATGAATAAAGCTTTGTTTACCCCAAAAAACTCATAAGTATCACCGTTTAAAAAGGTTACTTCTAAAACCATTCCTTTGTGTTGCCAATCTATAATAGGACTTGAAATTGTCTCGTTGAAAGCATCTAAATTTGCATTTATGGTTTCAGGAGCAATGCCCACCAAAAAATGATATCCATCTATGATTTGTCTACTTTTCAATTCAGCTTCAATTGCTAAATCATCACCTTTTTGAAACTTATCAGGATGCCATTCTTTTACCAAATTTCTATACGAAGTCTTTAACTGTTTAAGATCAATTTCCTTTTCAACATTAAATAATTTCTTGTATTCGTTAATTCGTTTCATAGGGTGGTTTTTTTAACAAGGCGCGAAGATACTACTTTTAATGTATTGAAAGTGAATAGTTTTTATAAATGTATTTTTTCTTTTTACTAATCTGCTTTTTCTTAGCTTTGCGCCTTTAAAAAAAATATTATGATTTCAGTTGATGCTTTAGCAGTAGAATTTGGAGGGCAAATACTTTTTAGTGATGTGTCATTTGCCATTAATGAGAATGATAAAATTGCTCTAATGGGTAAAAATGGAGCAGGAAAATCTACTATGATGAAAATAATTGCTGGCGAGCAAAAACCTACTCGTGGTAATATTCGTTTTCCTAAAGACAACATTATAGCTTATTTACCACAGCATTTATTAACTGAAGATAATTGTACGGTATTTGAAGAAGCTTCCAAAGCTTTTAATCATATTTTTGAGATGAGAGATGAAATGGAGCGTCTCAATAAAGAGCTAGAAACCAGAACAGACTATGAATCTGACTCTTATATGTCTATTATTGAAAAAGTTTCTGATTTAGGTGAAAAATACTATGCACTTGAAGATATAAATTATGATGCTGAAGTAGAGAAAGCATTACGAGGTTTAGGTTTTAAGCGAGAAGATTTTAACAGACTTACAAGCGAATTTAGTGGAGGTTACCGAATGCGTATCGAGTTAGTTAAAATTTTATTACAAAAACCAGATTTAATTTTATTGGATGAGCCTACCAATCATATTGATATAGAATCGGTTATTTGGCTTGAAGATTTTTTAATTAATAAGGCAAAAGCTGTTATGGTTATTTCTCACGATAAAGCTTTTATTGATAACATAACAAACCGAACCATAGAGGTAACCATGGGACGTATTTATGATTATAAAGCCAATTACTCACATTATTTGCAATTGCGTGAAGACAGACGTTTACATCAAATAAAAGCATTTAACGAACAGCAAAAATTTATTGCAGATAACATGGCTTTTATTGAACGATTTAAGGGCACGTATTCTAAAACTAATCAGGTTAATTCACGTGAGCGTATGCTTGAAAAGCTTGAGATTATTGAAATTGATGAAATTGACACGTCTGCTTTAAAATTGCGTTTTCCACCTGCACAACGCTCTGGCGATTACCCAGTAACTGTGAAAGATTTGTCAAAATCTTATGATGGACATGTGGTGTTTAAGCATGCAAATATGTCAATTTCTCGTGGAGAAAAAGTGTCTTTTGTTGGTAGAAACGGTGAGGGGAAATCAACCATGATTAAAGCTATTATGGGTGAAATTTATGTGGAAGGCACCTGTCATTTAGGTCACAATGTGAAAGTGGGTTATTTTGCTCAAAATCAGGCATCTTTATTGGATGAAAACTTAACTATTTTTCAAACGGTAGATGAAGTGGCTGAAGGAGATATCCGTACACAAATAAAGAATATTTTAGGGCGATTTATGTTTAAAGGCGATGATATTGATAAAAAAGTAAGTGTGCTTTCCGGTGGAGAAAAAACCAGATTAGCTATGGTTAAACTGCTTTTAGAGCCTGTTAACTTATTGATTCTGGATGAACCTACAAATCACCTTGATTTAAAATCAAAAGATGTATTAAAAGAAGCACTTTTGTCTTTTGATGGAACTTTGATTTTAGTGTCTCATGATAGGGATTTCCTTCAGGGATTATCACAAAAAGTATTTGAGTTTAAAGATCAACGTGTTATTGAACATTTTGAAACTATTGATGATTTTTTAATTAGAAATAGGATTGAAAATTTAAAACAGATTGATTTAAAAAAATAATCTGCGTTTAGAAATTATATATTTTATTGTATTACATTTGAATAAAATTTTGCGTGATATGAAACCTCTTTTTTTTATTACTTTCTTTAGATAATTAGTGTCCATACAGTCTAAAGTAAGACGTGTTGAACATTTGTTTGATTGTCTTGATAGCGAAATTTCTAAATTTCAAATTAAAACCAATTTGCACTGCATTTCTGGTTGTGGAAAATGTTGTACAAAACCAGATATTGAAGCATCTCCTTTGGAATTTTTTCCCTGGGCTTTTCATCTTTTTTTAAATGGACTAGCTCAAAAAACGCTTGATGAATTAAATAATACATCTAATTCAATTTGCTATATATATCAACCACTTTCCTTATTGGACAGTCATAATGGAAGTTGTGGAAATTATAAATATCGTGGGCTAATTTGCAGGTTATTTGGGTATGCTGCCAATAAGGATAAATATGGGCAATTAAGGTTGGCTACCTGCAAAATTATTAAAGAAGATCAAAGTATTATTGTAAAAAATACTGATGAAGTCATAAATAAAGGACTTTACGTTCCTGTTTTTACAGATTATTATATGAAACTTAATCAGATTGATTTTCGCCTAGGTAATACCATTTTACCAATTAATGAAGCATTAAAAATAGCTATTGAAGAAGTGTTGCATTATTACAGCTACAGACCTTTTCCAAAAGGATTTAAAAACGCATCATAGAATTTTTATAAGTTCAATAAATTGTTTTATACCAACAGTAGCGTTTTCTGCTATAACCGTTAGGTTTTGTTTGCTTTCTAAAGTAGGTTTTGGATCAATAAAATAAATTGGTGTTCCATGAGGCACATAATGTATTAAACTAGCAGCTGGATATACTTGCATGGAAGTTCCAATAATAACTAAAATTTCTGCTGTCATGCAAATATCTATGGCTTTTTCAATCATTGGTACAGCTTCACCAAACCATACAATATGTGGTCTTAATTGATAACCTTTTTTGCAAATATCTCCTAGGAGTAAATCTTTTTTCCATTCTTGTATATCAGTAATGTCAAAAGTACTTCTTACTTTAAGTAATTCACCATGTAAGTGAATAACATTTTTGCTACCAGCTCTTTCGTGTAAATCATCAATATTTTGTGTGATTACAGAAACTGTATAATCTTTTTCAAGTTGCGCTATGCCATAATGAGCAAAATTTGGTTCTACTTGTTGTAGCTGTCTTCGTCTTTGATTATAAAATTCTAATACTAATTCTGGATTTGCATGAAAACCTTCTGGAGTAGCAACTTCAGTAACGTTATGTCCTTCCCATAAACCATTGGCATCTCTAAAAGTTTTTAGTCCGCTCTCAGCACTCATACCTGCTCCAGTAAGTATAACTATATGTTTCATGCTTTAAAAATAATAAATTAGATAGTGCTTTCCGTTTATGTATTGTTTAAAAATGGTTTAAATAAAGTTAAAATAGTACTCTTGGCTTTTAAAGTCATCTACTCACTCAATTTATAAAATGAATAATACATGTTTTATTTATTTATTTTATTAACTTTATGTAACCAACCAAACTTTACTTTTTATGATGTTTTTTGCACTTAGTTTACTAATTATAAGTGTAATTGTAATTATAGCTATTATTGCTCCTAAGGAGTATGTAATTAAGAGAAGCATAATTATTGATAGGCCCTATATTGGAGTTTTTCGTTTCTTAAAATTTATTAAAAATCAAGACTATTGGTCTCCATGGAAAAAGAAAGATTTAAACATGAAGCAAGAGTTTTTTGGAGTTGACGGAGAAGTTGGTTTTATAGCTAAATGGGAAGGAAATGATGAGGTTGGAAAAGGAGAACAGGAAATAACATTTATTAATGAAAATGATGTGGTTGAGACAGAGCTGCGTTTCGAAAAGCCATGGAAATCAATTTCTAAAGCCATAATTAAAGTTGAAGATTTTGGGCTTATGCAAACTAAAGTTTCCTGGATTTTTTCTGGTTATAATAAGTTTCCATCAAACCTATTTATGCTTTTTTATAATATGGATAAAGTTGTAGGAAAAGATTTTGAAGAGGGTTTAAAAAGTTTGAAAGCGTTGTTGGAAAAAGAATAATTTAAAACTATAATCTGTTGGTTCTACCTCTGCTTAACAATTTATACTCCTCATAACACTCACTAATGGCATCTAATATTTGTAAATCATTAGCCGTTTGAATAAACCCTTTTGAGTAGTTACACTGACTTACAATTTCATCTAAATCAACTCTATCAACTTGTAGTAAAGCGGTTAACATCTCTCTGTCAAACCTTGAAGCTAGAATGTTTCTAATTTCATCATCCTGCTTCATTTTCTTAAGTTTTCGCATTTCATTAGGTTTTTTACCAAACATTCTATTTAAGAAATCTGCCGGATTGAAAATAGAACCTAAAACCCTTGTAATTGCTGATGGAGAACTGGCTTCATACCCTGTACTTGGTAAGCCAGAAATACTATAGCGGTAATTATTGTTTATTGGTACTTGCTTAATATCAACCTCCAAATAACCAGTAAGTTTCAATTGATTTATTACAATTTCTTCTAAGGCCAAAGCGACTTCGGTTAATTCAATTTTTGAGCTGCCAAACTTAATCCAGTCATTGGTAACCCTAACTTTAATAGACTTAAAACCTAAATATGAAAAATGCAAAGTATCATTGGCTTTTGCCTTAATCTCGAATTCACCTTTCGCATTGGTTGATGTACCAACAACCTGATTTAAATTAACAATGTTAACGCTTTCAAGAGGAGAATCATCAGCACTGTTTATTACTACTCCTTTTACCGTAGCTGTTTCTTGAGAAAAACAAAATGCAGTTATAAGTACACATGTAAAGAGGATTAGGTGCTTTTTCATTCAAAATTTAATTAGGTGTAAAAATAGTAAACAAAGTACCAAGTTTTATACCATTGCAATATTTTTGACTTAAAATTAACAAACCTCTTTGACAAAATCAAAGAGGTTTTAAATTATCTTCTAGAACGTCTTGCTCTTTCAAAGTTTGGAGCTCCTGACTTTGAGTCTGAACTACCAGAACGTCTAGGTTTCGAACCGCTTTCTGGACGTCGTCTTTCACTTCGGTTTCCAGATTCAGTTGAAGGACTTCTTCTTTCTCCACGGTTTGAAGACTCACCAGAAGGACTTCTTCTTTCACTTCTGTTGCTAAAGTCACTTCTAGAACCTGAACGTCTATCGCTTCCTCTTTTATCTCCGCCTTTTCTATCATCACGTTTTGGTCCACGGCTTCTGCTTCTATTTCTATCGCCACCTCTGTTTTCAGAAACTTCTACGTTAACAAAACGTCCTTCATGCTTATAATCGGTGAAAAAGGCCAACACTTTTTCTTTTAATTCTTTTTCAGTATTAAAGAAAGAAAAGCTGTCTTTTACTTCAACTTTAAAAACATCATCTCTACCAAGTTCTAAAACGTCTTTTAAGAAATCTTTTAAACTCATCCAATCATAGCCATCTTTACTTCCAACATTAATAAAATATCGAGTAGAATCCGATTCTTTTGAAAATTCTCTTTCATCGGAAGGAGAGCCTTCTATATTTAAATTTTTAGATTTTTTATAATAGTTATAAAAACGTGTAAATTCAACTGAGAAGAATTTTTTAATCAAATCTTCTTTAGTCGATTCTGCAAATAATTCATTAATACTGGTTAAGTATTTATCAATTTCATGATTGATTTCTGTATTGTGTATTTTGTTAGCAAGTGACATTAATTGCACTTCGCAGATTTCCATACCATCAGGAATTTCTTTTTTAACAAAGTCTTTTTTAATGATACGCTCAATACTTTTTATTTTTCTAACCTCACTTTTTGAAACCAAAACCATAGAAACACCGGTTTTTCCGGCTCTACCTGTACGTCCACTTCTGTGAGTATAGGTTTCAATTTCATCAGGAAGTTGATAGTTAATAACGTGTGTAATATCATCTACATCAATTCCACGAGCAGCAACATCAGTAGCAACTAACATTTCAATTTGCTTGTTTCTGAAAGATTTCATTACCAAATCACGTTGATTCTGACTTAAATCACCGTGTAATGCAGCAGCACTATACCCATCTTCGATAAGTTGTTCAGCAACTTTTTGAGTGTCACGTTTGGTTCTACAAAAAACTACCGAGAAAATATCTGGATTGGCATCAGATAAACGCTTTAAAGCATCATATCTATCTCTTGAGTTTATCAAGTAATACTCATGAGTTACTTGATTGGTGCTTTCATTTTTATTTCCAACAGTAATCTCAACTGGATTATGCATGAATTTTTTTGCAATGGTTGAAACTTCCTGTGGCATTGTGGCCGAGAATAGCCAAGTGTTTTTATCGACAGGCGTATGGGATAAAATATCAGTGATATCTTCATAAAATCCCATGTTAAGCATTTCATCGGCTTCATCTAAAACAGCATATTCTATTTTAGAAATATCAACCAATCTTCTGCTTATCATATCTTTCATACGTCCAGGGGTAGCCACAATAATTTGTGCTCCTTTTTGAACGTCTCTTGCTTGATCTGTAATACTAGATCCACCATAAATAGCAACTACATTTAATCCTTTACAGTATTTGCCATAAAGCTTTATTTCATTAGTGATTTGCAGACAAAGTTCGCGAGTTGGCGATAAAATAAGGCCTTGGGTAGTTCTGCTATCTACATTTATTTTTTGTAGCATTGGAAAACCAAAAGCAGCAGTTTTTCCTGTTCCGGTTTGAGCTAAGGCAACCAAATCAATTTCTTTTTCAACTAAAATTGGAATGGCTTTTTGTTGTACATCACTAGGGGTTTCAAAACCTAAATCAGTAATAGCGCGTAATAGGTCTTCATTTAGACCCAGTTCTTGGAATGTGTTCATTCTTATGTAAGTATTCGATTTTATTATGTGGTGTTACATAAGAAGCGAATCGACATACTTAACACTAACCTTCTAGTAACACATCCTCACTCTGAGGAATTTAAATCCATCTCTGGATTTCAAGCGGCAAAGATAGTGTTTTATTTCTGATTACCTATTATTATGGTAAATCTTTGATTTTGGGCGTTTTAACACGCTTTTCGCTATATCTTTTTTATGTTCTTGATAAAAATTTACTCAAAAAATTCATTTGAGCCAACATGAAAAAGGATGCCGCTGCAATCGTTAACGCATCTGCCAGCAATCATCATTGCGAAGGAGGAACGACTGTGGCAATCTTTTAAAATCAGTTATATTTCTTAAGATTACTTCGTCATTCATACCTCATTTCTAGTAATGACTAACCAGAGAAACTTACTTTCTCAAATTAGTAATCCGTTCTAATAACGTTGGATGCGAATAATGCATAAATACATACGCAGGATGTGGTGTTAAATTACTCAAACTATTTTTTGATAATTTTTTTAGAGATGTAATTAATGGTTCTGCTTTATAAGTGTTTTTAGCATAATCATCAGCTTGATACTCAAATTTTCTGGAGAATAAATTCATGATTAACCCAGTAATTTCAGAAATAGGTGAGTAAAACAATCCAAATGCTATTAAACCAATGTGAAAACTTGGTGTTTCAACACCTAAAGCATTTGATAATATAGGGTTGGATATAAAAAGCGATAATACATAAAGCATGATTCCAGTTAACATTATGGAAGTGAAGAGGTTAAAAATGATATGCTTTTTTTTGTAATGCCCAACTTCATGTGCTAAAACCGCAACAATTTCGTCGTCATCTAAATCATTAATTAAAGTGTCATAAAGGGTGACACGTTTTTCGCTTCCAAAACCAGAAAAATAAGCATTGGCTTTGGTGCTTCGTTTTGATCCATCAATCACGAAAATTTTGTCTAGTTTAAAACCAACTGTTTGTGCATACTCAGAAATTTTGTCCCTTAAATTTCCAGTTTCTAGAGGTGTTTGTTTGTTAAATATTGGTACAATAAGTTTTGCGTAAAACATATTCATAAACAAAATGAAAACAGCTACTAAAGCCCAAGCATACAACCAAAATTGAGTTTTTGTAAGCTGATAAAACCAGATAATAAGCGCTAAAATACCACCACCAACAATGGCCATCATGAGCCAGCCTTTTAGCTTATCTAGAAAAAAGGTTTTTTTAGTTGTTTTGTTAAAACCAAATTTTTCTTCAATAACAAACGTGCTGTAGTAAGAGAAAGGAGTGGTTAAAATATCACTTCCAATCATTATAATTCCGAAGAAAATTAAAGCGATAAGTATGGTGTTTTCTGTATAACTTCTAGCAATGTTATCTACAAACTCAAAACCATCAAAAAACAAAAAACCTAAAGTCAATACTATTGAAAAAGTAGAGGTTAAAAGTCCGAATTTGTAATTTGTAGCTTTATAGTTTTGTGATTTTTTGTATTCAGCTTCATCATAAACATCTTTTAAATCTTGTGGAAGTTTATCATTATAATGTTTAGCGTTTAAAGCGTCTAAAACCTTATCAACTACAAAATTTATGATAATAATTGCTATAATAATGTAGAAAAGAATATTTGGAGTCATATTTTATATTTTTTGTCATTGCGAGACTTTTTTAAAAAAGTCGTGGCAATCTATTTTTATTATAATTTCAATTTATGAGATTACTTCGGTTATACTTTTCTCGTAATGACGAATTATTTAAAATTACGTTGTCTTTTGGCCTCAAAAATAAGAATTCCAGCAGCAACAGATACATTCATAGAGTCTATTTCTCCTTGCATTGGAATAATAATGTTTTGATTGGATTCTTTTAGCCAGTCATCACTCAATCCAGTTGCTTCTGTGCCAACAACAATTGCAGTAGATTTTGTGAAATCTTGGGTATGATATGCTACTGACGCTTGTAAAGCCGCACAAAAAATACGGATGTTTTTAGTTTTTAAAAACTCAATTATTTCTGAAGTGTTTCCTGTTGCCACTTGATTGGTAAACACGCAACCTACACTAGAGCGAATGATATTTGGGTTGTATAAATCGGTTTTTGGATTAGCAATAATTACAGCATCTACATTGGCAGCATCGGCAGTTCTTAAAAGTGCTCCAATATTACCAGGTTTTTCTGGTGCTTCGGCTACTAAAATCAATGGACTTTTTGTTTTGAATTTTAAATCAGAAATCAAATGATTTTTACTTTTGGCAACAGCAAGAATACCTTCAGTAGTATCTCTGTAAGCAAGTTTTTCGTAGACTTCTTTTGAAATTCCAATGAAGTCAATTTGTTGATTTGAAAACTCACTGATTTGTTTTTCAGAAATAAAATCAAGACAAAATAAAACGGTTTCAATATTGTACTTTCCTTTAATGGCAAGCGAAATTTCACGCTCACCTTCAATTAAAAATAAACCTGTTTTTTTTCGTTCACGAGACTTGTCTTTTAATTGAACCAATTGTCGAATAAATTGGTTTTGTATGCTAGATATTGATTTTGTAGCCAATTATTTACTATGTTTGATTTGCAAATTTACTACAATTATGAAACATCTATTACTTTTCGTTCTATTCATTTTTTTATCAATTTCAGCGTTTGCCCAAATTCAAGGACTACCTCCACCTTGTGGATATACACCAGCTTATGCATGTGATGATAATGATGATGGTTTTTCGGTTTTTAATTTAGTTGATTTATTTGGGTTTTATTCTTTATGTCCACCACAAGGAGAAGTTCCAGAAGATTATGAATCTTTAGTTTTTTACTTAACACAAGAAGATAGAGATAACGAAACAAATCCAATAGCTAATCCTGAAGTTTATACCAATATATCTAGTCCACAAATTATTTATTTTAGAGCAAATGCAATCAATTCTGGGGGAACTTATGAATATTTGACGAATGAAGATCCTATAGAGGTTAAAAGGCTGGTAACAGATATACCAAGTTTAGATGTTTATGATAATGATTCTGACGGGATAGCTGTTTTCGACTTAACCTCTGTGAATTTATTTTGTGGAACAAATGATGAAAGTAATTATGTTATTACTTATCATGAGTTACAACAAGATGCTGTTAATGGTATTAATGCTATTTCTAATCCTTCTAGTTTTGTGAATAAGACTAATGCAGATTATATTTATGCACGAGTAGAGCATAAAAACACTGGCTATGTTGAAGTAACCTCATATTTTTATTTAAGAGTTTTATTTGCTGAAGCTAATACACCGGTTGGTGTTAATATCTGTGATGATGACTTTGATGCTATTTATACATTTGATTTAGAGAGTAAAAATGCTGAAATCTTAGGAAATCAGAACTCGGATAATTTTACGGTGTCCTATTATTTAAACCAATCCGATGCGGAGACCAAAACAAATCCATTACCTACCATTTATAATGTGTCGAATTCACAAACCATTTTCGCTAGGGTTGATGAAAACACCAAAGGAAGCTATGCAATAACATCTTTTAGTTTTTTAGTTTTTACTCCACCAGTTGTGAGTCTACTTGATGCTTATGAGATTTGTGATGACAATGAAGATGGAATAGAAACCTTCGATTTGAGTTCTAAAGATGCAGAAATTATTGGAGAGCAAACAGATGTTTCAATATCATATCATTTAACACAAGCTGATGCTGAAGTTAATACAAATACATTGCCAACATATTTTACCAATTTTGCTACTCCACAAACAATATATGTAAGAGTTGAAAATCTTTTAACAGGTTGTTCAACAATTACCACTTTAGATCTATTAGTAAGAGATTGCTCTCAAGCAGGCGTTATAGAAATCAATGCTTTTTATGATGCTAATAGTGATACTACTTTTGATAATGATGAAATCAATTTTTTAAGTGGAACCCTTACTTATGAAAAAAATAATGATGGGATTAAACATGTTTTATATTCTTCAACTGGAATTTTTAATATTATAAGTAATGTAGAAACAGATACATATGATATTGGATACAGTATATATGATGAATTCCATGATTGTTATAATTTAACAACTTATTTATACGAGAATGTAAGTGTTGCTAATGGAAGTAGGGTTAACTATGTTTTTCCAGTTACTAAAATTAAGGAATGTAGCGATGTTGCAGTTTACTTAACTCAAGTTAATCCACCACGCCCTGGATTTGATTATGCCACAAATTTGATAATTCGCAATTTAGGGATTGAAACGGTAACTTCTGGTTCTGTCGAATTTATTAAAGATGATTTGATAACGTTTAAAAATGTAATTTTTTTAGATTCAGGAAATTCAATCACCAATACTCCAACGGGATTTATTTTAAATTTCAATAATTTACAACCAAACAAGGCAGAACATGTTGTGGTAAATATGAATGCGCCTGTTTCCGTGAATTTAGGAGATTTGTTAACAAGTACAGTAATTTATTCGGTTGATGATTTAGATATATCAAACAATACATCTACGTTAATCGAAACAGTAGTAGGTTCCTACGACCCAAACGATATTGCAGAATCTCATGGTTCAGAAATTTTTTATGATGATTTTTCATCTAGTGATTATTTATATTACACCATAAGGTTTCAAAATGTTGGAACTGCTGACGCTATAAATGTTTCTATTGATAATACTGTAGATTCAAAATTAGATAAATCAACCATTCAAATGCTCAGTGCAAGCCATGATTACGTGTTTACTAGAACCAATAATCAACTTAATTGGAAATTTGATAGCATTAATTTGCCAAGTGAAAGTGATGACGAACCTAATAGTCATGGTTATGTATATTATAAAATAAAACCTTTAGCAGGGTATAAAGTTGGTGACATTATACCTAATACTGCTGAGATTTATTTTGATTTTAATCCAGCAGTGGTAACCAATACGTTTGAAACAGAATTTGTTGAAACCCTCTCAAATAAGAAGTTAAATAATGTTGACTTTACAGTTTTTCCAAACCCAACAAAAAACACTGTAGAGCTAAAATTCAATAAAAGCTTAAGTGATGTCATTAATGTTCGCATCTATGATATTCAAGGAAAATTGATTCTTAACAAAACCAGAAAGTTGCAAAAAAACTCTGTTAATCTCGATGTGTCTAATTTAAAAAGTGGATTGTATTTTTTAAAAATCATTGAAGACGATTATGAAGTGATAAAAAAACTGATTAAAAAATAAATAAAGTTGAATATGATAATTATTAAAGCTTTGGATTTAATTAAATCCAAAGCTTTTTTGTAATGTGTTGTTTTGACTATCGACAAAAAAAGCTCTAACTAATATTTGAATCACATGAAACATATACTTTTTTCAATTCTGATTATTTCAGCAATATCTTGTAAGCAATCAAAAAAAATAGAAAACGAAGATATTCAACCAACAATAGTTGAAACTAAAAAGTATCCTGAAACTATTTCCAAAGTATTTAAAACCCATGGAGGTCTAGATGTTTGGAATGATATGAAATCACTCTCCTTTACAATGCCAAAACCTGATGGTAATGAAATAACCACGGTTAATTTAAAAAATAGAAAATCACGTATTGAGATGCCAAATCACAGCATTGGTTTTGACGGAAAAGCCGTTTGGTTACTTAATAAGGATACAATAGCTTATAAGGGCAATCCGAAGTTTTATTATAATCTTATGTTTTATTTTTATGCGATGCCTTTTGTGTTGGCTGATAATGGCATTCATTATGAAAACGTTACAGCTTTGGAATTTGATGGCAAACAATACCCAGGGATTAAAATATCTTATGAAAGTGGAGTAGGAGAGTCTTCTGATGATGAATATATTATGTATTATGATCCTGAAACCTTTCAAATGACTTGGTTAGGATATACAGTGACGTATTTCTCAAAAGAAAAAAGTAAAGATTTTCATTATATAAAGTATAACGAATGGCAACATGTTAACGGATTGTTGTTACCAAAAACTATTCAATGGTATAATGTGGTTGATGGAAAAATTACTGAGAAACGAAATGATGTTGAATTTATTGATGTAATGGTTTCTAAAGAAAAACCAGACTCAACAGTTTTTGTTAAACCAGAGAATTCAGAACTTGTAGAATAAACCAAATTTTATTGAATAGGGGTGTTTTCAAAGTAATTTACAAATAAAGCTACTACATAACTATAACTTTCCATGCCTTTGGATTGTTTGTTGGCTTTTAAAAAGGTGTTGTAAGATTTTTTGAAAAGTGGTTCTGCCGGATTTTCATATGAAT
Source organism: Gaetbulibacter sp. M235 (assembly GCF_043876835.1). Classification (NCBI taxonomy): domain Bacteria; kingdom Pseudomonadati; phylum Bacteroidota; class Flavobacteriia; order Flavobacteriales; family Flavobacteriaceae; genus Gaetbulibacter; species Gaetbulibacter sp. M235. Next base: position 329,537 of record NZ_JBAWJZ010000002.1, read on the forward strand.
CCCAAAACTCACGCATGTCTTTATAATTTATAAGGATACCTTTATTAACAGTTTCAGAAAGAGAGTCAAATAATTCTTCATCACGTCCGTAAATTTCATTCAAACAAAAGCGAAGTGCAAAAGTATACCCAGAATATTTAAAATAAATATCATCATGATTAATAGCTGCCAAACAACCAATAAAATTGGCTTCGTTTTCTGCGGCATAGCCTAATTGATGAGCAACTTCATGGGTTGTAGTTGTTGGAAAAATATAGGCTGGAATTAAGGCATCAACCTGAGATTCGTTGGTTAAAGGGTTTAAATAACCACTAAAACCCATATAGGTTAATGGTAAACTGAACAATGATTTTTTGATGCTTTTTGTAGAATATTCAAGATGCGGAAATTCTTTCTCTAAATTATTATATCCTAAAGGAACCATGTTTAAAATGTCTCTTTTGCTATAAGGAATGTTAATAGGTAAGCTATCATTTTTAATAATTTCTGCATGAATCTTATTCGATTTTTCAATGAGTTTTTTAGTCACTTCTACAAGTTGTTCCGTTGTATATTCAGATTTTAAACCAAGACTTTTATAAAGTGGTAATCTGTAATAATTTAATCCCCAAAACAAATGAAATGCAAAATAGACGATTGATATGGCTGAAAACACATCAATAAACCAATTTTTAGTGTCTGTTTTTATTCGTTTAAAATTTTTAAAAATCCATCTGAAAATATAAATAATAGCAAAAGCATATACAAAATCACCAAACGAAAAAGGAATCCAACCCAACATAAGCCTAAAAAGCTTTGAAATATAAGGGTATATGCCATTACTATAATATCTCTCAATAAATTCTGGATAATTTGAAACCCATTTTATCAATAGATATTGTGGGATTATTAAAAGGGCAATAAGGAATTTTTTGTGTTTTAGCATGCTTCAAAAATAAGGAAATGTTTATTAATCCTGATTAGATATGTTACCTTTGTAAAACTTAATTTAAACATTATGAATTCTGAAATAAGACAACTTGAACCAAAACAACTTTGGAATAAATTCGCCGATTTAAATGCTGTACCAAGAGCATCAAAAAAAGAGGAACGCGTTATTGCTTTTGCAAAAGAGTTTGGTGAAAGACTTGGTCTTGAAACTTTGGTTGATGAAGTTGGTAATGTTATTATAAAGAAGCCAGCAACCAAAGGAATGGAATCTAAAACAACCGTAGTGATGCAATCGCATTTAGATATGGTTCATCAAAAAAATAATGATACTGTTTTTGATTTTGATACCCAAGGCATTGATATGTATGTAGACGGTGATTGGGTAAAAGCTAAAGGAACTACGCTTGGGGCAGATAATGGGTTAGGTGTTGCAACTATCATGGCTATATTGGAAAGCACAGATATTCCACATCCGTCAATTGAAGCTTTGTTTACTATTGATGAAGAGACTGGTATGACAGGCGCCATGGGTTTAAAAGGTGGTTTGCTTTCTGGTGGTATTTTATTAAATTTAGACACAGAAGAAGATAATGAGTTGGGAGTTGGTTGTGCTGGTGGTATTGATGTTACAGCAAAGCGAACTTACAAAGAGGAGGAAACCCCAGAATTTAAAATCGGGTTTAAAATTACGGTTAAAGGGTTGCAAGGCGGACATTCAGGAATGCAAATTCACGAAGGATTAGGCAATGCCAATAAAATAATGAACCGTTTGTTATTTGATGGTTTTGAGAATTTTGGATTACGTATTTCTGAAATTGATGGAGGAAGTTTGCGAAATGCTATACCTAGAGAAAGTAACGCTGTTGTAGCAATTGATGCCATTCATGAAGAAGCTTTTCTTTTGGAAATGAAAGAACAAGCAGACAGTATAAAAGCAGAATTAAAAACTATGGAACCTGATTTAGAAATTGTTATTTCTAAAATTGAAACACCTAAAATGATTATGGATTTAGGCGTTCAGGAAGGTTTAACAAGGGCTTTGTATGCTGCTCAAAATGGTGTGTATAGAATGAGTGCCGATATTCCTGATTTGGTGGAAACATCAAATAACATCGCTAGAGTAGTGGTGAAAGATGGTGAGATTATGATTGCTTGTTTAACAAGATCTTCTGTTGAAAGCTCAAAAATGGATTTGGCAAATACACTTCGTGCTTGTTTTGAGTTGACTGGTTGTGAAGTGGAATTTTCAGGTGATTATCCTGGTTGGGCACCAAATATGGATTCTCCAATTTTAAAACTGATGGCAAATCTTTATGAAAACATGAATGGAGCGAAACCTCATGTAGCAGCTTGTCATGCCGGTCTTGAATGCGGTATTCTAGGAACTAATTATCCGACTATGGATATGATTAGTTTTGGACCAAATATTAAAGGAGCGCATTCACCTGATGAACGTGCACAAATTTCATCAGTACAAAAATACTGGAAGTTTGTTTTAGAGATATTAAAGCAGATACCTGAAAAATAAAAAAACTTATTTCGTTTAACGTTTATGTATAAGATTTGTGGCGTGGTTAAGCCACTAATTTAGTAAATAGATAGTTGCCAGCGGAAAATTTTATCGGAATTTTCCAAGTAGGATAGAAGCAAGCCATTAATTTTACATGGTGTTGTGTGTAGTGCATTTACTCAAAATTAGTATTTGCATAATTGTTAAAGCTATCAAATTCTTGTGGAAAAGTATCGTTGACAAATTCATATTCCCAAAGTTCAATATATCTAATTCCTATTGTTTGTGCTTGACTGAATATAGTAGTATAATCATTATCTTTAAATCTTTCTGTTTGATCTGACCTTCCAATAGCTTGCGCATATATATCTCCTTGAAATACAGTAAGGGCATCTATAAGGTTAGGTTGATAAGTTGTCTTCCCTGAAATCCACCACATTGCAGCTCCAACACGATGATTTAAAGTGCTGTCATTCCATAAGTCTGTCATTATTCTATTAGGAATTGAGGTATCTTCCATTATGTCGTGGACTTCAACTGCTATTGCCTTTTTTGTAAAAGCATTTGCAAATATCCTAGCTGTTTCTTTTACACTATTAACCCAATTGTCTGAAGTTAGTCCAGCATCTAAAAGCTCATCTGTTGTTACACCATTAAAATGACCTTCTATACCATTTGCAGTCATTTGTGGAACATATACTAAAACCAAATCTTCATCTTCATTATATTCGTTCGAAAGTGCTTCCGCAAGTAAAGCGAGCCTTTCATTAACCCTAGTATCCCAAATTTTAGGGATTCTCTTTACAGTATTATCAACTCCTGTTATTTCAAAATAATCAGCGCCAATAGATTCTGTCAACCATAAAGGGCTATCTCCACCAGCTAGAATACCAAGACTCCACTTTAAATTTCTTGCTTTAATAATTTTACGAAATTGCTCTATGCTTGAAAAGTCATAAACTCCTTCATTTGGTTCTATTTCGCTCCATTTTACGCGAATTAACGAACCATTAACTTGATTATTATCTAAAGCAGTTTCATTTCCAAAAGAACTGGTATATAGTCCTTTAGGCTTTGTGATGTCTGTAGTAGTATCTGAATTTTCGAGAATAGAATTATTATCATCTGAATTGCAAGAGAATAAAAATAGTATGATAAGAAAAGTTAAGTTGTATTTACTCATATTTAGTTTAATTAGTGGTTTAATTTTAGACTTAAAAAAGAGTTGATGGTTTAATAAGCATTACACGTATCTACTGGATATGGACAATTGTCTACTTTTATGCTGAGCTACCTGTTTTTTTAAGATGGTTGTCATAATATTTTATCACTTGTGCTCTATCTATTGGCCCACCGTGTCCTAGATAATATCGTTTCCCTTTCTCCAATAATATTTTATCAAAACTCTTTTTAAGTTCAGTTAAATTATCATGAAAAGGAGGATGCTTTACTCGCTTATGAAACATTATTCCGCCTAGTAGGATTCCAGAAGCCATCATATCCATAATAATAACTTCTTCATTTTCTAAAACTATTGATAGAGAACCAGGAGTATGTCCAGGGGTGTGAATGACTTTACCTTTAACTCCCCATTCCTTTAAATCATATTCAGTATCTCCTTCAATTAAAATTTCAGGCTCGAAAGGTTCTGTTTTTTGATTTTTAATTATTTGTTTGAAAAGCCACCATTGAGGTTTGTTAAGTTTCATAGTTGAAATATCAGCTTTACCTGTTCTATATGATTCAACGTCTAGTTGATGAACCAAAATAGGTGCTTTTAAAATTTGTTTGAGTTTGAAGGCACTTCCAAAATGGTCAATATGGGCATGAGTAATAATTATTAATCCAATATCCTTTTTATCGATACCAAATTTATTCAGTTGTCTTATGATTTTCTTTTCACTATTTGGAACGCCTGTATCAACCAATATGTGTTTTTTATCTCCCTTAATCAAGAAACAATTTATCATGCCTCTTGACCAAAGTGAAATAGGGATTATGCTATTCATAATTTTACTTTTTTTCAAAATTACGAGCAACCTGCTTCTAAAAAAATCACTTATGTTACTTAATTACCTCTTTTCGAATGCGACTTAATGATTGAGGTTTTATGCCAAGGTAAGAAGCCAAATGCTTTACAGCTATATTTAAAGCAATATTGGGCTGAGTATTTAATAGCCTTAAATATCTATCTGATGCCGACAGATTCTGAAGTGAGTTTACTCTCTCTGAAATTTTTGTAATATATTTTTCATATACGCTTTTACAAAAAAATGACCAATTTGAAACTTCTTTGTACAAATTTTCATAGTCAGTCTTTGATATACACAATAATGTACAATCAGAGATGCACTGAATACTTTCTTTTGAGGAATCATTATTTAAAAAACTTTCAAATGAAGTCACAAAATCTTTAGTAGATAAAATTTGAGTTGTTATTTCATTGCCATTATCTAAGTAAAAACACCTTACATATCCGTTGGTTATAAAATATAGGTTTGGGGACAAAGCACCTTCTTCAACCAAGTATTCATTTTTCTTTTTAGTAATGATTTTAAAAGCAGAAGTTAAAACTTCAACTTCTTTATCAGAAACAATTATTACTTCCTTTATGGCATCAAATAGAACAGTTTTCATTCATGTTTGTATTCGTTGTTCAATTGCAGGTAACGATTTTTATAAGATTTGTGCGACATAAAATCGATAGATTTTCTGACACGCAAATCGCTTGTTAGATGTTAATCGGTTTCCTTTTTAGTTCAAATTTAAGCATAAATTTTATGTGGTGCCGTACGCTGGCTTTTACCTCGTTTTATTGTTTTTATCAAATTTGGAATAATTGATATAATTGCACTTATTCTTAAAATCAGTACGTATTTTCCAGCATTACACACAACTATTATGAATGAAATCGTTATAATGTTTTATATCATACGTTAAACGAAGTTATAATTTTTTTCTGACAAAATTAGGGTACCGGGTCATAACCAGAACCTCCCCAAGGATGACAACTAAAAATACGTTTTAGAGCTAACCAACCACCTTTAAAAAGTCCGTGTTTTTCTAAAGCTTCTTTAGCATAATGAGAACATGTTGGATGATATCTACAAGTTGCAGGCGTTAACGGTGATATTAAAAGTTGATATACTTTTATTAGAAACAAAAACGGTGCAATAAGTATTTTTTTCATAGTGTAGTGTAGTATTGTCAATCTGAACTTGTTTCAGATTCTAATAACACGTCAACATTTTAATTAACCGAAAAAGAAGTGCCTTCTTTACCATCTTTTAGTTCAATACCAACAGCAGTTAATTCATTCCTAATTTTATCAGAAAGCGCAAAGTCTTTGTTAGCTCTGGCTTCTTGTCTTAGTTTGATTAGAATTTCAACAGCTCCAGATAATTTATCAGTTCCAGACTCGTTTTTTGAACTATTTTCCAATCCTAAAATATCAAATGCAAAAGCATTGATGGTATCTTTTAATATCACTAAATCTTGAGAAGTTATTGTGGCAGAACCTTCTTTAATTTGATTGATATATTTTACGCCTTCAAATAAATTTGCAATTAAAATTGGTGTGTTAAAATCGTCATTCATAGCATCATAACAACTTTGTTTCCACGAAGTTATGTCTATGTTTGAAGTTGGAGACGCTTTTAAACTATCTAAAAGATTGATGGCATCCATTAAACGATAAAATCCTTTTTCACTTGCTAATAATCCATCATTGGTAAAATCTAAAATGCTTCTGTAATGCGCTTGGAGCATAAAAAAACGAGCCACACTAGGAGAGAAGGCTTTGGTAATATTACTGTTTTCGCCAGTAAAAATTTCTCCTGGTAAAATATAATTACCAGTAGATTTTGCCATTTTTTTACCATTCATAATCAGCATATTGGCGTGCATCCAGTAATTTACTGGTGTTTGCCCTTTGGCTGCTTCATTTTGTGCAATTTCACATTCGTGATGAGGAAATTTTAAATCCATTCCACCACCATGAATATCAAAATGCTCACCTAAATATTTGGTGCTCATAGCTGTACATTCTAAATGCCAACCAGGGAAACCGTCACTCCAAGGAGATGGCCAGCGCATGATGTGTTGAGGTTCAGCTTTTTTCCAAAGTGCAAAATCTTGTGGATTCTTTTTATCTGATTGACCATCCAATTCACGTGTATTGTGAATTAAATCTTCAAGTTTACGCTTGCTTAATTTACCGTAATCGTGTGTTTCATTAAATTTATGTACATCAAAATATACGGAGCCATTTATTTCGTATGCAAATCCGTTGTCAATAATAGTTTTGATAAGTTCAATTTGCTCAATAATATGTCCTGTTGCTGTAGGTTCGATACTTGGCGGTAAAAAATTGAATGTATTTAGAATGTTGTGAAAATCAACGGTGTAACGTTGAACCACTTCCATAGGTTCAATTTGTTCTAAACGCGCTTTTTTTGCAATACGGTCTTCACCAGCATCAGCATCGTTTTCTAAATGACCGGCATCAGTGATATTTCTAACATAACGAACTTTATAATCTAAATGTTTTAAATATCTAAAAATGACATCAAAAGACATAAAAGTTCTAACATTTCCTAAATGGACATTACTGTAAACCGTTGGTCCGCAAACGTACATGCCAACATGGCCTTCGTTAATTGGTGTAAATGTTTCTTTTTGTCCGGTAAGTGAATTGTATATTTTTATTTGATGCTGCTTATAAAGTTGCATGATTTTGGAAGGGTATTTTTAACTAAACTTTGTATCTAACTTAATGTAATCTAAAAACTCTCTGCGAGTTGCTTTTTCTTTGAATTTTCCACCAAATTCTGAGGTAACTGTACTGCTTTCTATATCTCTGATTCCTCTTGAATTCACACATAAATGTTTGGCATCAATAACGCAAGCAACGTCTTGAGTGTTTAAAACTTCTTGAAGTTCTTTAACTATTTGGATGGTTAAACGCTCTTGGACCTGAGGTCTTTTTGCGTAATAATCAACAATTCTATTCATTTTTGAAAGACCAACAACAGTTCCGTTTGAAATGTATGCTACATGGGCTTTACCAACGATAGGAAGCAAGTGATGTTCGCAAGTAGAATAAACAGTTATGTTTTTCTCAACAAGCATTTCACCATATTTATATTTATTTTCGAATGTTGATGCGCTTGGTCTTTTTTCAGGATTTAAGCCACTAAATAATTCTTTAACAAACATTTTGGCAACTCTATTTGGTGTGCCATTTAAGCTGTCATCAGTTAAATCAAGACCCAATGTTTCCATAATATGACGTACATCATCCTTAATAATCTCTATTTTTTCTTCATTTGAAAGTTTAAAAGCATCATTTCGCATTGGTGTATTTGATGAAGTACCAATGTGATCGTTTCCTAAAGCATCAAATTCGTCTATGGTGTTATCAATTTTCATTTGTTATAAAAATCAAGTTTTTAGTCTGCAAAGATAAGTAATTCACTTTTGTTATGTTTTGAATTAACTAATAATTAATAGGTATTGTGCTTTTATAGAATTAATGAATTTATTTAAATAAAAAAGCTTGAACCAGTTAGCTCAAGCTTTTAATATAATATTTTAAAAGATTTTAAATATTGAAACCTAATGAAAGCGTAATGTTTGAATTTTTATTGTCTACCATAGCGGCGTCAATTAAACCAATATTGTAAAGTTGATTTTGATAGCTTCTTTTAGCTTGGTCATAAGTAATATCTAACTTTGTATTGCCAAAATTAAATCCAACTCCCAACGAATATCCATTTAAATCTCCCACTGTTACTCCATCTTTATAAGGGCTTTCTTCAAAACGATAACCACCTCTGAAACTAAATTGTTTTACCCTGTATTCTGCACCAAATCTATAGGTTGAAGCATCAGTTAACTCATTGCTCATTATGTTGTTTTGACTTGCAAAAAAAGAGTCAGAAGTTGGTTTAAATTTAGTAGAACCGTAATCTTTACGAGAGTAATCAAAACTAAATAAACCTTGTTCACCAAAAATATAAGCTATACTACCAGTTAATTTCCCTGGTGTTTGTAATTTATAGCTAGGATAAACATTTACAATTTGAGGATTGATTATTACAGGACTATCTGTGCTGTATACAGTTGCTATATATTGACTTGTTTCTTCTTCAATAGTAAGCCATGTTGGTGAATCATAGGTTAATCCAACTCTAAATTCATTGCTAAGTTTCAAAATACCTCCTAATTGAAAAGAAAAACCAGTACCAGTTGTTGATAAAGTATTATCAAATTCTATTTCATTTATTAAAGAACCATTATTTGAATTCGTTTCATAGAGCAATGTTGTACGTTCATAATTAATTAAATGTGAATTTAAATTAATACCTAAATATAAGTTGTCTTCATATTGAACAGCTGCATTAAAAGTTATTTTTCCATTGTAACCAGTTGATGCATAAGTGTAATTTTGGTTAAAAGTACCATTAGCAAGGTTAGAAAAATACGTTGTATTTGCATCATCATTTGAATCTGGTTCCAGAATATAAGATTCATAACCAAGAAAAGCTTGTTGGTGTGCAAACCCATATAAATCGCCAATTTCAGAGTATGCATTTGAAATGGATTCTCCCGATAAAGTAGAAATCTCATCTAGTCTTAAACCATCGGCATAATTTAAAAAATATAAATCAATAGAATTATTGTTCGTATTTGTTCCTTTTGCAGCCCAATTATCATCAAAGTTTCTTGTTTTATCGTATTCAATACCCAATGAAAACTTTTTCCATGGTGAATTAGTATCGTTGTTTGCAAAAACAAAAACGCCTCCACCTTGATTAACATCAAATTTGGTATCAGATGAACTGGCTAGACCATTAAAATATTTTGAATCATTTTTGGTGTCTAAGTTTGAAACCGAAAAAGAAGCATAACTTCTAGTAAAAACTGCTGAACCAGCAGGATTTAAACTAACAGCGCTTAAGTCTCCTCCAAGCGCTCCAAAAGCCCCACTTAAAGCTCTAAATCTAGCAGTTCCCTGAATTTCATCTTGTGAATATCTAAGTGCATCTGAAATATCCTGACCGTACATAAAGGACATAGAAAAGATGCCTATGAATAATAAGTTTAACTTTTTCATATTAAATTTTTTTGATTTGTCTTAAAAATTATCCGCGTCTTCTACCTTCTGATGATCCTGAACTTCCTCTGCTTCCAGAACTACTGCTACTACTTGAAGATCTAGAAACTCCAGAACTATTACTACTACTTCTACTGCTGCTGCCAGAGCTATAATTACTTGACGGAGTTGAAGCAGATCCTGAACTTCTTCTTATACTTGAATTATTATAAGTAGATGTAGGTTGAGAACTTCTTCTAATAGTAGAAGATGAACGAGTTGTTGAGTTTGATGTAGGAGAAGAGATGCTTGAAGCTCTTCTTTGTGTATTATTGTAAACGTTATTACCTGTACTATTAATTCTATTTACAGAATTTGAATTGGTATATGTGCTACTTCTTCTTGATGTATTGTGTCTAGAAGATGTATTGTATCTAGAAGTGGTGTTGTTTACTGAACTTCTACGATTATTTGAATTAGAATTGTAGTTTGTAGCTATACTTCCTCTTCTGCTTGAACTGTATGATACATTTCTGGGTCTGTAATAATTATTATAGCCATAGTAATTGTTATAATATGGATACCCATAATTATAATATCTATAAGGATTGTAATAAGACCAGCTTGAATAGAAACCACCATAATAAGGATAATAACCGTAATAAGGATAATATGAGCCATAGTATCCCCAACCCCAGTTATTCCATCGGTTCCAATAATAATTATTCCAACCTAAGCCAAAACCAACATTCCAACCCCAGTTGTTAAAACCGTTATCAATATAATTTATGGTTACATTATTATTGTTTTGACCCCAACCAGCATAGCCTTGATAATTATTGTCTATAGTATCATTTTCTACATAAGCACCTTGATATTCATCAATATCTGTAAAAATGGCATTGTCATTCACTAAGTTGTCATATTCTAAAGACTTTTCTCTAAAGTAGTTTTTATAATAATTATTGCCAGACTTGTTATTTTGAACTTCAACAACGGCTTCTTGATATTCTACGTGAGGGTTTGAAGAACCATAAATGCCATCGTTATCAACTCCAACATATTGGTAAGAACCACATGATGATAAACCAAATAGCAAACTTACGCTGGCCATAAATGGAATTTTTCTTTTTAGGTAGTTAATAAATTGCATATCTCTATTATTTTATTGTTGAACATAACAAAAATAGTTAGTTTTGTTGAACTATTTTTTTATTTAACATAGTCACAATTTTTGTGCCAAAACACACATATGAGCAAAAAACTAACTACTAGAGCAGAGGATTATTCAAAATGGTATAATGAACTTGTTGTGAAAGCTGATTTAGCTGAGAATTCAGCAGTAAGAGGTTGTATGGTTATTAAGCCTTACGGATACGCTATTTGGGAAAAAATGCAAGCAGAATTAGATAGAATGTTTAAGGAAACAGGTCACCAAAATGCCTATTTTCCATTATTTGTTCCAAAAAGTCTATTTGAAGCCGAAGAAAAAAATGCCGAAGGGTTTGCTAAAGAGTGTGCCATAGTAACACATTATAGATTACAAGCCGATCCTGACAAACCTGGAAAATTAAGAGTTGATCCAGAAGCTAAATTAGAAGAAGAACTAATAGTAAGGCCAACCAGTGAAGCTATTATTTGGAATACCTATAGAAATTGGATTCAGTCCTATAGAGATTTACCAATTTTAATAAATCAATGGGCAAATGTTGTAAGATGGGAAATGCGTACACGTTTATTTTTGCGTACGGCAGAATTTTTATGGCAAGAAGGGCATACGGCGCATGAAACAAAAGCAGAAGCAATAACTGAAGCAAAACTAATGAATAATGTATATGCAACTTTTGCAGAAAACTTTATGGCTATTCCTGTAATTCAAGGTGTAAAAACGGAAAGTGAGCGTTTTGCAGGAGCAGAAGAAACATTTTGCATTGAAGCCTTAATGCAAGATGGTAAAGCTTTACAAGCGGGTACATCACATTTTCTTGGTCAGAATTTCGCTAAGGCCTTTGATGTTAAATTCGCCAATAAAGAAGGAAAACAAGATTATGTATGGGCTACTTCTTGGGGAGTTTCAACTCGCCTAATGGGAGCTTTAATTATGACCCATAGTGACGATTTCGGATTGGTTTTGCCTCCAAGTTTAGCTCCTAATCAAGTTGTTATTGTTCCAATATATAAGAATGAAGACGATTTGGAATCAATTTCAAAAGTTGCTAATAAGATATCATCAGATTTAAAAATTAAAGGTGTTTCTGTAAAGTATGATAATAGAGATACTCAAAGACCAGGAGCTAAATTTGCACAACACGAATTGCAAGGTGTACCGTTGCGTATTGCAATTGGCCCAAAAGATTTAGAAAATGGAACTGTTGAAATTGCAAGAAGAGATACTTTAACAAAAGAAGCAGTTTCTTTAGATAGTTTAATACCTACTGTACAAGAATTATTAGAAGAAATACAACAAGCTTTATTTAATAAAGCATTAAAATATAGAGATACTCACATAACAGAAGTGAATACTTTTGAAGAATTTAAGGTTATTTTAGAAACAAAAGCAGGATTTATTTCCGCACATTGGGATGGCACAAATGAGACAGAAGCTAAAATAAAAGAGCTAACAAAAGCTACTATAAGATGTATTCCATTGGAAACCAAGGAAGAAGAAGGCGTTTGTGTGTTCTCAGGATTGCCTTCAAAACGTAGAGTATTGTTCGCAAAAGCGTATTAATAATATTTTTTTAAAAAAATATTATCTAGCTATTGCGACATTTAAAAATAGTTGTATTTTTGCATCCGCAATGGAAACATTGAGAGTTATTTGAAAAGCACTGTAAGTTTAGATTAATGAAAAATAAATTTACATAGTTATAAACAAATGGCCCGTTCGTCTATCGGCTAGGACGCCAGGTTTTCATCCTGGTAAGAGGGGTTCGACTCCCCTACGGGCTACAATTAAAAAAAACAAAATTTAAAATGGCAAATCATAAGTCATCGTTAAAAAGAATTAGAAGTAACGAAACTAAACGTTTAGTAAATAAATATCAGCATAAAACAACTCGTAATGCTATTAAAAAATTACGTGAATTAACTGATAAAAATGAGGCAGAGACTTTTTTTCCTTCAGTTTCATCTATGTTAGATAAATTAGCAAAGAAAAACATTATTCATGTTAATAAAGCTGCTAACCTTAAATCTGGTTTAGCTAAGCATATAGCTTCTTTAGCATAATTAATTTTAGATAAATAATATTGAAGAACCTCTCTTTTTGAGAGGTTTTTTATTTGACAAATTTTGAATAGTATAGCACAAAAAAAAATGCTTTGATAACTCAAAGCATTTTTTTTAGAATGAACTTTAATTAACCATTCATAGATACTAAAAACTCTTCATTATTTCTGGTTTGTTTAAAGCGATCATTTATAAATTCCATAGCTTCAACAGGATTCATATCTGCTAAATATTTGCGCATTACCCACATTCTTTGAATGGTGTTGGCATCTAGTAACAAATCATCTCTACGAGTACTAGAAGAAGTAAGGTCGATAGCAGGGAAAATTCTACGGTTAGATATTTTTCTATCCAATTGTAATTCCATGTTACCTGTTCCTTTAAATTCTTCAAAAATCACTTCGTCCATTTTTGAGCCTGTTTCAGTTAAAGCAGTTGCTATAATTGTTAAGGAACCTCCATTTTCAATATTTCTAGCAGCTCCAAAGAAACGCTTTGGTTTATGAAGTGCGTTGGCATCAACACCACCACTTAATATTTTACCAGAAGCAGGTTGCACGGTATTGTATGCTCTTGCCAAACGTGTGATTGAGTCTAACAGAATAACAACATCATGGCCACATTCTACCAATCGTTTTGCTTTTTCAAGAACAATATCAGCAATTTTTACGTGCTCATGAGCTTCTTTGTCAAAAGTGGATGAAATAACTTCACCGCGTACATTACGTTGCATATCTGTTACTTCTTCTGGACGTTCGTCAATCAATAAAATCATTAAATATACTTCTGGATGATTGGCAGCAATAGCATTTGCGACATCTTTAAGTAACATGGTTTTACCGGTTTTAGGCTGTGACACAATCATACCTCTTTGTCCTTTTCCAATTGGAGAGAACAAATCCATAATCCTAGTAGAAATGGTGCTTTGTTTTTCAGCTAAATTGAATTTTTCTTTTGGGAATAATGGTGTTAAATGCTCAAATGACACACGATCTCTAACAACATCTGGACTTTGACCATTAATTTTAATAACCTTAATTAAAGGGAAATATTTTTCGCCTTCTTTCGGAGGTCTTACATGACCAAGAACGGTGTCACCTTTCTTTAGCCCAAATAGTCTGATTTGAGATTGAGACACATAAATATCGTCTGGAGATGATAAATAATTATAGTCAGATGAACGTAAAAAACCATATCCATCTTGCATAATATCTAAAACACCTTCACTTTCAATAATGGCATCAAATTCAAAATCAGGCTCACGATAACGGTTTCTGTTATCTTTATTGCCATTATTTACATTGCTATTATTCCCATTGCTACTATTTCCAGCATTTGGATTTTTATTTGGGTTTTTTTGTTGGGGATTGTGTTCTCTTTTTGGATGGGCTTTTTGATTGTCCTTTGGTTTGTTTTCGTTAGTTGGCCTAGCTGCTGAATCTGAACTTGGTTTTTCGTCAATCTTTTTTTCTATAACTGGTGCAGCTGGTTTATCCTGAATTTCAGGAACTTTATTTTCAAAAGGCAATTCAGCAGTCTTATTTGCGACATTTTTAACTGGCTTTTTAATTCGAGCTCTAAGCTTTTTGTCTCTATTTTCTGCTGGTTTGTTTGCAGCAGTTTTATTTTCATTATTTGGTTCTGTTGGTTTTATAACTTCAGCTACAGATTTTGGGTTGGTAGCTTGATGATCTAAAATTTGATAAACTAAATCTGATTTTTTTAATGAACGATATTTTGGAACGTTCAATTTTTGTGCAATCTCCTGTAAGTCAGAGAGTTTTTTTTCGTTTAATTGTGAAATTTCAAACATTTGATGTTTACTTGAATATTATAATTTTGAATATAATTTGAGTTGTTCTGAAAAAAATGATTTTTAATCTGAAGAATTAACAACCTACCGTAGTGGTTGTTGAGAATTATTACTGCAATAATACAACTTTATTTTTATTATTTAAGTGTATTTTATAAAAGAAACTATTATTTTTGCCATCTAGTTTTTTAAAAGCAAATGTTACAACGCATACAAACTATATATCTTATTTTGGCAGCAGGAATTTCTGCTGGACTCATTTTTGTATTTCCATTGTGGGAAACAAAAGACGGAACTATAGTGTATGCTTTTAAAGAAGTATTGTATTTAAGTTTGTTCTTAGGTTCTGCAATACTGTCTTTAATATCGATTTTTATGTTTAAAAAAAGGAAACTTCAATTTGTTTTGGGGCGACTTAACATCATATTAAACTTTTTTTTACTAGGATTTTTTGTGTATCAATCTCTAAATGTATCTGGAGAAACTATTGTTTCTGAGAAAGGTATTGGGATGTTTCTTCCTGTTATTTCTATCGTGTTTTTGGCCTTAGCCAATAAGGCCATTAAGAAGGATGAAGATCTCGTAAAATCTGTAGATCGATTGCGATAAACCTAACATCTTAGTAGTATTAGTGCGTTAAAACCCAAAGTGAAAGCTTTGGGTTTTTTAATAACGTTTACTAAACTCTATAACTTCCAAATTATCAATTTTTGCTCCGTCAATAGTAAACCTAAGCATGGTTCTTACTTTATGAAATCCATGTTTACCAGCTGCACCAGGATTCATATGCAACAAATTTAATTGTTTGTCGGGTATTACTTTTAAAATATGTGAATGTCCGCAAATAAATAGTTTTGGAGGATTTTTCTTTATGGCTTCTCTAACTCTAACATCATAAGCTTTTGGGTATCCACCAATATGGGTAATCCATACATCGACATCTTCACACATAAACCGGTTATGCTCTGGAAATTCTGAGCGAATAGATGCATTGTCAATATTGCCAAAAACCGCTTTTAAAGGTTTAATTTTCTTGATAGCATCAGTTACAACAATATCTCCAATGTCACCGGCATGCCAAACTTCATCTGCTTCTTTTACATATTTCAAAATATCGTCATCTATATAGCTATGGGTATCAGAAAGCAATAATATTTTTATCATTATAAAGTGTTAATGGTAAATCTAAACTCGTAAATCTATTTATCTTTGTTGTTTTTAACAAAAGTATCAAATTAGATTGAGGTATTTTATTGAACTTTCTTATAATGGCAAAGACTATCATGGTTGGCAAAATCAACCTAAGGCTATTTCTGTACAAGAAGTTTTAGAAAATGCTTTATCTACCATTTTGAAAGATAAAATGGCTATTGTTGGTGCAGGAAGAACAGATACAGGTGTGCATGCTTTGCAAATGTTTGCTCATTTTGATTCTGAAATTATATTTGATTTAGAAGATCTAGTTTTTAAGCTAAATTCCTTTTTGCCAAAGGACATCGCGATTCATGATATTTTTAAAGTAAAAGCCGAAGCTCATGCACGTTTTGATGCGACAAGCAGAACGTACAGATATAGAATTGCTTTTAAAAAAAATGCCTTCAATTTTGAAAATGCTTATTTTTTTACAAAAGACCTGGATATTGAGAAAATGAATGAGGCATCAAAGATTTTATTTCAGTATAAAGATTTTCAATGCTTTTCAAAAACAAATACCGATGTAAAAACGTATAATTGTGAGATTATGAAAGCTGAATGGCAAATTAAGGAAGACGAGCTTCATTTCGTCATTAAAGCAGATAGGTTTTTGCGTAACATGGTTCGTGCCATTGTTGGTACAATGATTAATATTGGTATTGGTAAAATGGAAATTTCAGATTTGCACACTATTATAAAATCTAAAGACAGGAGTGAAGCAGGCTATTCTGTTCCGGCGCATGCACTGTATTTAATTGAAGTTGAATATCCAAAAGATATAAAAATATAAATGAGTAAACCTAAAGAACAAGTTTTTGATATTAGCTTATTTAAGCGATTATTAATTTATATAAAACCCTATAAATTAATCTTTTTCGGAGTACTGTTTGCTGTAGTTTTGATAGCAGTTTCTGGTGCTGTAAGGCCAAAAATTTTGCAAGTAGCTATTGATAATAATATAGCAACCAAAACGGTTGAAGGCTTTTTGCCTTATGTGGTTGTTATGGGAGTTATGCTCCTTTTAGAAGTTGTATTTCAATTGCTTTTTATTTTCTATTCTGGTTGGTTAGGGCAAAATGTTGTTAAAGATGTTCGGGTGAAATTGTTCAATCATTTGCTAAGTTTTAAAATGCAATATTATGATAATTCGTCTGTTGGAGTCCTGATTACAAGAGCTGTGACCGATATGGAACGTATTGCTGATATTTTTGGACAAGGATTATTCACCATTTTCAGGGATTTGCTTACCATGATAGTCGTTTCTGTGTTCATGTTGTTTATGAATTGGAAGCTTAGTTTAATTGTGTTCATTATGCTTCCGTTGGTTCTGTATGCCACAAGAGTATTTCAGAAATACATGAAAAAGGCTTTTGAAGAAGTTAGAACCGAAGTTTCTAATTTAAATTCTTTTGTGCAAGAGAGGCTCACTGGCATGAAAATCTTGCAGCTATTTACAAGAGAAGAAACCGAATACAAAAATTTTAAAGAAATAAACGAGCGTCATAAAAAGGGCTGGCTAAAAACAGTTTGGTATAACTCTATTTTCTTTCCAATTGCCGAATTGTCAACTTCAATAACTATTGGTTTGGTTGCCTGGTATGGAGGCTTAAATGTGGTTCTTGATAAAACAGCTTCTGAAGGTGATTTAGTGTCTTTTATTATGTTTATTCCTATGCTTTTCAGGCCTTTAAGGCAAATTGCCGATAACTTTAACACGTTGCAAATGGGTATGGTTGCTGCTACAAGAGTCTTTAAAGTTCTAGAAACAACGTCTCATATTGATGATACAGGAACTGTTGAAGTTCAATCATTCAAAGGAAATATAAGTTTCAAAAACGTTTATTTCAGTTATATTGAAGATGAGATTGTTTTGAAAGGAATTTCTTTTGATGTCAAAGCAGGAGAAACTATAGCTATTGTTGGAGCAACAGGCGCAGGGAAATCTACCATTATTAATTTACTAAATAGGTTTTATGAAATTAAAGATGGTGTTATTGAAATTGATGGTATCAATATAAAAGATGTAACGCTGTCATCTTTACGAACTCAAATTGCAGTAGTATTGCAGGACGTATTTTTATTTGCAGATACTATTTTAAGTAACATTACGCTCAATAATCCTGAGGTTACTGAAGCTCAGGTAATTCAAGCCGCTAAGGATATTGGAATTCATGAATTTATTGCTAGTTTGCCTGAAGGATATCATTATAATGTGAAAGAAAGAGGTGTTATGTTGTCTTCTGGTCAGCGTCAATTAATATCATTCTTAAGAGCATACGTTACAAACCCAAGTATTTTAATTTTAGACGAAGCAACTTCTTCAGTAGATTCTTATTCAGAACAGCTTATTCAAACCGCAACCGATAAAATAACCAAAGGAAGAACCTCTATTATTATTGCACATAGACTGGCAACAATTAAAAAGGCTGATAATATTATTGTTATGGATTCTGGTAATATCGTGGAGCAAGGTACCCATGATGAACTTTTAAAGAAAGAAAACGGGTATTATAAAAATCTGTATGAAGTTCAGTTTTTAAAAGAAGAAATAGTATAAGTTTTTAATTTTTTTATCATGGTTGAAGGTCTCCATTTAAAAACATGATGACTCCCATAATAAGTGATAAAGCAATAAAAAACACAATCAAAATAACCAAGAACCATAAAGTTCTCAATACCATGTTTTTATAATTTAATTCATATAATCGTCTTAGAGAGTAAGCTGAATATAAAATCATAAAAGGAAGAGCGAATAAACTATATACACCTTGGCTAACACCAAAAACAGTAATTACTATAATACCCAAAACAGCAGATGTAATAGATAATTGTGCTTGAATGTATATAAATACAACAAGAAGTTCGGTGTAATTATATTTGTTTATTCCTATAAAAGTTAATCTGCCAATTATTGCATAAACAGGTACATAGAGCATCATGAAAATAGCTTGATATTCTTGTACAATACTAATATTTCTTTTCTGGAGTTCTGCTTGCCCTGGACTTGAAGTGTTAAAAACACTAAAGTCAAGGCTTTCAGGGAAACCCTTTTTTAATATTAACAGATATAATCCGGAAATTGTAATAGCAATTGTGAAATAACTGATAACATTGACATACTTTTTCCTAGTACCAGTAATGTAATTTCCAATAACGTCTTCTGGTTTTATAAATAAATTTATAAAGGTTTGAATGAATTTATTATCATAGTTTAAATAGGTTTCAATAAAATCAGAAAACAAGTTTTTAAGGGCTAATCTATTCCTTATAACTTTTGCCCCACAATTGTTGCAATAATTATCCTTGGAAGATAGAGTTGTATTACAATTATTACATTGCATGATTACATCAAATCTTTTTTGATAAGTCTTGTAAGTTCGTCCGTATCTTTAAAAACTATAAACTCGCCATCAATAAAATAAGAAATATGCCCTGTTTCTTCACTTACAACAAGCGCCAAAGCATCCGTTTTTTCTGTAACTCCAATAGCTGCTCTATGACGTAACCCGAAGCGTTGAGGAATATTTTTTTCATTATTAACAGGAAGAATAACACGTGTGGCCTTTACTATATTGTTTTTTATAATAATCGCTCCATCATGTAACGGGCTGTTTTTAAAAAAGATACTTTCTAAAATTGGCTGTGTTACTCTGATATTCATTTCATCACCTGTAGTAATTAGAAAATCCAAATTATTATTGCGTTCTAAAACTATTAAAACACCCGTTTTTGTTGACGCTAATTTGTTGCAGGCTGAAATGATGGCGTCAACATCGGTTTCATCTCCGGTTTCAGTTTTTAAAAAAGTTAAGTGCTTTAAAAAGTTTCTTCTTCTGCTAAAATTTGTAGAACCAACCATTAATAAAAACTTCCTGATTTCTGGCTGAAATACCACAATCAAAGCAATAATTCCAACCTTCATAAAACCACCAAAAATTCCTGTTAGCAGTTGCATATTTAGGAAATCGGTAAGTCTCCAGGCTAAATAAATAATAATAATACCAATGAATATGTTAATTGCAACGGTGCCTTTTACCAGTTTATAAATATAATAGAGCAGAAGAGCTACTAAAATAACATCTATGATGTCGACAACTGAGAATTTTAAAAGGTCTTTAAAAATATCCAAAGTATAAGGGTTTTGGTAAATTTAGTAAATTATGGTTAATTAAAAACAAATTCATCGTTAGCTATAGTTACATTCTTAAAATCAATTTTTGAAATCAAAGATTTGTAAGTTATGTAATCTTGAAAGGAGAGTGTTTTTTCAAATTCAGACACTATAACAGCATCACCCTGATTGTTAAGATTAGTTTTTAAATGTTTTAATAGCTCTTTTTGATTTGTTGTATGCGTAAAAGACGTATCGTTTGAAATAAATGAAATATAAGTAGAATCAAGTGTGTGAACTCTTATGTTGATAAGCTGATTAACGCTTTCCTTTTTCTTATTAATGTATGCATTTGAGGTTTCTTGATGGAAAACAACATCTGTAAAATCAATAAATCCTAAATTTTTAATACTGGTATCATTACAGGTAAAATAGTTTCTAGCATTTTCGTTTTTGTGCATTTCAGCATTTCTTTTCTTTTCCTGTAGAAAAATAATTTTTGGAATTACCTGATTTAAAGTAAGGCGCTTATCAACATTAACCAACCAGTTTGTGGTGCTAATTAGGTTTTTTCTGTTGAGTTCTATACTATCAGGTTCATTTTCGTTGTAAAATAAATAGGCAGCTGAAACATCGTTTATTGTTGAAATTTCAGAATGACTTATTTCTGGTAATTGAACAATTTTTTCTTTGCCACATGAGCATATTAAAGTAAGTAATAAACAGTAAAAAGGGAGTTTCATTAATAATTTTAAGCTTTTAAAGATTGAACTAATTTGATGCATTCTACAGTTTCTTTCACATCATGTACACGTAAAATATTTGCGCCTTTTTGTAATGCTATGGTATTTAAAACGGTGGTTCCATTTAAGGCATCGTTTGCAGAATTTTGTAAAGTCTTGTATATCATCGATTTTCTTGAAACACCAACAAGCAAATGTAATTCAAGCATATTAAAAAGTTCTAATTGATTTAATAGTTCATAGTTTTGCTTCAAGGTTTTTGCAAAACCAAAACCAGGGTCAACTATAATATCCACAATACCTAATTGTCTTGCTTCAACAATTCTTTCAGAAAAATAAAATAAAATGTCTTTAACCAAATTATCATATTGAGTAAGTTGTTGCATGGTTTGTGGTGTTCCTTTCATGTGCATCATTATGTATGGTATATGTAAATCTGCAACAGTTTTAAGCATGTTATTGTCTAATTTTCCTGCAGAGATATCATTTATCAAAGCCGCGCCATTATTAATACATTGTTTAGCTACCTGACTCCTAAAAGTATCTATTGACAACAATGCATTTGGAAATTCTTTCAAAACAGATGTAACTATTGGTAAAATCCGTGAAAGCTCTTCGTCTTCAGTCACAAAATCAGCCTTTGGTTTAGAACTGTAGGCGCCAATATCAATAAAAGTAGCACCTTCAAACAGCATTTTTTCAACATGTTTTAAAATCTCTTTTTCATTTTTATGCTTGCCACCATCGTAAAATGAATCAGGAGTAATGTTTAAAATTCCCATGACTTTTGGTGATGATAAATCAATAAGTTGTCCTTTGCAGTTTATAGTCATAGAAAAGATTTCAAAATGAATATTAAAAAATTCAAAGTTAAGTTAAATATCAAAAATAATCATGAACATTAAACTTTGAACTTTAAACTATTTAAGCGAAATTTACACAAAATTCAAAGTAATCAATGCAAGATACCTCAAAACAATACGATGCCGTTGTAGATACCTGCAAAAACCTATTTGTTAAAAAAATGACCGATTATGGAAGTGCTTGGCGCATTTTGAGACTACCATCACTTACAGATCAAATTTTTATAAAAGCACAGCGCATTAGAGGTTTGCAACAAAATGACGTTAGAAAGGTTGATGAAGGAGAAGTAAGCGAGTTTATAGGTATTATCAATTATTGTATTATGGCTTTAATTCAGTTGGATAAAGGTGTTGCGGAACAACCAGATTTATCAACAGTTGAAGCTACTGAGTTATACGATGAAAAAGTCGCCATCACTAAAAAGCTTATGGAAGACAAAAATCATGATTATGGTGAAGCTTGGCGTGATATGAGAGTTAGCTCTTTAACCGATTTAATTCTTCAAAAATTACTTCGAGTTAAACAAATTGAAAATAATGCAGGAAAAACTTTGGTAAGTGAAGGTATTGATGCTAATTATCAAGACATGATTAATTATGCTGTTTTTGCATTGATTCATTTAAACGAAAAATAAATTTTGTTACTTTTCAAAGGAAAATCAATAATAAAAAAATGAAATATTTAGTTGCCCTTTCTCGAATTTTTGTAGGCGTTTTATTTATTATTTCTGGATTAATAAAACTTAATGACCCTTTAGGATTTTCATACAAATTGCAGGAATATTTCAGTGTAGATGTTCTAAATATCCCTTTTTTAGAACCTTATGCTTTAATGATTTCGGTTTTAGTGGTAGTCTTTGAAGTGGTTTTAGGTGTTTTTCTACTAATAGGGTATAAGCCTAAATTCACGGTCTGGAGTTTACTGTTAATGATAGTTTTCTTTTCTTTTTTAACGTTTTACTCAGCGTATTTCGATAAAGTAAAAGATTGTGGTTGTTTTGGAGATGCTTTAAAATTAACACCATGGGAAAGTTTTACTAAGGATATTGTGCTCTTATTTTTCATCCTCATTTTATTTTTTGGAGTTAAACATATAAAGCCCATTTTCAATAAATTAGGAACAACTATTTTGGCTTTACTGAGTTTTATACTAAGTTTTTGGTTTGGTTATTATGTGTTAATGCATTTGCCAGCTAAAGATTTTAGAGCTTATAAAATAGGAGCAAACATTCAAGAAGGTATGCGTATTCCAGAAGATGCTGCAAAACCAGTTGTTGAGTATTATTGGAAATTTAAAGTTAATGGTGAAGAAAAAGTAATTACAACAGATGGAGCTTATCCAACTGTGAAAGGAGATTTTATTTCAGTTGACACAAAAATGATTGATGAAGGTTACCAACCGCCAATTGTTGATTTTTCAATTGAAACTGAAGATGAAGACTTAACCCAGCACTTTTTGTCAGAAGATAAACTGATTATGATTGTATCATACAGTTTAGAGCACATTGAAAAACAAGGTGCTGAAAAACTAAAAGCATTTTCTGATGAGGCCATTAAAAAAGGATATACAGTTATTGGTTTAACAGCATCAGGTGACGAAGCAAAACAAAAAATCAAAAAAGCCTACAATCTTAATTTCAATTTTTATTTGTGTGACGAAAAAGCACTTAAAACAGTCGTGCGTTCTAATCCAGGTATTTTAGAGTTGCATAAAGGAACTATCATGCAAAAAGTACATTGGAATGATATTGATGATTTGAAACTTGAATCTTTTTCAAATGCAAACCTTAATTTAAATTTGGATTTAAAAAGACAATTAGATAGCATTATGGTTTTTGATCAAAAATATAGAAAAGATTGGGAGACATATGATAAACATGATTTGGAACAAAGTGTAATAGATAGTACTAATCTAGTTTTTATCGATAATGTTTTAAAAAAATATGGTTATCCTGGTAAATCATTGGTTGGAGAAAACACAAATGAAGTTGCTTTTTATGTGATTCAACATTCTTTTAATATTTCAAAGTATTTACCATTAATAAAAGAAGCTGGAAAAAAGGGAGAATTACCTCTTATTAGAGCAGCCATGATGGAAGATAGATTTTTATTGCATCAAGGGAAGAAACAAATTTATGGAACTCAAGGTTTTACGTTGAATGCAAGATCACCCAACCCAATAAACATCATTTGGCCAATTCAGGATTTGGAAAGTGTTGATAAAAAGAGAAAGGAAGCTGGATTTGATATGACGGTTGAAGAGAACGGAAAACGCTTATTTGGTGAGAATTTCAAGTTTAAAAATTATTCTCTTGATGAGATTAAACACTTAGAAAAAGAAAACTTATGGATATTGGATTTGCTTAAAGAGGTGTCATAAATTCTTGAATTAAAAAAAGAAAATAACATTAACAAATAAGAGGTTTGATGGTATCTCCAAATAAAAATAGAGTAAATTTGCACTTTCAAAAAGTGAATTAGTTAAAATAAAATGAATAAATTAAAACACGCCCTTATCGTCATAATATCTTTAGTTTTCTTTAGATGTTTAGCACAAGAACCAACAGTATTTTCAAACGAAGCTTTAAATGATACTTTTATTAATTTAGAGGGGGAAACAGTAGCTTTTAAAGACATATTGAATAAGCATAAAGGCTTTAATATTGTTATAGATATTTGGGCTTCTTGGTGTAAAGATTGTGTTGGAGGAATTCCAAAAGTAAAAGAATTACAACTTGAATATCAAGAAACGGCTTACGTTTTTTTGTCATTAGACAAAACTCAAGAAGCGTGGAAAAGAGGCATTGAAAAGCTCGGAATTAAAGGTGACCATTACTTTATGCAGTCTGGTTGGAAAGGTGCTTTTGGAACCTTTGCAGCCTTAGATTGGATACCAAGATATATGGTTGTAGATAAACAAGGAAACATAAAATTATATAAATCTGTGGAAGCAGATGATGAAAAAATTAAAGACTTATTATAATGAGAAAACAAATTGTAGCAGGAAACTGGAAAATGAATAATGATTTATCTCAAACAGAATCATTAATTTATGAACTTAAAAAAATAGAAAAAACATCAACTGCCGAGGTAATGGTTGCACCAACCTTTACCAATCTTTATAAAGCATTTGAATCATTAAAAGATACTGATATTGAAGTGATTGCACAAAATATGCATTTTGCAGTAAATGGAGCATATACCGGAGAAATTAGTGCAAGTATGTTAAAAAGTGTTGGTATTCAAACAGTGATTTTGGGACACAGCGAGCGTCGTGAATATTTTAATGAAACAGATGAGATGTTAGCTAAAAAAGTTGATGCTGCTTTAGCAAATTCAATGCGAGTTATTTTTTGTTTTGGAGAAGTTTTAGAAGACAGAAAATCAGGGAATCATGAAAATGTTGTAGGAAGCCAAATTAAAAATGCTTTATTTCACTTAGATGCTGATGCATTCAAACATATTGTTTTAGCTTACGAACCAGTTTGGGCTATTGGTACAGGTGAAACTGCAAGTCCTGAGCAAGCACAAGATATGCATGCATTTATTAGAAAAACATTGGCAGACAAATACGGAAATGAAGTAGCAGATTCAGTCTCTATTCTTTATGGAGGTAGTGTAAAACCAAACAACGCCCAAGAAATTTTCTCGAAACCAGATGTAGATGGTGGTTTAATTGGTGGAGCTGCACTTAATGCAACAGACTTTTTTGCGATTGTAAACGCATTTTAAGTATTAAAAAATTATAATTTTGAACTTACCCCGAAAGATCGGGGTTTTGTTTTTGTTTCAAATGTGAAATGATAAAGTAAGGTTCAAAATAAAGTGTTTTTTTTAATCAAATAAATTAAAGGTAAAAAATGTCAAACATCAATTATATAGGTTATCAATTTAAGGTATCGCCATTGCAGCCAGGAGTAGAAATTTTAATAGCCGAACTTGGTTATGCAGGCTTTGAAAGTTTTGTAGAAACTGAAGATGGACTTATGGCTTATATTCAAAAAGAGGATTGGAAAGATTCTATTTTGGAAGATATTCAAATTTTAGATTCTGATGAATTTGAAATCACTTATACCTTTGAAGATATTGAACAGGTTAATTGGAATGAAGAATGGGAAAAGAATTTTAACCCAATAGTTGTAGATGATATTTGTACTGTCAGGGCTCCTTTTCATGAAAAGCCCGATACAGTTTACGATATTGTTATAGAGCCCAAAATGAGTTTTGGTACTGGGCATCATGAAACCACACACATGATGATTCAGCATATTTTAAAGAATGATTTTAAAAATAAATCGGTTCTCGATATGGGTTGTGGTACTGGGGTTTTGGCCATTTTAGCTGAAATGAAAGGAGCAAAACCTATTGATGCAGTAGATTACGATAATTGGTGTTATCTTAATAGTATAGAAAATGTTGAACGAAATAATTGCCAATATATTACAGTTATTGAAGGAGATGCCAACGTATTGAGCAATAAAAAGTATGATATTATAATTGCTAATATTAATAGAAATATTCTGCTAAATGATATGGCCGTTTATGTCTCATGTTTAAATAAAAATGGGATAATATTTTTAAGTGGTTTCTATGAAGAAGACATTCCAATGATACAAGAAGCATGTGAAAAACATATGTTAAAGTTTGAAGAAAAGTTGGAAAGAAATTATTGGGTTTCACTAAAATTTTTAAATTAGTAAAAAATCCCTGTTATGAGTACAAGAGAAAAATCTTCAGAAGAGGCGTTACTTGATGAAAAATTAGTTTCTCAAAAAGAGATTATATTATACAATGATGACGTGAACACTTTTGATCATGTTATAGAAACACTAATGTATGCATGCGACCATACACCAGAGCAAGCAGAACAATGTTCGTTAATTGTACATTACAATGGAAAATGTACAGTAAAAACGGGCCCTTACAGCGATTTAAAACCACGTTGCTCCATGTTACTTGAAGCTGGTTTAAATGCTGAAATAGTTTAAAGCCTAAGAAATTTTATTCGCCTATTTCTTTTTGTTTGTGTTAATTCCCAATAGCGAATAAAGAGGGCAGAAGCTAAAAAAACTTGTTATTAAGAAAATTAGTGCTAATGCCATTAACACATATGCCAATGTGCCTTCAATAACGTTAAAGTAGTATAAAGCAGCTATTACTAAAGCAATAACAACCCTAATTCCTTTGTCTGTACTTCCCATGTTTTTCTTCATGATATATAAATTTTAATTTATTTTAGTGTTGATGGACAAACAAAATTTGATATTGGGAGATTAGTCATTTTTAATCGATCAAAACCTCCTTCAATATTTATGATATTATTGAAACCTCTGGCTTTTAATATAGAAGCAGCAATAACCGAACGATAACCACCAGCACAATGAATGTGGTACGTTTTGTTTTTATCTATTTGATTCATGTTTTCATTAATGAAGTCTAAAGGAAAATTTTTCACTCCATTAACTTCTAAATGCATAGATTGATATTCACCATTTTTTCTAACATCAAGAATATTTAAATCGTGCTCTTTAGCTCTTTCAGCAAAATTTTCTGCAGGAATTGATTCTAAGGTTTCAATATCTTTACCAGCATCTTTCCAGGCATCTAAACCACCTTTTAAGTATCCTAAAGTATTATCGTAACCTACTCTTGATAAACGTGTAACAGTTTCCTTTTCTTTATTTTCTGGTGTAACAAGTAGAATAGGTTGTTTTATATCTGTTATTAAAGCTCCGACCCAAGGAGCGAAACCGCCTTCTAAACCAATAAAAATAGAATTTGGTATGTGAGCTTTTGCATATTCACTTTGAGATCTTACATCTAAAACTAAAGCGTGCTGTTCATTTGCAATGTCTTCAAACTCTTCAGGACTTAAAACTATATTCCCCTTTTTTAATACATTATCAAAAGTTTCGTAGCCTGATTTATTCATCATGGCGTTTTTTGCAAAATATTGAGGCGGAGGTGGAATGCCTTCCAAAACTTCTTTTACAAATTCTTCTTTGCTCATATCAGCCCTAAGTGCGTAATTGGTTTGTTTTTGTTCACCTAATAAACCTACAGTTTCCTTGCTTAAGTTTTTTCCACAGGCAGAACCAGCACCATGGGCAGGATATACAATTACATCATCGGCTAATGGCATTATTTTGTTTCGTAAAGAATCATATAACATGGCAGCTAAATCTTCTTTGGTTAAGTCTGATTTAATAGCCAAATCAGGTCTTCCAACATCACCTAAAAATAAAGTGTCTCCAGAAAATATGGCATAATCTTTTCCTTCTTCATCAATCAACAAATAGGTTGAAGACTCTAATGTGTGTCCAGGTGTGTGAAGTACTTTTATGCTGATGTTCCCTAATTTGAAAATTTCGTTGTCTTTTGCAATGTGAGCTTTATAATTGGTTTCTGCACCAGGACCAAACACAATTAAAGCGCCTGTCTTTTTTGCCAAATCAACATGGCCAGATACAAAATCAGCATGAAAATGCGTTTCAAAAATGTATTTTATTTTTGCATTTTCACTGGTTGCTTTATCAACATATTGTTGAGTTTCTCTTAGCGGATCAATTATGGCTACTTCACCATTTGATTCAATATAATAAGCGCCTTGGGCTAAACATCCGGTATATATTTGTTCAATTTTCATTCTAAAATTTTTAAAAGCGCAAAAATAAAAAACCTTCTTTGTTTTTATGTGACAATTATTACATTTTGGTATTAAGCTCTTTAAATATAATATAAATTGCCATAATTAATGTAAACCATCCAAAACCTTTTTTAAGTTTTTTTCCGCTTATAAATTTTGAAATAGCTACACCAATTAAAATTCCAATTATTGTAAATGAAGAAAATGATAATAAAAAGAACCAATCTATTTCAATACTTTGTATGTCGCCAGTAAAGCCAATTAATGAATTAATGGTTACAATTATTAATGAAGTTCCTACGGCTTTTTTCATGGGTAATTTTGCCCAAAGAACCAACGCTGGCACATATAAAAAACCACCACCAGCACCTATGATACCTGTTATGGTTCCTATAATTAAACCTTGTATAAAAGTCATGTAATATGGTTGCTTGAAACCTAATAATTCTTTCTCTTCTCTTTTTGTTCTTATCATGGAAATAGATGCTAAAAGCATGATAAAAGCAAAAAATATCATTATTGCTACATTTTTTGTTAGGGAAAAATTTCCAATAGTTAAAAATATATCGGGAAAACGATGAACCAGATATTTTCT
This sequence comes from Gaetbulibacter sp. M235, assembly GCF_043876835.1. NCBI lineage: Bacteria > Pseudomonadati > Bacteroidota > Flavobacteriia > Flavobacteriales > Flavobacteriaceae > Gaetbulibacter > Gaetbulibacter sp. M235. Next base: position 358,269 of record NZ_JBAWJZ010000002.1, read on the forward strand.
TGATAAATAAACAGCTATAAACGATGGAAAGGAAAAAGCGAAGCCTGTTTTAATATCTACATAACCTTTTCTGAATTTTTGGATGGTACCTACTAAAGAAGATGAGCCTACAACAAATAAAGAATAAGCGGTTGCAATTATTGGATTATAACCCAACACATATACCAACAAAGGGACAGTTAATATTGACCCACCACCACCAATTAGTCCTAAGACTAACCCAACTATTAGTGCTCCTAAATACCCAAAAATTTGTAACGTTTCCATTTCAATGTGGTAATTTGTTTTTTAGTGCACCGTAAATTAAAGTGCCTAATAAAGCTCCAAATATTACGATTAACATGGTATATACACCACTTCCAACTAAAATATACATTGGTCCAGGACAAGCACCAATAAGAGCCCAACCTAATCCAAAAATAATTCCACCAACAATATATCTAATAAATCCTTTTTCTTTTTCAGGTACATTTATTTCTATTCCAAGTAAATTCTTTAAATGATTTTTCTTTGAAAATTTTAAAAATATAATTCCTGTTAAAATTGCAGTGCTAATTATCCCATACATATGGAATGATTGAAAACGGAACATTTCATAAATTCTATACCAAGAGACAGCTTCAGATTTATAGAGTACAATACCAAATAATATTCCGACAAATAAAAATTTTAAGTATTTCATAATTTAAAGAATATATGGCAAAATGAAGTTTGTCATGATTAATCCTCCAACAAAAAAACCTATTACAGCTATTAAAGAAGGCTTTTGTAGACTACTCAGTCCTGTTATAGCATGTCCAGAAGTACAACCACCAGCATAACGCGTTCCGAAGCCAATTAATATACCACCAACTAATAAAATTGGCAAACCATGTGATGTGGTTAATACATCAAAACTAAATATTTCATTTGGAACAATGGTTTTTCCAGGATTTTTAAACCCTAATTCATTTAATTCTAGGATTGTTTTTTTATTAAGATTAGTAACCAAATCATTAGAAAGGAAATTTTTAGCAATAAATCCACCAATTACAGCACCTAAAACAACTATTAAGTTCCATTTTTTATCTTTCCAATCAGATTTAAAGAACTCTATAAATTTTCCTGCACCAGCTATTGAACACATGGTTGCCAGGTTTGACGACATGGCAAATGTTTTTCCAAAATAGAGTAGAGTTGCCATTATCAATGCTATTAAGGGGCCAGTTATATACCAAGGCCAAGGGTTTAAAATATATTCCATGAATGTAATTTGAATTAAATTTTGGAGTTAATGGTTTAAAAATTAAAATTGTAAAATATCAATCTTATTTCTGCTTAATTTTATTTTCTTTTCATTTTCTAATTGCTTTAATATCCTTGAGATTACTACTCTTGAGGTATGTAAATCATCTGCAATATCATTATGTTTTATATCTAAACTTGTTGAAGCATTAATTTTTACTTTATCTATTAAATATTTAAAAACCCTTTCATCCATTTTCATAAATGCCAATGTGTCTATAGTTTCAAGCATTTCGTTAAAACGTATCTGATAAGCATCTAAAATGAAATTCCGCCAACTTTCATTGGTATGAAACCAATCATGAATTTTTTTTACAGGAATTAAAATTAAACTTGAATCGCTTTCAGCTACAGCTCTAATATTACTTTTTGAAGTTTTTAAACAGCAAGTAAGAGACATGGCACATGTGTCTCCAGCTTCAAGAAAATATAAAAGTAATTCATCTCCATTAGCATCTTCTCTTAAAATTTTAATGTTACCACTTAATAAAAGAGGAATGTAATTAAGTGACTGATTAATATCTATTATGATATCATCTTTTTTAAATTCTTTGTAGATTCCTGTTTGAAAAATTTCATTTAATAGGTTATCATCAAGAATTTGATTAAATTTTTGCTGTAATAATTTATTTGTCATGCTCAAAAGTAATCATTTTTCAAAATTGAAATAAATAGTTTGGCAGTAATTTAATAAAAATACTATATTTGCAGCCACAAAAATGGCCTCGTGGCGCAACTGAATAGCGCATCTGATTACGGCTCAGAAGGTTACTGGTTTGAATCCAGTCGAGGTCACAAATTAAAACCCAGTAATTACTGGGTTTTTTTGTTTTTAAGCTATTTTGATATTATATCGTTCTATTCGTTTGCTGCTTAAAATTATTTATACCTAAAAACTAGCGTGGATTTTACTTTAAACATTAAAGCGGAAGTGATGACTTACCATTTTTTACATCTAACGCTAATTCATTAATTGTAGTGCTTTTCAAGTTCTCCATCAAAACGACTCTTGATTGGTTTGCAAGATGATGAACAGGACAAGGATTTTTTGAATTACAACGCTCTAAACTCAATAAACAGGCATTCATTTTTTTATCTCCATCAATAACATTAACAATGTCCATTACATTTCTTTTTTTATCTTCTTCGCTTAAATAGAATCCTCCTTTCGGGCCACGTGTAGATGATATCAATTTTCTCTTTGCAAGTTCTTGCAATAGCTTAGCAATATAAGCTTGTGGAACATTTATAGGTTCAGAAATATCTTTTACCATTATTTTATTTTCTTCATTAGAATGGATTGCTAAAAACAATACAGCTTTAATGGCATATTTTGATGAATTTGAGATCATTATTTTTAATAATTATATGTGACAAAATAAAAAAGATATTTTTGTCTTAAATATGATTTAAATCATATTTTTTAACCTATCTACATTTTATTTTTGTGCTGTTAAATCAATTTTTTATTTAAAATAACTTAAAAATCAACATGAAAACAATGTTAAAATTATTCTCACTTTTATTAATCAGCTTACTTATTAGTTGTGGTGGGAAAGACGAAAAAAAGAAAGAGTCATTTTCTTATGAAAAAAAGACTACTACAGAAGCAAAAACTCCAGTTAAAACTGAAATGGTTCCAGCTTCAGCAAAAGTAGATCTAACCAATAAAGGAATTGGTCCAATTAGCTCACTTGAGTTAAATGCTGAAATTGACCAAGCAATGGTAGCACATGGACAAGAAGTTTATAACAAAATGTGTACTGCCTGTCACAGACCAAACAAAAAATTTATAGGCCCAGCTCAAGCAGGAGTTATGGAGAGAAGAACACCAGAATGGATTATGAACATGATTTTGAACCCTGAAGAGATGCTCCAAAAAGATCCTTTGGCTAAAGAATTATTAGCTGAATTTAATGGTGCTCCTATGGCAAATCAAAATCTTACTCAAGAAGAAGCCAGAGCAGTTTTAGAATACTTCAGAACTTTAAAATAATACATATGAAAACCAAACTAAACATTTTATTAACCTTTTTTGTTGTCTTGTGCGCTTTTAGTTGTAAAAATAGTCAAGACTCAGATACTAAAGAAACTTCAGTTGCAGCAAGCAATACTACTTCTGAAAAGCAAGGGCAAGCTTTTATTAAAGATGATGAATCAAAACCAAACGTGTTACAAATTGCAATTAATTCAAAAGATCATACTACTTTGGTAGCTGCAGTACAAGCCGCTGAATTAGAGAATGCTCTTGTAAATGCGGGTCCTTTAATGGTGTTTGCGCCAACAAATGAAGCTTTTGCTAACCTTCCGGAAGGAACTGTTGAAAACTTATTAAAACCAGAAAACAAAGCAAAACTTGCTCTTATTTTAAAACACCATGTTACTCCTGGTAACTATTCGAAAGAATTTTTAAAAAAATTTAAGCACCTAGGTCAAGCCAGCAATGAAAATGTTAGTGTTGAAGTTAAAGGTGATGATGTTTATGTTGGAGGAGCCAAAATTATAGCAAGTATCCCAGCTGGAAACGGGATTGTTCATGTTGTAGATAAAGTAATATTACCTGAAAATTAAAACTAAATACATAATATAATGAAACAAATTTTTAAAATATCAGTTGGGTTTTTAATTATTGCTCTTGCATTTACTAGTTGCAATAATGATAAATCTTCAAAATCAAATAGTGCATTAAGTTCAAGTGCTGCAGAGAAAGTATATGTAGCTCCTGGAGAATACGATGAGTTTTACGCCTTTATTTCTGGAGGTTTTAGTGGGCAATTATCTGTTTATGGTTTACCATCTGGAAGATTGTTTAAAGTAATTCCAGTATTCTCTCAAGACCCAGAAAAAGCTTGGGGATATAACGAGGAAACCAAACCAATGCTAAATACCTCTCATGGATTTATCCCTTGGGACGACTCTCACCATCCAGACATCTCACAAACCAATGGCGTTGTTGATGGAAGGTATGTGTATATAAATGCTAATAACACACCAAGAATTGCAAAAATTGATTTAACAACATTTGAAACTACAGAAATTATTGAGATTCCAAATAGTGCAGGAAATCACAGTTCTTCATTTGTAACAGAAAACACAGAATACGTAGTAGCTGGAACCCGTTTTTCTATTCCAATTCCCCAAAGGGATATGTCTATAAAAGATTATAAAGGAAACTTTAAAGGAGCCTTATCTTTTTTGAAAATCAATCCTGACAACGGTGAAATGGCAATTAAATTCCAATTATTGATGCCAGGATTTAATTATGATTTATCTCACCCTGGACGTGGAAAATCTCATGGTTGGTTCTTCTTTACAACATATAATACAGAAGAAGCAAATTCTCTTTTAGAAGTGAATGCGTCCCAAAATGATAAAGATTTTATTGCAGCCATTAACTGGAAGAAAATTGAAGAGTACGTAAATAATGGTGGAGGCACAAAAATGCCATCAAAATATGCTCACAATTTATACAGTGATGAAACCCATTCAGCAACTTCTACCATGATGGATGAAGTGTTAACAGTTAATCCTTTAGATGTTCCAGGTGCTGTTTATTTATTACCTACACCAAAATCTCCTCATGGTTGTGATGTAGATCCAACAGGCGAATATATAGTTGGAAACGGAAAATTATCAGCTAATTTAACAGTACACTCTTTCACTAAAATGTTAGACGCTATTGAAAATAAAAAATTCGCAGGCGAAGCATATGGAATTCCAATTTTGAAATTTGAAGATGTTTTAGCAGGTTCTGTTGTTCAACCTGGTCTTGGACCATTACACACTGAATTTGATGGTAAAGGTAATGCTTACACGACATTCTTTATATCTTCTGAAGTTGTAAAATGGAAATTAGGAACTTGGGAAGTTATTGATAGAAAACCAACTTATTATTCTGTTGGTCACCTAATGATTCCAGGTGGAAATTCTGCAAAACCTTTTGGAAAATATGTATTGGCAATGAATAAAATTACAAAAGACCGCTATTTACCTACCGGTCCTGAGGTTACACAATCTGCCCAATTATATGATATTACAGGTGATAAAATGGAGCTGCTATTAGATTTCCCAACAATAGGAGAACCTCATTATGCTGCCGGTTGTCCTGCAGATTTAATAAGAGCAAATTCAAAAAAATTATATGAGTTAGGTAAGAACAGACACCCTTATGCAGCAAAAAGTGATGCTGATACCAAGGTTACAAGAAAAGGAAATGAAGTTCATGTTCAAATGACAATGATAAGAAGTCATTTCTCTCCAGATAATATAGAAGGTGTTAAAGTAGGAGATAAAGTTTATTTCCATGTAACAAATCTAGAACAAGATTATGATGTTCCTCACGGAATTGCAATGATTGGAGCCAATACTTCAGAGTTGTTAATTATGCCTGGACAAACAGAAACTTTTGTTTGGGAGCCTAAAGAAGTGGGAGTTTGGCCATTTTACTGTACTGATTTCTGTTCTGCTTTGCATCAAGAAATGCAGGGTTATGTAAGAGTTTCACCTGCCTCTTCAAATATTGAACTGTCTTGGTCTTTAGGAGAAGATTTTTAAAATAACAAATAGATTAAAAAGTTGAATACTATAAAGGCGAGAGTTTTCGCTCTCGCCTTTAATTAAAAAACACTTTTAAAAATCAAATATTTAATTTCATGAAAAAATCAAATATTATAATGCTTATTGCGGCATTATTCCCTTTAGCCCTTTTTATTTTTCCATTATGGAATATAACATTAGAAGCACCTCAATATCCAATTCCATTGGGAATGAATATTTACATCAACGATTTTGTTGACGCAAATCCTTTTGATATTAAAAATATTAATTTGATGAATCATTATGTGGGCATGAAATATATACCCGAAGCTATTCCAGAATTTAAAATATTTCCTGCAGGCATCATCATATCTTCACTTATAGGATTGCTAATTGCTTTTAAAGGAAACTATAAATGGTTTTTAGGATGGTTTATTTTAATGGTCGTATTAAGTGCTGCTGGGATTTATGATTTTTATATTTGGGAACATGATTACGGTCATGATTTAGATCCAAAAGCCATCATGAAATTTACAAATCCAGACGGAACGGTGATGGGTTTCCAACCTCCTTTGTTTGGTACTAAACATATTTTGAATTTTACAGCTCATTCATACCCAAGATTAGGTGCATTCTTTTTAGGATTAGGAATTGCAACTTCGCTATTGGCTTATTATGTTGGCTTAAAAGTTCATAAAAAAACTTTGAAAGTTTAAATAGTTTAAACATTTAATACTTTAAAAAAATGCAACCAATAAAATATTATTTAACATTTTCATTACTGGTACTTTTTGCTAGTTGTAACGTATCTCCTCAAGCAATAAACTATGGCTCAGACGGTTGTCATTATTGTAAAATGACTATTGTAGATAAGGTTCATGCTGCAGAAATTGTTACAAAAAAAGGAAAGGTCTATAAATTTGATTCATCAGAATGTATGATTAATTTTCTAAAGGAGTTTGATTCATCCGAAATTGAACTTTACTTAGTTAATAGTTTTACAGAACCAGAAAAATTAACCGATGCCACTAAGGCAACCTTTTTAATCAGTCAAAATATTTCCAGTCCAATGGGTGCGTTTTTAACGGCTTTCAAAAATGAAGATGAAGCTATTAAAATTAAATCTGAAAAGGGAGGAAATCTATATACCTGGCCAGAATTATTAAAGCATTTTAAATAATATTTAAGTTTCCATTTTTTTATCATGAAAAACATTAAAGTATTTTTCACACTCTTTTTGTGCCTATTTTTTTTGCAATTTGAAGCACAAAACATAAATCATTGTACAGAGTGCAATATGGTTATTAGAGACAATGCACACAAAGCCAGAGCTGAAAAAAATGGTGTGATTCTCAATTTTGATTCGGCTGAATGTTTGATTAATTATTTAAAATCCTACAATCAAAATGAATTTTCATCCATAGAAGTTTCAGATTACAACACGCAATCCTTTATTGATGCAAAAACTGCTTTCTTTTTAATTAGTAAATCAATTCCCAGTCCAATGGGTGCTGATTTAACAGCTTTTAGTAATCAGGAAAAAATTAAAAGCATTATAAATGAAAAAGGAGGACAATTATATTCCTGGAAAGAGATTGTAGCCAAGTTTAACAACTCTCAAGAAGGTAATGCTATTAAACATGACCATTACAGACCAGATGCTCATGCTCCAATAGGAGTTATGGGCGATCATTTACACCAAAAAGGGGAGTTTATGCTTTCCTTACGTTATATGAATATGTTTATGAAGGGAAATATATCAGGATCAGACAATGTTTCTGATGAAACTATATATAACAATTACATGGTTGCACCTCAAAAAATGAATATGGATATGTATATGTTAGGTATTATGTATTCTCCTTCAAATAAACTCACCCTCGTTATAATGCAGAATTTTTTAAGAAAAAACATGGATTTAACGGCAAAAATGACGGAGAACAATATGCCAATGTTAAATGATTTTTCAACCGAAAGTTCAGGTTTAGGCGATTTGAAATTTGGAGTTTTATATGGAATTTTTAATCATCATGAAAAATCCTTACATTTTAACACCAGTTTTAATATTCCGATAGGAAGTATTTCCAAAAAAGACGATACTCCTATGAGTACTAACACAAAATTACCTTATGCAATGCAACTTGGAAGCGGCACTTTCGATATAACACTTGGAGCAACCTATAAAGAGATTTATACAAATACTTCTTGGGGAACACAAGCTTTAGGAACATTTAGAATTGGAGATAATAGTGAAAATTATCATTTAGGAAATACTTATGGATTAAATTTTTGGGGTGCTTATAAACTGTCTCAAAATTTCAGTTTATCTGCAAGAGCTCTTGGAATTAGTGAAGGTAAAATAAAAGGAGCAGATACAGAATTAAATCCAATGATGGTACCAACATCCAATACCAATAATTATGGAAGCGAAAAGATAAGAGCCTTTATTGGAGTTAACGTATCGTTTCCTGTAACATCTAGTTTAAATAATTTTAGATTTGGAGCTGAAGTTGGGACGCCAATTTATGAACATTATAATGGCACTCAAATGAATGAAAATGTAACCATTAATTTTGGTGTAAAATATAATTTATAGTAAATATATATGAAATTATACTTTCAATATAGTGTTTTATTTGTTGTGATTTTATTATCACAAGTAGTTGACGCGCAACATATTGAAGTGTGTAAAGATTGTGAAACCAAATCACTGAAAGAAGCTATTTTAAAAGCTAAAGATTATGATACAATTCTTGTTAAAAAGGGCATTTATAAAGAATATAATATCCAAATAAATAAACCTCTAACGATTATTGGCGAAAATTATCCAGTTATAGATGGTGAATTAAAAGGAGAAATTATCACTATCGTTTCAGATTATGTTAATGTGGATGGTTTGCATATTATTAACGTAGGTACAAGTTATACTGAAGATTATGCGGCCATAAGAGTAAAGCGAAGCAAACATTTTGAAATAAAAAATTTAGTGCTTGAAAAATTATTTTTTGGCATCTATCTAGAAAAAGCCGAAGATGGTAAAGTACTTAACAACAAAGTAATTGGACAGGCCATTGAAGAGCATAATTCGGGAAACGCTATTCAATTATGGTATAGCAAAAAAATCAGTATTCAAAATAACATTGTACAACATGTTAGAGATGGTATTTATTTAGAATTTTCAGATGATTGCATTATAAAAAATAACGTAAGCACCAATAATCTTCGTTATGGTTTGCATTTTATGTTTTCAAATAATGATATATATGAAAACAATAAGTTTTCTAAAAACGGTGCAGGAGTTGCAGTTATGTTTTCAAAAAAAATAAAAATGTATAACAATGTATTTAAGGAAAATTGGGGTACAGCTTCTTATGGTTTGTTGTTAAAAGAGATTAATGATGCAGAAATTTTGGGTAATACTTTTGAAGAAAACACTATAGGTATCAATATAGAAGGTTCAAACAGAATTGTATATAAAAACAACGATTTCATTAATAATGGTTGGGCCATAAAAGTTAGAGGTGCTTGTTATACAAATCAATTTTTGGAAAATAATTTTTTATATAATTCTTTTGATATTTCATATAACAGTAATATAAATGACAATGTTTTTGATAGAAATTACTGGAGCAATTACACTGGTTACGATTTAGATAAAAACGGCATTGGCGATGTGCCTTACAGACCAGTAAAACTGTTTTCTTATATTGTAAATAGAACACCAGAAACAATCATTTTACTTAGAAGTTTATTTATTGATATTATTGATTTTTCTGAAAAAGTGTCTCCGGTTTTCACACCAGACAACCTAATGGACAACAATCCTTTAATTAAAAAAATACCATGATTAATATTCAGAATCTACATAAAAAATTTGGAAAAAACATTGTGCTTAGCGGTGTAAATCTTGATATTAAGGAAGGAGGGATTTTCGCGGTTCTTGGTCCGAATGGTTCTGGGAAAACAACCCTTATAAAATCAATTTTAGGAATGGTAATTCCAAATAAAGGAACCATTAATTTACTAGGAAAAAGCATTAAAAACAATTCAGATTACCGAAATAAGATTGATTACCTGCCACAAATAGCAAACTTTCCAAATAATTTAAAAGTGAAAGAGCTCATTACCATGATTAAGGATTTAAGAGGTAATAAAACAACACATGATGATGATTTGATTAATCAATTTAAACTTCAACCATTTCTAGATAAAAAATTAGGAAACCTTTCAGGAGGCACTAAGCAAAAAGTCAATCTGGTTTTAACGTTTATGTTTGATAGTCCACTAATTATTTTAGATGAACCAACATCTGGATTAGATCCTATTTCGTTGTTGCGCTTAAAAGATTTAATTCAATCTGAAAAAGCTAAAGGAAAAACCATATTAATCACATCTCATATTATGAGTTTTGTTGAAGAAATATCTGATGAAATAGTTTTTCTGTTAGAAGGACAAATTTATTTTAAAGGAACAATTAACGAGCTTAAAGAAAAGACCAACCAAACAGATTTCGAACATGCCATTGCATCCATATTAACAGAAAACCATGCTTAAGATATTAAAATATAGTTTTTACGATTTAATGCGTAGCCGATGGAGTTACGTATACTTTGCCTTTTATTTATTACTAAGCATTGTCTTGTTGTTTTTAAATAATGATCTCTCAAAAGCGGTCATAACTTTAATGAACATCATCATTGTTTTAGTGCCTTTAATTGGAACTATTTTCGGAGTAATGTACTACTATAATTCCAAGGAATTTACTGAGCTTTTATTAGCTCAGCCTTTAAAGCGTTCCTCAATATTTTTGGGTCAATATTTAGGTGTTGCCTTTTCATTATCAATGAGTTTAATTTTGGGGTTGGGGTTGCCCTTTATTTTTTATGGATTATTTAAATCTAATGCTATTTGGGATTTTTCTCTATTGATCATTACTGGTACCTTTCTCACATTTATTTTCACTGCACTGGCATTTAACATAGCCTTGTCAAACGAAAATAAAATTAAAGGATTTGGCTATGCTATCTTGTTATGGTTGCTTTTAGCCATCATATATGATGGTATATTCTTGATGTCTCTTATCCTTTTTGAAGATTATCCGTTAGATAAATTATCATTAGTAGGTACCATGTTAAATCCAATAGATTTATCGAGAACACTTATTTTGTTAAAGTTAGATATTTCAGCTTTATTGGGTTACACCGGAGCTGTTTTTAAACAATTTTTCGGAACAAATTTTGGACTAATTGTGTCCTTTATCATGTTAACACTTTGGGTCATTTTTCCCGTTTTCAGAATTGTTTACAAATCAAAAAGAAAAGACTTTTAGAGCAATAAAATTTAATCAAATAAAAATTTAAATAATAAACTCTTTCAAAATTTAAAGAATAAAAAACCAATAAAAAAATCATTTAATATAAATTAATCATGAATACAATAGATAACAAAACAGTAGCAGAAGTAGTTGCCGGAAACATTAAAACAGCACATATTTTCAAAAAATTTGGTATAGATTTTTGTTGTGGTGGAGGAATCACCATAGAAAAAGCTTGCCAAAAAAAGAACCTTGATTATTCTCAAATCAAAGAAGAATTATTGAATGTAGATGAGGCTTCTAAAGCTTATAATTACAATTCATGGAATCTTGATTTTTTAATCGATCATATTATAAATGTTCATCACAGTTATGTTAAAGAATCAATTCCATTAATTCTACAATATTCAAACAGAGTAGCAGAAGTTCATGGACATCATTATACTGAAGTCATTGAGATTAATAAACTTTTTAATGAAGCAGCAAACGAACTATCCTCTCATTTGAAAAAAGAAGAAAATGTTTTATTTCCATATATAAAAAACCTATTGCATCTAAAAAATGAAGAACAGCCTTTAAGTCCTCCACCGTTTGGTGATATTAATAATCCAATAGCAATGATGGAATCAGAACACGAATCTGTTGGAGATATTTTTAAGGAAATAGCAAGGTTAACTAATAATTATACGCCACCACAGGAAGCCTGTAATACATTTAGAGCACTTTATTCAAAACTAGACGAGTTTGAACAAGATTTACATCAACACATTCATTTAGAGAATAATATTTTACATCCAAAGGCAAAACAATTAGAAAAAGATTTATTAGTTAATTGATTTTATCCAGTCGAGGTCACAAATTAAACCCCAGTTATACTGGGGGTTTTTGTTTAAACTATTTAGATTTTTCTTCTAATTCCATAATTAAATTGGCTATTAAAGCTGTCCACCCTGTTTGATGTGAAGCACCAAGACCTTTTCCATTGTCGCCATCAAAAAATTCATAAAACAAATGTTGATTTTTAAAGTGCTCATCTTTTGAATACACCTTATTTGGATCGTCTGAATGATATTGAAATTTACCTTCTTTATTTCTTTCAAAAAGCTTGATCAATCTTTTTGAAAGTTCGTTGGCAATTTCTTGTAAATTATATTTTTTTCCAGAACCAGTAGGGAATTCATAAACATATTCTGGCCCATAATACTTGTAATACTTACGTAATGATTGAATTATCATGTAGTTTAAGGGAATCCAAATTGGGCCTCTCCAGTTAGAATTGCCTCCAAACATATTGGAACGGCTTTCACCAGGTTCGTATTGTATTTGATGATGTCCGTAGTGTTGAAACACAAAAGGATGTTTTTTGTGGTATTTTGAAAGTGAACGAATTCCATAATCTGATAAAAATTCATTTTCATCTAACAAGCGTTTTAATAAGTGCTCTAACCTAAAAGCGCGCATGATTGAAAATAAATAATCTCCATCTTCATTTGTTTTATCTAAATTTGAAATTAAAGATGCTAGGTCTGGTCGTGTTCTTATAATTTCATTCGCTCTAATTCTAAATTCTTTTAATTCTTCAAATAAATCCTTGTTAATAATCTCAACCGCAAACATGGGAATGACACCTACTAAAGATCTGACTCTTAATCTCTCAGCAGCACCATTATTCATTTCTACTACATCATAATAAAAATTGTCTTCATCATCCCAAAGCGAAATGTCTTTTTTACCAATATGGTGCATTGCCCAGGCAATATTTAAAAAATGCCTAAAAAACTTGGCAGCAGACTCTTCATAAGTTTTATTGGTTTTTGCAAGTTCTAAAGACATACGTAACATGTTTAATGTAAACATTGCCATCCAGCTAGTAGCATCAGCTTGCTGCATCCTTGTAATACCTTGAGGCATGTGATTGCGATCAAATACACCTATGTTATCCAAACCTAAAAATCCACCTTCAAAAAGATCTGTTCCACTTTTGTCTTTTTGGTTTACCCACCATGTAAAATTGATTAGGAGTTTTTGAAATGCTTTTTCTAAAAAATCAGTATCTCCTTTTCCTTTCAGTTTTTTATCCTTTTCATAAACTGTCCAAACTGCCCAAGAATGTACAGGTGGATTAACATCACTAAAGTTCCATTCATATGCTGGGATTTGTCCATTAGGATGCATATAGCTTTCTTGTAATACTAACAACAGTTGTTCCTTGGCAAAAAACGGGTCTATTTCCACAAACGAGGCCATATGAAATGCAAGATCCCAAGCGGCATACCATGGATATTCCCATTTATCTGGCATTGATATAACATGTCTGTTGGTAAGGTGTTGCCAACTAAAATTTCTTGGGTTTGACCGATTTGGTGTTGCTTCCCCTGGACCTCCAAAAAGCCACTTAAAAACATCATTATAGTAAAATTGTTTTGTCCATAATAATCCTGAAAATGCACTTTTAGCAATTGCCTGGTGTTCTTTAGGTATATCGCTCTTTATTTTTTCGCTATAAAACTCTTCGCATTCATTTATTCTTTTTTCAAATACAGCATCAAAATCTGTCCAAGGGTTTTGTAATTTATTTTTACTTAAACGAACCTTTATAACCTTTTCTTGACCACCTTTAAGTTTAAATTTATGCCAAACAGCCAGCTTTGAACCATTTTTTTCTGGATTCACAGTTGGTTTTCCATCAACAACATGATCATTTATGCCATCTTTAACATAATCTGTTTCGTTTGAGAAATTATAAATGTGTTTGTTGTTAGTTTCGTTTTCACAAAATAGCTGTTTTCCATTTTCATGATAAAAATAGTATCTACCGTTTCTAATACTTCTAGATTGTACACAATCATCTGCTATAGATTTCATGTTTGGGCGTGAAAAACGCTTGTTATGTTTCCAGAAATTTCTAAACCAAAGATGTGGAAGCACATGTATTTCAGCCTTTTTTTTACTTCTGTTTACCACAGTGATTTTCATAAGAATATCATCAAAATCAGCTTTTGCATATTCTATAAAACAATCAAAATACCTATTTTTTTTAAAGCAGTTTGTATCTAAAAGCTCATATTCTTCCTGCTCTCGGTTTCGGTTGTTATTGTTTGTAACCAAATCGGCATAAGGAAATTGTTTTTGTGGATATTTATAGAGGTATTTACAATAGGAATGTGTTGGTGAAGATACTTGATGAAAATAGAGTTCTTTAACATCTTCACCATGATTGCCTTGATTATTGGTAAGACCAAACAGGCGTTCTTTTATAATAGCGTCTTTGCCGTTCCAAAATGCTGGAGCTAGACATAATATTTCTCTTGAATCGCAAAAGCCTCCTATGCCTTCTTCTCCCCATCTATACGCATTGCTTCGAGCCCTTTCATGATTTACAAACTCCCAAGCATTTCCATGTTCGCTATAATCTTCTCTGACTGTTCCCCATTGTCTTTCTGCTAAATAAGGCCCCCATTTTTTCCAATTTTTGTAACTGTCAGAAATGGCTAATCTTTCTGCTTCAGAACCTTTGTTAATCATATGTAAATGTTATATAGTTGGATGTTTTTTAATTGGGTTTGAAGTAAAAATAAGTTTTTTTTTCGCAAATGGTTATTCAAGCAATTAGTATTGCTTAATTAACTTTTTTTTACAAGAATTCTTTTATTATCTCTTAAAAAAAGGGTCATTATTTGATGAAGTCTTATTAAGCTCAAATGAAAAAAGATAAAAAAACTAACTGTAGTTTTAATTTGTGTCAGTTTAAAATATTGTCTATTAATTTTAATTCTTCTGATGTAAAATTGAGATTGTCTTGAATGGCTACTGCTTCTTCAATTTGAGAGACTTTACTTGCGCCAATTATTACTGATGTAACTCGTTTGTCTCTTAAAACCCAGGCTAAAGCCATTTGAGACATTTTTTGACCACGTTTTAAAGCAATGTCATTCAGTTTTTTAACTTTTTCAATTTTATCTGGTGTTAAATCAGAATTTTTTAAAAAGCCATGAGACTTTGCAACTCTGGAGTCTTTAGGAATATCATTCAAATACTTATCAGTAAGTAAACCTTGAAAAAGAGGGCTGAAAACCACAGAACCAACGCGATTTTTTTCTAAAGTATCAAGAAGCCCTTCTTCAACAGACCTGTAAAACATACTATATTTTGGTTGATGAACTAAACAAGGCGTTCCTAAGGATTTTAGAATATCAAAAGCAATTTGTGACTGCTCTGGACTATAGTTGGAAATTCCAGCATAAAGTGCTTTTCCAGAACGTACAATTTGATCTAAAGCCATCATGGTTTCTTCTATGGGAGTGTTTGGGTCTGGGCGGTGACTATAAAAAACATCAACATACTCAAGCTTCATGCGTTTTAAACTTTGATTGCAACTTGCTATTAAATTTTTTCTGGAACCCCATTCTCCATAAGGGCCAGGCCACATTAAATAACCTGCTTTTGAAGAGATAATCATCTCATCTCTATATGATTTTAAATCATTCTTTAAAATAGAGCCAAAAGTAATTTCAGCCGAACCAGGTGGCGGCCCATAGTTATTAGCTAAATCAAAATGAGTAATACCTAAATCAAAAGCTCTTAGAACCATAGTCCTGGAATTTTCAAAAACATCAACACCACCAAAGTTATGCCAAAGGCCTAGTGATATTTTAGGTAATAGGATGCCGCTATTTCCGCAGCGATTATATTGCATCTCATTATATCTGTTCGGATTTGCTACATAGCTCATAATAATATTTTGATTTTTAAAAATTAACTAATTTGTTTATTCAAAGCTAAATGAATTGTTTCACTTTTTGAATAAATTAATTAAAAAATAAACTTATTAAAATTAATTATGAAGATGATTTTTTGTGAAGTTTGCAGGACCTTATATTTATTGATTAATTCTTTCATTTATAAAAAATAATATTAGATTTACAATTCTTAAATTTTAAAATTTTACTAAGAAAAAACTAAATTAATTATATATAACACAAACTATGACTACACATTTTGAATTTTGGGATTACTTTATATTCGTAGCTTACGCCGTTTTAATATTAGGTGTAGGGTTATGGGTTTCTAGAGATAAAGCAGGGCACCAGAAAAATGCAGAAGATTATTTTTTAGCAAGTAAATCTTTACCATGGTGGGCTATTGGAGCTTCACTTATTGCAGCAAATATATCTGCAGAACAATTTATAGGAATGTCTGGTTCTGGTTTTGCATTGGGGCTTGCAATTGCTTCTTATGAATGGATGGCAGCTATAACTTTAATAATTGTTGGTAAATACTTTTTGCCCATTTTTATTGAAAAAGGACTGTATACCATTCCTGAATTTGTTGAACAACGTTTCTCGACAAACTTAAAAACTATTTTAGCGGTATTCTGGATTGGTTTATATGTGTTTGTAAATCTAGCTTCTGTTTTATATTTAGGGAGTCTGGCTTTAGAAACTATCATGGGAATACCAATGGTGTATGGCGTAATAGGTTTATCCCTATTTGCCGCAGCATACTCATTATATGGAGGTCTTTCAGCGGTAGCTTGGACAGATGTAATTCAGGTAATCTTTTTAGTTTTAGGAGGATTAGTAACAACTTATATAGCTTTAAATACAGTTTCTGATGGAGAAGGTGTTATTTCTGGCATTAAAACAGTGTACGAAGCGGCTCCAGAAAGATTTGCCATGATTTTTGATAAATCAAACAAATATTATGATATGTTACCCGGTGTAGGTGTTTTAATTGGTGGTATGTGGGTTGCTAACTTATATTACTGGGGTTTCAACCAATATATTATTCAAAGAACCTTAGCAGCTAAATCATTAAAGGAATCTCAAAAAGGTATTTTATTAGCAGCTTTCTTAAAATTAATTATTCCGTTAATTGTAGTAATTCCTGGAATAGCTGCTTATGTTATGATTAATGATCCTGAGATTATGGCTAGATTAGGAGAGTCTTCACTCCACAACTTGCCATCTTTAGAACAAGCAGATAAAGCTTATCCATGGTTGTTACAATTTTTACCAACTGGTATGAAAGGTGTGGCATTTGCAGCCTTGGCAGCTGCTATTGTGTCTTCACTGGCATCCATGTTAAATTCTACTTCAACTATTTTTACAATGGATATTTATAAGCAATATATTAACCCAAATGCGGGTGATAAAGCTACAGTTAATGTAGGTAGAATTTCGGCAGCTGTTGCTTTAGTTATAGCTTGTATTATGGCACCACTTTTAGGAGGTATAGATCAGGCATTTCAGTTTATACAGGAGTACACGGGTATTGTAAGCCCAGGTATTTTAGCAGTATTTATGTTAGGTTTATTCTGGAAGAAAACAACCAATAAAGCAGCAATAGTTGGCGCATTGTCATCTATTCCAATTGCTTTATATTTTAAAGTGGCTCCAAACGGATGGTCAACAAGTTCATTTTTTGTGAATGTTCCATTTATGGATCAAATGGGTTATACTTTGTTGTTAACAATGGCAGTAATAGCTCTTGTTAGCTATTCGCAACATAAAGGTGCTGATGATGAGAAAGGAATCCCAATTACTAAAGAATTATTCAAAACCACACCATTATTTAATATTGGTGCTTTTGCAGTTATGATTGTTGTTGCAGCTTTATATGCGGCATTCTGGAACTAATTTAAAACTTAATTTGCATAAAAAAGGGGTTGAAGTTATTCACCCTTTTTTTTATTTTATAAATTTTTTAATTTTTTTTGAAACCTAACAAAAATCATATTTTATAATATAATCATTATGTTTCTTTGTAATGTTATTTATTGGTTGGTTGATAACAAAAAAGGGGAGTAGTTCTGAAAAAGAATTGTTCTCTTTTTTTTTCTTTATTTCTTTTTCTTTCTTATATATAGCACTAGTAAATCTATTACAAATATCTACTATATATAACGTTTTTAATTTAGACAGAAGTTTGCAGATATGATTTAAGTCATAGTTATCTCGCGTGCAAACAACTTATTTTGCTTTTTAGAAATTATTTAAGATTTAGTCTCTCCTAAAATTAACGTAAATCCGTTTTTAGTAAATCTTTAGCTAAATAATATTGTTCAGTTAAAATGGGAAAATTAATATCTCAAGTAAAAAAATTAAGATTTCAAGCTAGAATCAATATTGCATTTTCGTTTCTATTATTCACAACGCTTTTAGGTGGTTATGCGCTTTATATAATGAATAATTCAAACAACAACAAGGAGCAATTTTATAATCATCCTTTAGTTGTTAATAGAGCTATAAATCAGTTAAAAGGCAGTGTGATAAATATTAATCATTGGTTAGGTCATTATGTAACTGAAGAAACTAATGAGGAAATATATAGGTTGGGCAAAATAATTATATTCAATGATAGTATAGCTTTAAATTCAATTGAAACCATTGAAAGCCATTATTTAGGAAATCCATCTGATGTTGATAGTCTAAAAATTACTTATCAAGATTTTAGAAATTTTGATGAACATATTCTTTTTCTTAAACAAAAAAATGATATCCCACAGGCTCAAGATTTATTAAATCAATTACATGAATCTAAAATAAATAATGTATTATCTAAAGCAGAAATCATTTCAAATTTTACTCAATATAAAGCTCAAGAATTCTTTGGTAATGTTTTGAAAAGAGAAAATGAGAGAATACACTATTTTTGGATAATCATTGCTTTTTTTATTCTTTTAGCTCTTTTCTTAACATATTATGTTTCCAGAAGTATTACTAAACCCATTAAAAAATTTGTTAATGATTTACAACCATTATATAAAAGCGAGAATGTTGTTGAAATAATAAACCTAAAAAAAATAAATGAAGAAGAAATACTTACTATAACAGCCAATGAACTTAAAACCGCTTATCAAAGACTTGATGATTTTAAATTAAAACTTGAAAAAAAAGTTAAGGAACGTACCAGAGCATTTAAGGAAAGTGAAGCAAAATTCAAGTTGTTATTTGAAAAATCAAATGATGCTTTACTAATTATTAAAAATGAAACATTTATTGATTGTAATGATGCTACCGTTACAATGCTTGGTTATAAGTCAAAGAAAGAGATTTTGCATAAGCATCCGTCTGAATTATCTCCAAAAAAACAGCCGAATGGACAAGACTCTTATGAGTTGGCAATAGAGAAAATGCATCGCGCAATGAAAGAAGGTTCTCAAAGATTCGAGTGGATTCATAGAAAGGCCAATGGCGATGATTTTCCTGTAGAAGTACTGTTAACAGCAATAGTAAACAAACCAAATGAGGAAATTATCTATTGTGTTTGGAGAGACATTACTGAGCGTAAAAAAAAGGACTTAGAAATACTAGAAGCAAAAAATAAAGCTGAGCAAAGTTGGAATTACCTTGAAAACATTGTTAATAATATAGGAGATGCAGTTTTAGTTAAAGATGAAGAAAACAGATTTGAATTGGTTAACAATGCCTTTTGTAACATGTTAAAACTAGAACGCCAACATATAATAGGAAAAACACTGGCAGAAAATGTTGCACCAGAAGAACAGGAATTTTTTCTAAAAATTGACAAACAAGTATTAACAACCGGAGAAGAAAGCATTAATGAAGAAACATTGACTTTAAAAGGTGAAGATATAAAAACTATTTTAACACGAAAAACAAGGTATGTAGATAAGGATGGTAATAAGTTTATTATAGGAGTAATACGAGATTTTACCGAAAGGAAAAAAATGGAGCTAGAGCTTATTAAGGCCAAAGAACGTGCCGAAGAAAGTGAACAGTTAAAATCGGCTTTTCTAGCAAATATGTCTCATGAAATAAGGACACCTATGAATGCCATTCTAGGATTCTCCGATTTATTAAATGATAATGAGTTAGATCAAGAAAAAAGAAGTGAATTTATAAAGCTGATTAACGAGGCAGGAAATAGGTTATTACAGATCATTTCAGATGTAGTAGACGTTTCAAAAATTAATTCAAATCAATTATTAATTGAATTAGACACTCATAACCTGAACGAAATTATTGATAATGTATATCTTCAATTCTCAATTCAAATAAAATCAAAAGAAGTTCATTTAGAAATTTCAAAAGCTTTAGATGATACACTTTGCTATATTAAAACTGATAAAACCAGAGTTTTTCAAGTGTTATCAAACCTTATTGAAAATGCTTTAAAGTTTACCCACAAAGGATTTGTGCATTTTGGTTACACCATAGAAGATAATATGATAGCATTTTTTGTTGAAGATACGGGTACAGGCATTTTAGAAAAGGATAAAGAATCAATCTTTCAAAGATTTAATCAAGGCAGTCATGAATATACAAAAGCTTCAAAAGGAAATGGTTTGGGGTTGGCCATTGCAAAAGGTTTAGTTGAACTTTTAGGAGGCTCTATTTGGATAGAAAAAACATCTCTGGCAGGAACTAAATTTGTTTTCACAATCCCATATGTAAAAGCAGATAAAGAACAATTTACAAATCAACTTTAAATCAATTTGTTATGGATAAAGATAATTTAAAGATTACTGTTTTAATAGCAGAAGATGAAGTTACAAATTTTATCTACATAAGGGAAGTGCTTAAAGCTTTCAATTTAAATATTCTTCATGCCGAAAATGGATCGGAAGCCGTTAAAATGTTCAAAGAAAACAAAGATACTATTGATTTGGTGTTGATGGATGTAAAAATGCCCATAATGGATGGCTATCAAGCAACTTTAGAGATTAGAAAAATAAACTCAACCATACCTATAATTGCTATTACTGCTTATGCTTTAGCAGAAGAAGAAACAAGAGCTATGAATGCAGGCTGTAACCAATACGTTTCAAAGCCGGTTTCAAAACAAACATTATATGATATTATTTTAAGTTACCTTGACATACAAGTTAAAAGCAAGTTACTATGAAAAATGAAGAGAGAACCACGGAACAGCTTTTAGCTGAAATTAAGGCATTAAAACAGAAAGCTTTTGAAAATGAACTGTTCAGTAATTCAATCATAGATTCTGCTATAGACGCTATCATAACTATTACAGAAAAAGGTAATATTACATCTTGGAATAAAGCGGCACTTGCCATGTTTGGCTATGAGTCCGATGAAATTATAAATAAAGATATTTCTCAAATTATACCAGACAAGTATCAACAACATATTGGGGTACAAAGGTTAATTAAAATTTGGTTGCAAAATATAACAGGAAAGACAACAGAATTTATTGCCAAAAAAAAAGATGGAACAGAGTTTCCCATAGAGCTTTCAGTTTCAAAATGGGAATCTGAAAATAGCATTCAAATTACAGGTATTATAAGAGATATTTCAGAACGTACAAAGTCATATAATGAGTTGCAAAAACTACACTCAGCACTTAAAAAATCACAAGAAATTGTGTTCATGACAGATGTTGATGGCTTTTTTTCCTTTGTAAATGAACAATTTACTATCATTTATGGATACGAACCCCAAGAGGTCTTAGGAATTAAAACCCCCAGAATACTTAAAAACCCTAAAGAGAATAGAGATTTTAAATCATTTTGGGAAACCCTTATTAACAAACAAAGTATCCATACCAAACAATACACCAATATAACCAAGTTTGGAGAAATTATTGATGTGGAAGGGTCTGCAGATCCAATTTTAGACAGAAATGGTAACATCATTGGTTTTTTGGGCATTCAACGAGATATAAGGGAGCGTTTAATGCATATAGATAATTTAAAAATTGCTTTAGCCAAAGCCAGAGAATCTGATAAGCTGAAATCTGAGTTTTTATCAAATATATCACATGAAATTAGAACACCTTTAAACTCAATTATAGGGTTGTCCAGTTTAATTGATAGAGATACATCTCTTGATGATATTATGGAGTTTAATGAAATTATAAATTCAAGCGGAGAACATTTGCTAGATATTGTTGATAACCTTTTTGATCTATCATTAATAGAATCAAACCAATTAAAAGTGTTAAAAAAAGAAACAGATATAAATTCTGTATTATTTGAAATTGATAGTTCAATGAGAGCTAAACAAGCAAAAAACAAAAAAGACCATTTAGATTTCAATTTAATAGTAGCACCAGAATATAAAAATATCAGAATAAAAACTGATAAAAATAAACTCATTAAAATTTTTAATTGCCTTTTAAATAATGCCTTTACTTTTACTGAAGAAGGTTATATAAATTATGGTTTTTATCTTTTTCAAGTAGATGAAAAACCTATGTTGAAATTCTTTGTAGAAGATACAGGAATAGGCATTCATGAAGATAGTCAAAATTTTGTTTTTGATTTATTTAGACAAGTAGATGGTTCATTTACAAGAAAGTATGAAGGCATGGGGATTGGTCTAGCTACAGCTAAAAAATTAACTGATTTATTAGGCGGAAATATTTGGGTCAATTCTGTTTTAGGTAAAGGAAGTACATTCTTTTTTACACTACCCATAGAAGAGGAAATCTGTTTGAGTGAAAAGAGCAATGATTTAGAATCTGCAAGCTAAAAATGAAGAGAAGACTGTTTGAATTTTTGAGAAGTAACTTAGAATTAATAAACTTTCAGGAAGTATTAAGCTCACATTATTTTTAAAGATCGATTTTTAATCGACGAAATACTATTTTTTAGGATTAAAAAAACCTTTTTTACTTAAAAACTATTAGTTATTATGTTTTTAAGTATTTGTAAATCATAACTTTAGTGTATAAATAACTCCAACCCTTCTAAGTTGTGAAACAAAAAATACGTTAAGTATGGTCTGTCATCCTTAACAAATGCCACATGCCGGAAAGAAGGTTCTTCTATTTGAAATAGATAGTGATGGAAGCAGAAAAGAATATACTAAATAGTCAGCCAACCCATGATAAATTAAATAGCTCTGATAGTAACATAATACCGCCAACCTATAATGGCTAATTGAAGTTTTGTGGCTTTACTTAAATCCAACTGTCTTTTTGAATAACTAGGAAAAATAATCTTATTAATCTTCGCTAAAATTTTAAATACTTGCTTTTGCATTCTGTAAAATTAGTAAAACTTATTCTAGACTAAGTTCTACTATTTTTGAATTTTACATAGAAATAATAATATCGATGAAAATTAAAGCAAGTGTAATCATGTTTTAAGATTTTAGAGGTTAATAAATTAGTTTAATTTTTATTGTATTTTGAAGATATAAAATAAGTAATATTACTTCCAAAGGATTTTTAATAAATCTATAAACTTTAATGCCGTTTTATAACTAAAAAAATGATATTTATTACAATATTTCAATTTAAATCTTCAATAAAGTTTTAAATTGAAATACAAAAGTATTTTATAAGTTACAATTTGTAATTATTGTAGATTGTTTTTGTAGTTGTTTTGTTAAGTGTAGAGGTCTTTGATTTAAAAATCACTAACTTTTTACAATATCATCTTTAATTATTTTTTAATACAGAAATAAAAAGCTTTTAATTACATAAAAGCAAAAAAAGGCTGAACTTAATTTGTTCAGCCTTTTGTAAGATATATAATTTAGTTTAGTTTTATTTTTTTAAGGTAATTTCAACAACCCCATCTTTCCCTTTGTCTCCATATTTTTTAGTAGCACCATCACCTTTTAAAACGCTCACTGATTCTATAGTATCGGGTTCTATATTGCTCATTTCTTCTTGAGAAATTTCTTTTCCATCAACTAAAAACAAAGGTTCTTTTCCATCTGTTGAAACTATTTTTACAGTTTCATGGCCTGCATTTTTAATCATAACTTTTTTGTCATCAGTGTCTTCTGTAGTCCAGGTCATATCATTGTTATCTCCATCAGTTTTAACAGTAACTTTATATAATTTTTTACCCCCTTTTTTTCTTACTAATGTTGAATCTTCGTCTGAATTAAAGTGAATCATTTTTACTTTATGCTTTTTCAAGATTTTTGAAGTGTCTCCATCTTTTAAAACAAAGGTTTTAATTTCAATATCATCAGAATCGTCATCATCTGAAGAAATAACAAAAACATTATTATCAGAATCTGAATTATTTATTTCATGCTTTTTACCATCTTTTGAAATAAAAACCATTTGATGTTCTTTTTTTAAATGGCCGTTTCCAATGGATATATTTTTGCCATCTTCATCTACACTAATTTTAATAGGACTAATTGCCTCATCAGTATTTGTGCTATAATTTGCGTTTGATGATTTTGAATTTACTTCAATTTTAATGGCAGTAATTTCACCTTGCTTATTACGTTTTACATCTTTAATTTTTAATATGACTCCTTCATTTTTAAACTTTGTTTTTAACTTTTCAAAGTCGCTATCTGAATAATCTTTGGTAATAATAACTTCTAAACTAGAAAATGTTAATTCAGGTTTTTTTGATATTAAGTTGTTTAATAAAGGTTTAACAATAGGATTACTTACTGTCTCTGGTTTAAGAATATTAAGTAATTCATTAAAAACCGGAAGTTCTTCAGGAGAATTTGAATTTGTTGGAGCTAATTTTTTTTCAATAATAACTTCTTTAGTATTAAAGCTCATTAAAAATAATACCAATACAGGAATGATTAAAGCAAACTTTAATAAATTGATTTTTTTTGATTTTGATTTGTGTAACATAACGATTCGTTTTTTGATTAATGAATTATAAAAATTATTG
The DNA here is from genome assembly GCF_043876835.1 of Gaetbulibacter sp. M235. Taxonomy (NCBI): domain Bacteria; kingdom Pseudomonadati; phylum Bacteroidota; class Flavobacteriia; order Flavobacteriales; family Flavobacteriaceae; genus Gaetbulibacter; species Gaetbulibacter sp. M235. The sequence goes on from NZ_JBAWJZ010000002.1 coordinate 382,994, forward strand.
GTTAAAGCCAATTGATGAGTTGGCATACTTGTTTTTAATAACGTGTATTGGTAACTTTTTTTGCAATTAGAAAAGTTTATAGCAGTTTTATCGGCAATAAACTCCAGGTTTTGTTTTAAAGCTTTATTGTAAAACCAAATGAACGGATTAAACCAAAATACAATGCAAGCAAGTTGTGCTAATAAAATATCAAAGGTGTGATATTGTGATGCATGCACTTTTTCATGAGTGATAATTTGTTCTAATTCTGAGTCGCTAAATTGCTTTGGATTATAAACTATATAGTTAAAAAATGAAAAAGGCAAAACAGCTTTGTTTGTTTTTATAAAATTATAATGCTCTACCTTTTGTTTTTTACTATTTACTATCAATGGTAATAATGATGTTATTTGTAATATAAATCTCAAACTAAAAACAACAATACCTAATAAATACATAGTGTTTAAAAGAAATAACACATCTAATGGATTACCAGTTGGTTTTACTGCAGTATCATCTTCAACAAAAACAAGATTTTCTAAATTAATTGCTGGTTGTTCTACATAAATTGGTATAACTATTAAAGGAATGAAAACAGCTGTAATTAATCCAGTTAATAAGAACAATCTGTTTTGCTCGAAAAAGGTATCGCGTTGTAAACAGATTTTATAGCAAGCATAAAAAATTACGATAATGGCACTGGCTTTTAATAAGTATTCCATGGTTAGTTGTTTTTTTCAATTAATGCTATAATCTCTTTAAGTTCTTCAACGCTTATTTTTTCTTCCTTAGCAAAAAATGACACCATGTTTTTATAAGAATTGTTAAAGTAGTTGTCTATAGCTAAATTCATAAAGCGTTTTCTGTAGTCTTCTTTACTTACAATAGGGAAATATTGATGAGTTTTTCCAAAAGCATGATAACCTACGTAACCTTTGTCTTCCAAATTCCTGATTATAGTTGATAAGGTGTTGTAATGGGGTTTGTCCTCTTTTATTTCTGCTAATACATCTTTTACAAAAGCTTTTTCAAGCTTCCATAAAATATGCATGATTTCTTCCTCTTTGTTTGTCAACTTTTCCATACCAATAACTTAAAATACTTTTTAACTTTCTTTTTACTTTTTTAAGCAAAACAAACGTATAACTATTTTTATAGTTATACAACTAAATCTGTAGTTATTTAACTAAAATTTAAGTTTTATAAATAAAAAAGACGCTTCAAAGCGTCTTTTGAGTAGCAATAAAAAGCGTAAAATTACTTGGTTGTAGCAATAATAGCTCCGTCTTTAGCTTTATCGCCATAAAGACTTATAGCTGTTTCTGGTTTTAGCATATCTACAACTTTAAGTTTGTGTTCTTCTTCTAAACTTTTTAGTTTTTTAAAATCTGATTCTTTGCCATCAATAACAATTAGCTTATTTACTTTTGGGTCGTCAATGAAATTATAAGTTTTGTTTGAGTTATCTTCTGAATCAAAAAACCAGGACAATCCATTAGGATTCATGCCACTTGATTGCAACTGTTTTTTCATTTGTTCTCTCAATTGGTCAATAGTCATGTTTTGTCCGTTAAAGAAGAACGAATTGTTGTCATCATTAAAAAAGTCATCAAAATTAAAATTTCCAAAAGATTGAAAATTTTGACCTACAATAGAATCGTTTTCAAAACCAAACGGAAGCATATTAGGTTGATTAAAAAAGCCTAAAGCTCCATTTTCGGTTTTACTTTGAGAGATAAAAAGTAATCCATTCTTTCTTCCAAATGTGATTTGAGCAATTGGCATATTGCTAGATACTCTGCTTGTTACAGTTTCACTTTTACCATCATTAAGTTCAATGCTTAAACCTGTGACTTCATTTAAATCATTCCTTTCAATGTTTGAAAAAGTAGCCGTTATGTTATTTTCTTTAAGCATACTTTTAATGTCATTAAATTCATCTGAAGTTGTTGATTTGTCAATGGTAACAATAACATTATTTTCTTTTGCAATCTGTGTTTTCGTACTTTTATGGGCAAAACTTTTAAAAGAAGCAAAACACAAAGCAACAATCATTACCAGGCTTATTCCTAGTTTTAAAACTTTTTTGGTTTTCATAATTATTCCTTTTTTTAATCTTCTATATAAAATTATTACATATTAAGATTTACTTAAAAAGTTTAACTAAACTTTAAAATGAAAACTTGTTAAACTGTTAATAAATGTGAAATTTTATAATAAAGAAAAAGTTTGAAATAGTATCTTCGCATAAAAGAATTTTTATGAGTATTGTTTTGGTAATTTTAGGATTTATCCTATTAGTAGTAGGAGGAGAATTTTTAGTTAGATCTTCAGTTGCAATCTCTTTTAAATTTAAAATTTCCAAAATGGTCATTGGTATGACTGTGGTGTCTTTCGCTACATCAGTGCCAGAATTGCTTGTAAGTTTACAAGCAGCTTTAACAGGTTCTCCAGCAATAGCAATAAACAACGTGGTTGGGTCTAACATAGCCAATATTGGTTTGGTATTAGGTTTAACGGCTTTGGTGGGAACCATTGTAGTTGATAAATCTTTTTATAAAATGAATTGGCCAGCAATGATGATATTTTCCATTGTTGTGTATTATTTTCTTTATAATGACAATTTTTTAAGTGCTGTTGAAGGTGCTATTCTCTTTGTTGGGATTATTCTCTTTGTATTTATATTAATAAAACATTCTAAGAAAGATACTGCTGTATCGATAGAGGTTGATGAAGCTTTGAGTGTGATTTCTAACTTTAAAATAGTTGTTTGGTTGCTAATTGGTGCATGTGCTTTGTATTTTGGAAGTGAATGGTTGGTAGATGGTGCTAAAGAAATAGCTATTTCGCTTGGTGTAAGTGAAGCAGTTATAGGTGTATCATTAATAGCTATTGGAACTAGTGTGCCAGAACTTGCGGCATCTATTATTGCAGCGGCAAAACAGGAAAAAGCTATATCATTAGGTAATTTAATTGGTTCAAATATTTTTAATATTGGAACGGTTTTAGGTTTAACAGCAATTATTAAGCCTATACCAGTTACTGAACCTCAAATTCTATCTAACGATATTTTTTGGATGCTCGGTTATGCGTTTATATTGTTGCCTTTGGTGCTTATGAAAAAGAAGTTTGAAATTTCAAGACTTAAGGGATTCTTTTTGGTATTTGGTTATAGCATTTTTATGATAATTATATTTTCTAAAAAATAGAAATGAATTTAAGTAAATAAAAAGAGCTCACAAATTATGTAAGCTCTTTTTATTATGAACAATTTATTCAGTATAATTATTAAACCTTAGCGGATTTAACAGTTTTAATAATTCTAGCTGCAATTTTGTATGGATCTCCGTTTGATGCTGGACGACGATCTTCTAAGTATCCTTTCCATCCTTTAGAAACAGTGTAGATTGGAATACGGATAGAAGCTCCTCTGTCTGAAATTCCGTAAGAGAAATCATGAATAGAAGCAGTTTCGTGTTTACCAGTTAAACGTTGGTCGTTAAACTCACCATAAACAGCTATGTGCTCTTCTACAACTGGTCTAAATGCCTCACAAATTTTATCATATATTGCTTTATCTCCACAAGTTCTTAATGTTGTGTTAGAGAAGTTAGCGTGCATACCAGAACCATTCCAGTCTAATTCTTTTCCAAGAGGTTTAGGGTGGTATTCAATATAGTAACCATATTTTTCAGTTAATCTGTCTAATAAATATCTAGCAACCCAAATTTCATCACCAGCTTTTTTAGCACCTTTTGCAAATAATTGGAATTCCCATTGTCCACAAGCAACTTCTTGGTTAATACCTTCAAAATTTAAACCTGCTGCGATACATAAATCTGCATGCTCTTCAACAAGATCTCTACCGTGTGTATTTAATCCACCAACAGAACAATAGTACATACCTTGAGGTTTTGGATAACCACCTCTAGGGAATCCTAATGGTAATTCGGTTTCAACATCCATGATAAAATATTCTTGCTCAAAGCCAAACCAGAAATCATCATCATCATCATCGCTAATAGTTGCTCTACCATTTGATACATGAGGAGTTCCATCAGGATTTAAAACTTCTGTCATTACTAAATATCCATTAATGCGTTCTGGGTCTGGATAAATAGCTACTGGTTTTAAAACACAGTCAGACGAACCTCCTTCAGCTTGCTTTGTAGATGATCCATCAAAAGACCAATTACCTATTTCTTCCAGAGTTCCTTTGAAATTTTCGTGCTCCTCAACTTTAGTTTTGCTTCTCATGTTTTGAGTTGGGTAGTAACCATCCAACCAAATGTATTCTAATTTAATTTTTGCCATAATGAATATTTTATAGATGAAAAAATGATAATAATGGCAAATATAATTTTTTCTGTATTCACTTTAAATTTATAGGGGTATTTTAATGAATACTGATGTTATTTTTATTTATACCCCATTTTTTTAGGGTATCTATTAAAAAAAGAATAGTTTTTTATATAAAAATTGAAAAATTGTTAACAAGAATTTTTTTAAAACATGTCTTTATAGGTTTTTGATGATTATTTTTGTTGTGATATTAATAAACTAAATAATTTTAAATACACACACAATGTCAACTTTAAGATTTTACTCAATTAAAAAATCTATGTCTCATTCTCCAATTCATATTGAAGAAAAGGAAAAGAGATCTGATTTATTTGGAAAAAATGTTTTTAATGAATCTGCAATGCGTCAACATTTATCAAAAGATGCCTATAAAGGAGTTATGAGTGCCATTGAACATGGTACAAAAATAGATAGAAATATTGCGGATCAAGTAGCGTCATCAATGAAAGATTGGGCCTTGTCAAAAGGAGTAACCCATTATACGCATTGGTTTCAGCCATTAACTGGAATAACGGCAGAAAAACATGATGCGTTTTTTGAAACAATAGGTGGAGGTATGTCTGTTGAGAAATTTGGAGGCGATCAATTAGTACAGCAAGAACCAGATGCATCAAGCTTTCCAAGTGGTGGAATAAGAAACACATTTGAGGCAAGAGGATATACGGCTTGGGATCCAACATCTCCTGCATTTATTTATGGAACAACTTTATGTATTCCAACAATATTTGTGGCCTATACAGGAGAAGCACTTGATTATAAAACGCCATTATTAAGAGCGCTTCATGCGGTTGACGATGCAGCAACTGCTGTTTGTAAATATTTTGATAAAAATGTTAAAAAAGTATCATCATCATTAGGTTGGGAGCAAGAGTACTTTTTAATAGATAAGGCTTTAGCATCATCCCGTCCAGATATAATTCTTACAGGTAGAACTTTATTAGGGCATTCTTCTGCAAAAGGGCAACAATTAGATGATCATTATTTTGGTTCTATACCCAACAGAGCTTTAAATTTTATGCGTGATTTAGAAAAGGAATGTATGTTATTAGGTATTCCTGTTAAAACACGTCATAACGAAGTGGCACCAAATCAGTTCGAATTGGCTCCTATATTTGAAGAAGCCAACTTGGCTGTTGATCATAATTCTTTATTAATGGATATAATGGGTCGTGTTGCTTCTCGTCATAATTTTAAGGTTTTATTGCATGAAAAACCGTTTGCAGGTGTTAATGGTTCTGGAAAACATAACAACTGGTCATTATCAACCGATACTGGAATTAATTTATTAGGTCCGGGAAAAACACCAATGAGTAACTTACAGTTTTTAGCCTTTTTTATTAATACTATTAAAGCTGTTAATGATTACGAAGAGCTTTTAAGAGCAGCAATAGCATCTGCAAGTAATGATCACAGATTAGGAGCTAATGAAGCGCCTCCAGCTATTATTTCAGTGTTTATTGGTGAGCAATTAACAAAAGTATTGGAAGAACTTGAAGGTGTAACTTCGGGTAAATTATCTCCTGAAGAGAAAACAGATTTAAAATTGAATGTAGTAGGGAAAATCCCTGATGTGTTACTGGATAATACCGATAGAAACAGAACATCACCGTTCGCATTTACAGGTAATAAATTTGAATTTAGAGCTGTTGGTTCATTAGCAAATTGTGGAAATCCAATGACGGTTTTAAATACTATTGTAGCTAAACAATTAAAAGATTTTAAAGTTGAAGTGGATGCCTTAATTGATAATAAAGGGTTAAAGAAGGATGAAGCTGTCTTTAATGTTTTGAGAGAATATATTAAAGCGTCTAAAAATATTCTGTTTGAAGGAAATGGTTATAGTGAAGCTTGGGCGGTAGAAGCTAAAAAAAGAGGCTTAAGTAATAATAAAACCACTCCTGAAGCTTTGAAAGCAAGAATTTCTAAAAAAGCTATTTCACTTTTTGAAGAAATGAACGTAATGAGTAAAGTTGAAACTGAGGCTCGCTATGAAATTGAAATTGAAGAGTATATCATGCATATTCAGATAGAGGGTCGTGTGTTAGGAGATATAGCAAGAAATCATGTCGTGCCTACAGCAGTTAAGTATCAAAACGTTTTAATAAAAAATGTAAAAGGGTTAAAAGATATTTTTGAAGAGAAATACCATAGCGTATCTCAAGAACAGATTAATTTAATTGAAGAAATTTCTAGTCATATTGAAGGTATCAATTCAAAAGTAACAAAGATGACTAATGAAAGAAAAAAGGCAAATGCCATTGATAATATAGAAAAAAAGGCACATGCATACTGTTTTAACGTAAAGCCATTATTTGATGATATTCGCTATCATTGTGACAAGTTAGAATTACTTGTTGACGACGAAATTTGGCCACTTACAAAATATCGTGAACTGCTATTTACTAGATAAAATATAATGATATCAAAGAAAAGGCCTGTTTAACAGGTCTTTTTTAGTATTAATAAATTCAATAATAAAAAGTATAAGTAAAAAGTAAACAATCCTTACTTTTGCAACTCAACACACAAAATATATTAATGAGTCAAGAAATTAGTAAACGTTATGCGCTTAGAGGTGTTTCAGCTTCAAAAGAAGATGTTCATAACGCTATAAAAAACGTTGATAAAGGACTTTTTCCTCAAGCTTTTTGCAAAATTGTTCCAGATTACTTAACAAATGATGACGATTATTGTTTGATCATGCATGCTGATGGAGCTGGTACAAAATCGTCTTTAGCTTATATGTATTGGAAAGAAACTGGAGAAATTTCGGTTTGGAAGGGCATTGCTCAAGATGCCTTGATTATGAATATTGATGACTTATTATGTGTTGGAGCAGTTGATAATATTATGTTGTCGTCAACCATCGGGAGAAATAAAAATATTATTTCAGGAGAAGTTATTTCGGCAATAATTAATGGAACGGAAGAACTTATTTCAGAGTTAAAATCATTTGGAGTGACTATCCACTCAACTGGAGGAGAAACTGCAGATGTTGGAGATTTGGTTAGAACAATCATTGTGGATTCTACAGTAACGGCAAGAATGAAACGTAGCAATGTTATTAATAATGCTAATATAAAAGCAGGCGATGTTATAGTTGGTTTATCATCTTTTGGACAAGCTACTTATGAAAAATCGTATAATGGTGGCATGGGTAGTAATGGATTAACTTCAGCCAGACATGATGTTTTTAGTAAATATTTAGCTGAAAAATATCCTGAAAGCTTTGATGCTTCTGTACCATCAGATTTAGTGTATTCAGGGAATGTTAAATTGACCGATAGTGTTGAAGATTCTCCTATAGATGCTGGGAAATTGGTATTATCACCAACCAGAACCTATGCGCCAATTATAAAAGAAATATTATCTAAATATAATAGCGATTCTATTCATGGAATGGTTCATTGTTCTGGTGGAGCCCAAACCAAAATATTGCACTTTGTAAAGAATTTGCACATTATAAAAGATAACATGTTTCCTGTTCCGCCGTTGTTTAAATTGATTCAGGAGCAATCAAAAACAGATTGGAAAGAAATGTATCAGGTTTTTAATTGTGGACATAGAATGGAATTGTATGTAACTCCTGAAATAGCAAACGACATTATTGAAATACCCAAATCTTTTAATGTTGATGCCCAAATTATTGGAAGAGTTGAAAATTCAAATAAAACAGAACTTACAATAAAAAGTGAGTTTGGAGAGTTTAAGTACTAATTTTTTAACTTTAAGATGTTAAAACGGAACAATTTTTGATGCAATTTGAACTTTAATTTAGCGTAACCATCCATGAAAAAAATTTTATTTATTCCCTTTTGTTTGTTGATTCAAAATTTGATTGCCCAGCCTACTTCTATTTTTATGAGAGATAAAAAAGGTGAAATAATAGAAATTCATCCCGAATGGAAGAACAATAATAAAGTAGGTGTAGATCTTAGTGAGGTTACTTTTGTTAACTGGAATTCTGGAGGTAGTAACTCGGTTTCCGCGCTATTTACTTATGAATCTAATTTAGACTATAAGGACAAATATTTTACATGGAAAAATGGTTTAATCTCCAGATATGGAATTAATAAACAACAAGATAGAGAGCTAAGAAAAACCGAAGATTTAGTTGAATTTAATTCTAACATAGGTTATCAGCCGGATAGTTTGTCAAATTGGTTTTATTCTGCAAGACTAAATTTCAAGACCCAATTTACAAACGGATATAAATACCCAGACACCGATAATCCAATATCAAGACTAATGGCTCCAGGATATTTGTTTTTTGGTGGAGGAATGGAATACGTTAAAAGAAAAGAAGATATGTCATTATATCTTTCACCCTTAACATTAAAAACAACTTTTGTATTGGATCAGGAACTAGCTAATTCAGGAGCTTTTGGTGTTACTCCAGCAGTTTTAGATACAGAAGGAAATGTTATTATTGAAGGAAAACGAATTCATAAAGAAGTAGGGTTGTTAGTAACCAATAGTTATCAAAAAGAATTGGTAGAAAATATCACTCTTAAGCATAATGTTAGCTTATATACTGATTATATTAATAGTTTTGGTAATGTTGATGTTGACTGGCAAATTAACTTTGATTTTAAAGTTAACAGTTTTGTGAAAGCAACTTTAGGATCGCATATTCGTTATGATGATGATGTAAAAACAACAAAACCATCAGAAATTGAAGGAGAGTTTGATGAAGCTGGAGCCAAAACACAATGGAAGCAATTCTTAGGAATTGGATTTGCAGTAGATTTTTAAGAGAAAAATATTTTTATTTCAAAAACTTGTTAACTTTTTAATGTTGATAAATTTTTAAATAACTAAAAATCAATAGTTTGATATAAAAAGCGTGTAAACTTTGTGATTTTTGTCATAGTTTAAGTTCATTTTATTTTGTTAATTTATAGTTTGCTAATAAAACCTAAAAACAAATAAAAATGAGCTTAGATGTCTCCAATCAAACACTAAAAACTTATTCCCAAGAAGAGGCTTTTAACGCCGCATTAAAATACTTTAAAAATGATGATCTAGCTGCAAGGGTGTGGTTAAATAAATATGCCTTAAAAGATTCTGAAGGTAATATTTATGAATCAACACCAAATGATATGCATCGTAGAATTGCTAAAGAATTAGCCAGGGTTGAACTAAACTATGCTAATCCTTTAACTGAAGATGCTATTTTTGATTTAATTAAAGATTTTAAATATATAGTACCTCAAGGAAGTCCAATGGCAGGAATTGGTAATCCTTACCAAATAGCATCCCTTTCAAATTGTTTTGTTATAGGTAATTCTGGTGAGTCAGATTCATATGGAGGCATTATGAAGATTGACCAAGAGCAAGTACAGTTAATGAAACGTAGAGGAGGTGTTGGTCACGATTTGTCTCATATTCGTCCAAAAGGATCTGAAGTTAAAAATTCAGCATTAACATCTACAGGGATTGTTCCTTTTATGGAGCGCTATTCAAATTCAACAAGAGAAGTAGCACAAGACGGTCGACGAGGAGCTCTTATGTTGTCGGTTTCAATTAATCATCCAGATTCAGAAGATTTTATTGATGCAAAGTTGGAGCAAGGCAAAGTTACTGGTGCCAATGTTTCAGTTAGAATTGATGATAATTTTATGAAAGCTGTAAAAAATGGTAGCAGTTATGTTCAAAAATACCCAATATTTAGTAGTCAACCTAAAGTTTCAAAAGAAATAGATGCTTCGGCATTATGGAATAAAATAGTTTATAATGCTTGGAAATCTGCTGAACCCGGGATTCTGTTTTGGGATACTATTATTAATGAATCTGTGCCAGATTGTTATGCTGATTTAGGATATAAAACGGTATCTACAAATCCTTGTGGTGAAATACCTTTGTGTCCTTATGACTCTTGTCGTTTGTTGGCAATAAACTTGTTTTCTTATGTTGAAAATCCTTTTACTGAACAGGCTAAATTTGATTTCGATTTATTTAAAAAAAATATAGCTCTGGCTCAGAGAATTATGGATGATATTATTGATTTAGAACTCGAAAAAATTGATAATATATTACGAAAGATTGATGAAGATCCTGAAGTTGAGGACGTAAAAACTATTGAGCGCAACTTATGGATTAATATTAAAAGGAAAGCGGAAGAGGGAAGAAGAACGGGAGTTGGAATCACTGCTGAAGGAGATATGTTAGCTGCTTTAGGAATTAAATACGGAAGTAAAAAAGGAAATAAATTTTCTTTAGAGGTTCATAAAACTATCGCCATAGAAGCTTATAGAGCCTCTGTTTACTTAGCTAAAGATCGTGGTGCCTTTTCAATTTTTGATGCCAATAGAGAAAAAGACAATCCGTTTATTAATAGGTTGAAAGAGGCCGATAGTAAGTTGTATTATGAAATGTTGGAATATGGAAGACGAAATATAGCTTTGTTAACCATTGCTCCAACTGGAACAGCAAGTTTAATGACGCAAACAACGTCAGGCATTGAACCTGTATTTATGCCAGTGTATAAAAGAAGGCGAAAAGTAAACCCTAATGATAAAAATGTAAGAGTTGATTTTGTTGATGAGGTAGGAGATTCCTGGGAAGAATATGTGGTGTTTCACCACAGATTTAAACAATGGATGCAAGTAAATGGTATCGAAATATCAAAAAACTTTTCTCAAAGTGAATTGGATGATTTAATAAAAAAATCACCTTATTATAAGGCAACTTCAAATGATGTGGATTGGTTAAGTAAAGTTAAAATGCAAGGAGCCATTCAAAAATGGGTCGATCATTCCATTAGTGTTACCATTAATTTACCAAACGATGCGACTGAAGAGTTAGTTGGAGAGCTTTATTTGAAAGCATGGGAAGAAGGTTGTAAAGGTGTTACCGTTTATAGAGATGGTTCACGTTCGGGCGTATTAATATCAAATGATGAAAAGAAAGAAGATAAGCCTCAGGACTTACTAACTGCTTTCCCAAAAAAGAGACCTCAAGTATTAGAATCAGATGTTGTGCGTTTTCAAAATAGTAAAGAAAAGTGGATTGCTTTTATAGGATTAATTAACGACAAGCCTTATGAAATATTTACTGGATTGGCAGATGATGAAGATGGTATTTTAATACCGCGTTGGGTAAATGATGGGTTGATTATTAAGAACAGGAATGAAGATGGTACGTCTCGTTATGACTTTCAATACAAGAACAAAAGAGGTTATAAAACCACTATAGAAGGTCTGTCGCATAAGTTTAATCCTGAATTTTGGAACTATGCAAAGTTAATTTCAAGTACGCTTCGTCATGGTATGCCAATTGATAAAATTGTAGATTTAATTAATAGCTTACAACTTGATAGTGAATCTATTAACACTTGGAAAAATGGAGTAGTACGTGCTTTAAAACGATATGTTGAAGATGGTACAAAAGCTAAAGGGCATGTGTGCGATAATTGTAAATCAGATAATTTAATTTATCAAGAAGGCTGCCTGACATGTAAAGATTGTGGCTCCTCAAAATGTGGATAATAAAGTATTAGAGTTTAAAAAAGGAAGCTATTTAGCTTCCTTTTTTATTATAATTCCATATTGTATAAAAATTATAGAATCTTTGGTTCTTCAATAATGTCGGTATAGTTTTAATACTCACTTATCAGATATTGAAAATTCATAAATTATCGTATTTTTGCGGCATAAGTAAAAAAGTAAATGTTAGATAAATTACAAATAATTAAGCAACGTTTTGATGAGGTGAGTGATTTAATCATTCAGCCGGATATTATGACAGATCAAAAGCGTTATATAGCATTAAATAAAGAATATAAAGATTTAAAAGTTCTTGTTGAAAAACGTGATGAGTATAAAACACTTTTAGATAATTTAGCTGAAGCTGAATCTATTATTTCTGAAGGTGGTGATGCAGAAATGGTAGAAATGGCAAAAATGCAATATGAAGAAGCCAAAGCTAGAATCCCTAAACTGGAAGATGAAATAAAATTTCTTTTAATACCTAGGGATCCTGAAGATTCAAAAAATGCGGTTGTTGAATTAAGAGCAGGAACAGGTGGAGATGAAGCTAGTATTTTTGCAGGTGATTTATTCAGAATGTACTCTAAATACTGCGAAAGCAAAGGATGGAAAGTTGATGTTGTAGATTTTAGTGAAGGAACCAATGGAGGCTTTAAAGAAATTCAATTTGAAGTTAATGGTGAAGATGTTTACGGAATTTTAAAATTTGAAGCTGGTGTACACCGTGTACAACGTGTTCCGCAAACTGAAACTCAAGGAAGAGTTCACACAAGTGCTGCCACAGTGATGGTATTTCCTGAAGCCGAGGAGTTTGATGTGGAAATCAACCCAAAAGATGTTAGAATAGATTTTTTCTGTTCTTCTGGACCTGGAGGACAATCGGTAAACACGACCTATTCAGCAGTGCGTTTAACCCATATTCCAACAGGATTGGTAGCACAATGTCAGGATCAAAAGTCACAGCATAAAAATAAAGAAAAAGCTTTCAGGGTTTTACGCTCTAGATTATATGAAATTGAACTTGCTAAAAAGAATGAGGTCGATGCTGCAAAACGAGGTTCTATGGTAACATCTGGTGACCGAAGCGCAAAAATCAGAACTTATAATTATCCGCAAGGACGTGTTACGGACCACAGAATTGGGCTAACGCTTTACGATTTATCAAACATTGTAAATGGCGACATTCAAAGAATAATTGACGAATTGCAATTAGCCGAAAATACAGAAAAATTAAAAGCTAATAGTGATGTGATTTAAAAATTTGAGCCTCTTTATTGAGGCTTTTTTATACTATGACTACTGAAAAACTCATACAGGAAATTCACAAAAAAAAATCCTTTTTATGTATAGGATTGGATGTTGATTTAAATAAAATCCCTCAGCATTTATTAAAAGCCGAAGATCCAATTTTCGAATTCAATAAAGCCATTATAGATGCTACACATCACCTTTGTGTTGCATACAAACCTAATACGGCATTTTATGAGGCTTATGGATTAAAAGGCTGGAAATCTTTAGAAAAAACCATTAATTATTTGAATGAAAGGTATCCAGATATTTTCACTATTGCCGATGCAAAACGTGGCGATATAGGAAATACAAGCAGCATGTATGCCAAAGCTTTTTTTGAAGATTTATCATTCGATTCTGTTACAGTTGCACCATATATGGGAAAAGACTCAGTAGAGCCTTTTTTAGCTTTTGAAAATAAACATACCATTCTTTTAGCTTTAACATCTAATGAAGGAGCCTTCGATTTTCAAACTAAAACGGTTGATGGGAAAGAATTATATAAACAGGTTTTAGAAACTTCAAAAACATGGAAAAATTCTGAAAACTTAATGTATGTTGTTGGCGCTACAAAAGCTGAGTATTTGGCAGAAATAAGACAAATCATACCAGACAGCTTTTTGTTGGTTCCAGGAGTTGGAGCACAAGGAGGAAACTTACAAGATGTTTGTAAATATGGTATAAATAATAATATAGGACTGCTTATTAATTCCTCTAGAGGAATTATTTATGCTTCAAATAAAGAAGATTTCGCATTCGTTGCTGCCAAAAAAGCTGAAGAGATTCAGCAGGAAATGAAAGCAATTATGCTTAAATAGTTATTCCATTAAAGTTTTTTGGGTAATCTACCTTATTAATATCTTCTACAAAGTTTGAAATTCTTTTTTCAAATTCAGTCAAACTAATTAGCTTATTTAAGTTGGGCTTAATTTTTCCAACTTTACAAAAATGTGAACTCATAACTTATTTTTATATAAAGTACGTGAGTTTGAAAATTTTGGATGTAATAAAAAAGTTAAAGAATTGATAAATAATTCTAAACTTAAAGTTTAGCCTGATTTCTGAAAAAATATCTTAATGTATTAAGCCTATTTAAAAGTTTCATAGCTCTAAATTCAGAAAAATCACTAATTTCTGAATCAGTTTGACGGAAATTATAAGCTTGCTCAATAAGTTCTTTGTAGCGCTCATTAAGTTTATTCTGGCGATTTTTTATGTTATCGTTTATTCCCATGATATATAACTGAATAACAAGTATTTAAATATACATTTTTTATTCAGAAACGAAAAGAAACATGCGTTTTTTTTTTAACAATTTAAAAAAGAGATACGAACCTATAAGGGTTTTAGTCTTGTAAAGCAAAAACTTTCCTTAATAAGTCTGTAGTTCTTGAAGACAACTTGGTTCTAATATCTTTTTCTTCAACGGCAATCATTGTGTAAACACCTTTTAAAGCTTCATTGGTTACATAATCTGTTAAGTCAGGATTTACATCAGCAGTAAAAGGAATATTATTGTATTTAGAAATTAAATTGCTCCAAATCTTATCGGCTCCTACTTTACTAAAGGAATTTTTAATTACTGGATTAAATTTATCATATAAAGCAGTTTGTGTTTTTGTTGTTAAATACTTTGTTGCTGCGTCATCATTTCCAATTAAAATATTTTTTGCATCTGTAAATGTAATGCCCTTAACGGCATCGACAAATATTGGAGTAGCTTCTTTAACAGCATCTTCTGCTGCTCTATTAAGTACTTTTAAACCATCATCAGCTAAACTGCTTAAACCTATATCTCTTAGGGCTTTGTCAACCTTTTTAAGTTCATCTGGTAATAATATTTTTACTAACTCATTTTTATAAAAACCATCTGTTTGTGTTAGTTTGCTTACTTGTTTTTCAATTCCAAAATTTAATGCTTCACGCAAACCAGCTGCAATATCGGCATTACTTAAAACACCTCCACTTTGAGGTAATTGGTTGACTACTTGTTGTAATTCTGCACAAGCAGTTAAATTAAAAATTAAGATGAAAAATAAAAATTTACGAATCATATTCAGGGGTTTTTAATGATTAAAATAAAGTAGGTTTTTGTCAATTATTCAATATTAAGAAAAAATAATTGTTTTATTGTTGTAAACTAAAACTTTTCTGTTAGTATGTAATTTAATGGCATTGGCTAGCACAATTTTTTCTAAATCCCTGCCTTTTGCTATTAAATCTTCTATAGAATGTGTATGTGATACACGAGCAACATCTTGCTCAATAATTGGACCGGCATCTAATTCTTCTGTAACATAATGACTGGTGGCTCCAATAATTTTCACACCTCTTTTATAAGCCGAATGATAAGGTTTTGCACCGACAAAAGCCGGCAAAAAGGAGTGGTGTATATTTATGATTTTATTTGGGTATTTGTTTATTAAGGTGTCTGATACTATCTGCATGTATCTTGCTAGCACAATAAAATCAATCTCATGGGATATTAATAATTCTAATTGCTTTTGTTCTGCTTCTTTTTTTGTTTCCTTAGTTACCGGAACATGATAAAAAGGAATTTTAAAACTTTCGGCAATAGGTTTTAAATCTAAATGATTACTCAATATAAAAGGAATTTCTAAAAATAATTCCCCGGAATTGTAGCGTCCTAAAATATCATATAAACAATGGTCGTATTTTGATACAAACAAAGCCATTTTTGGTTTTCTGTTTGATGAATACATGCGCCATTTTATTTTAAACTGATCAACTAATGTATTTTTAAACAACTCTTTAAAAGTTTCAATGGAAAATGTATTAACATCAAATTCACTCTCTAAACGCATAAAGAATATGTCCTGTTCTCTATCAACATGCTGATCTATATAAACAATATTACCTTGATTGTTAGCAATAAAATTGGTGACCGAAGCAATAATGTTTGGTCTGTCTTTACAGTATATTAATAGGGTAACTTTATTCATGATTTACATTATCAATTAATGTTCAAAATTAACTAATTTATTATTGGAATTTCTAATTGATCTAATTTTAGATAATTAAAGATAAATAGCGTAATTTTTTGAATATTCCGTAAATTGCACGTCAAAAAGAAGATATTTTTATCAATGGAACAAACTACTCTTTATAAGCCAAAGCATAAAATTAGAATTGTAACTGCAGCTTCATTGTTTGATGGTCATGATGCTTCTATAAACATCATGCGTAGAATTATTCAGGCAACCGGTGTTGAAGTGATTCATTTAGGGCATGACAGAAGTGTAGATGAAGTTGTAAATACAGCTATTCAAGAAGATGTGAACGCTATTTGTTTAACCTCATATCAAGGTGGACATAACGAGTATTTTAAGTATATGTTTGATTTGCTTAAAGAAAGAAAAGCAGAGCATATAAAAATATTTGGCGGCGGTGGCGGCGTAATCTTACCTTCTGAAATTAAGGAATTAATGGATTACGGCATTTCTCGTATTTATTCTCCTGATGATGGACGTGAAATGGGATTGCAAGGTATGATTAATGATTTGGTTGAAAAATCGGATTTTGCAATAGGCGACAAATTAGATGTTGATGTAAATAAACTTAAAGCTAAAAATGCTATTGAAATTGCCAGAGTTATTTCGTCAGCTGAAAATTTTCCTGAAGTAGCCAAAAAAGTAATTGAAGAAATTCATGTTAAAAACAAAATTTCTAAAACCCCAGTTTTAGGTATAACAGGAACTGGTGGAGCCGGAAAATCGTCTTTAGTAGATGAATTGGTTCGTAGATTTTTAATAGATTTTCCTGATAAAACAGTTGGAATAGTTTCGGTTGACCCTTCAAAAAGAAAAACTGGTGGTGCGCTTTTGGGTGATAGAATTCGTATGAATGCGATTAATAATCCTCGTGTATATATGCGTAGTTTGGCAACACGCCAATCTAATTTGGCTTTGTCAAAATATGTAAATGAAGCCGTTCAGGTTTTAAAAGCTGCTGAATTTGATTTAATCATTTTGGAAACTTCTGGTATTGGGCAATCAGATACAGAAATTATTGAGCATAGCGATGTATCATTATATGTCATGACGCCAGAATTTGGTGCAGCTACGCAGTTAGAAAAAATTGATATGCTCGATTTTGCAGATTTGGTTGCTATCAACAAGTTTGACAAAAGAGGATCTTTAGATGCGTTACGTGATGTGAAAAAGCAATATATGAGAAATCATAATTTATGGGATGTTCCTCAGGATAAATTACCTGTTTACGGAACCATTGCATCACAGTTTAATGACCCAGGAATGAATACGCTTTACAAAGCAGTAATAGATAAAGTAGTTGAAAAAACAAACGCAGATTTAAAGTCTACGTTTACTATTTCAAATGAAATGAGTGAGAAAATTTTTGTCATTCCTCCTTCCAGAACACGTTATTTATCTGAAATAGCAGAAAACAATCGTTCTTACGATAAAACTACCAGTCAACAAGTGGAAGTTGCGCAAAAATTATATGGAATTTTTAAAACTATAGAATCTGTAATAGGAAATACTCCTGAATTAGATAAATATGGTATCAATTCAGAAACTATAAAAACAAGTGCAAATGATGATTTTATTAAACTTCTTTTAGCTGAATTTGATAAAGTAAAATTAAATCTCGATCCATATAATTGGGAAGTAATAGTTGGTTGGAATGATAAAATTAAAAAGTATAAAGACCCCATATATTCATTTAAAGTAAGAAAAAAAGAAATAAAAGTAAAAACGCATACTGAATCATTATCTCATACTCAAATTCCAAAAGTGGCATTACCAAAATATAAGGCTTGGGGTGATATTTTGGGTTGGATTTTACAAGAAAATGTGCCAGGAGAATTTCCTTTTGCTTCAGGCTTATATCCGTTTAAAAGAATGGGTGAAGATCCGGCACGTATGTTTGCTGGCGAAGGCGGTCCTGAAAGAACAAATAGGCGATTTCATTATGTAAGTGAAGGTTTGCCAGCTAAACGATTATCAACAGCTTTTGATAGTGTTACACTTTATGGAAACGACCCAGATTTAAGACCGGATATTTATGGAAAAATAGGTAATGCAGGTGTTTCAATATGTTGTTTAGATGATGCTAAAAAGTTGTATTCAGGTTTTAATTTAGCAGATGAAATGACCTCGGTAAGTATGACTATTAATGGTCCTGCACCTATGTTATTAGGCTTTTTTATGAATGCTGCCATTGACCAGCAATGTGAGATTTATATCAAGGATAATGGATTGGAAAATGAGGTTGAGAATAAAATTTCCAATCTTTTTAAAGATAAAGAACGACCAAAATATAACGGTGAATTACCAAAAACCAATAATGGTTTAGGATTGATGCTACTTGGTGTAACAGGAGATCAGGTATTGCCTAAAGCGATATACGAAGACATTAAAGCTAAAACAATTACGCAAGTTAGAGGAACTGTTCAAGCCGATATTTTAAAAGAAGACCAAGCTCAAAACACTTGTATTTTTTCAACGGAGTTTGCATTGCGTTTAATGGGTGATGTACAAGAGTATTTTATAGAAAACAATGTGCGTAATTTTTATTCAGTTTCTATTTCTGGATATCATATAGCAGAAGCAGGAGCTAATCCAATTACTCAATTGGCTTTAACACTTTCAAACGGATTCACTTATGTTGAATACTATTTAAGCAGAGGTATGGATATTAATAAGTTTGGACCAAACTTATCGTTCTTTTTCTCAAATGGTATCGATCCGGAATACGCAGTAATTGGTCGGGTAGCCAGAAAAATTTGGGCAAAAGCCATGAAGCATAAATATGGAGCTGATGAAAGAGCACAAATGCTTAAATACCATATTCAAACGTCTGGTCGTAGTTTACATGCTCAAGAGATTGATTTCAACGATATTCGCACAACGCTTCAGGCATTATACGCTATTTACGATAATTGTAATTCATTACACACCAATGCTTATGACGAAGCGATAACAACTCCAACAGAAGAGTCTGTTCGTCGCGCTATGGCAATTCAATTAATTATAAATAAAGAATTAGGTTTAGCAAAAAACGAAAACCCAATACAAGGTTCATTTATAATTGAAGAATTAACAGATTTAGTAGAAGAAGCAGTGTTGTTAGAGTTTGATAGAATTACTGAAAGAGGTGGTGTTTTAGGAGCCATGGAAACCATGTATCAACGTTCAAAAATTCAGGAAGAAAGCTTGTATTATGAAACTTTAAAGCATAATGGCGAATACCCAATTATTGGAGTAAACACTTTCTTAAGTAGTAAAGGGTCTCCAACGATTTTACCTAAAGAAGTTATTAGGGCTACCGATGAAGAAAAACAGTTTCAAATTAAAACGTTACAAAATCTTCACAAAACAAAAGATACAAGTGGTCTTTTAAAAGATTTACAAAACAAAGCAATCCATAACGAAAATATTTTTGAAGCTTTAATGGAAGTTTGCAAGGTTTGTTCATTAGGTGAAATTACCAATGCTCTATTTGAAGTTGGAGGCCAATATCGCAGAAACATGTAAAAAATTTATGCTCATTAAATGAAAACTGATATATATCATTTTATGATAGTATTAGAATAAAATATATTGTACCAAAATCATTGATATGCCAACAACTAAATACAACAATATTTTTAGTGTCACATTACTTAATTCTATTTCACCATTATCAAAACCCCTTAAAAGTTTTTTATCGCAAAGGATGATTTCTTCACATTTTAAGAAAGGAGAATTTATTGTGAAAAGTGGTGAAACATGTAATAGGATTCATTTAATACGTAAAGGTCTTATACGAGGATATTTTGATTTTAACAGTAATGAGGTAACAACATGGGTAAGTGTAGATAGTGAAATGGTTACATCAATTTCTGGCTATTTTAAAAATGAACCGGCTTTAGAAAACATACAATGCCTTGAAGATACGTATACAGAGAGTTTGAGTTTTGAAGATATGGATTATGCCATTAAAAATTATTCAGATATGGCAGCCTTAAATCGTATTTTGATGGAATATTATTATTTGCAAGCTGAAAACAGGGCTTTATTGGCCAGAATTCCTGGTGCAAAAGACAGATACGATCATTTTTTAAAAACCTTCAACCCCGAAATAATAAAGCGATTGCCCAAAAAATATTTGGCATCACTACTAAATATGCGACCAGAGACGTTATCAAGACTGGTTTTAAATCCGGTTGAAATGTAAAAATGAGGTAAAATTGACAAATGTCAATTTCATTCAGCTTTATTAAGTTTTTAAAAAAGTTACTTGTTTAAATTTGAATTGTAATTCAAATCTCTCATTTGAGTTACAGTTAAATTGCTATTTAACAACAAGGTTATGTAAAAAGGGGAATTCCTTAAATTGCATGAAACACACATTTAATTATGTGTGTTTTTTTATGCATTTATCTCATTTTTCAGAACTTAATAACTGGTTTTTTAGCAGAAAACTAATGTTTTAGAGGATTATTTCATCGGAAGTATTTGTAAATAAAAACACGTGAAAGATTTAATCAAACGCTTAAACTAATAAAGACGCAAAATTTTTTTGTTTCCTTCAATCGCATGTAATTTTACATGGCTTTAAGTTGATTTTTAAGCAGTTAATAACCCCAATATTTAAATCTTAAACCTATGGAAGCAAATCTTAACTATACTTTTAAAAGAAAATCCGACAGTTATTTAGATTGGTTAATGAATATTATAAAATCTGAAAAATATTATCAAGCAGAAGGAGAAATTTTCTCAATTGAAAAACAATACTATTAATTTTTTTGTATTGGAAAGCAAACATTATAAAGTTACTTTATAGATTAACAAAAAATTTAAAGGATTACAATGTTAACATCCAGTTGCGTTGTAATCTTTTAAACTTATTTAATTCACTTCTTAAAATAGGCAAGAAATCTTTACCATTGCTGTTTGATTTTTCTAAGCGATAAGAATTTTTATAAAGTAAATTTGTAAGACGTTGCAAAGAAGCAATGTGTTTATCTTTTCTATCAGAATAGCGCTCTAATTCGGCATTCAAAATTTCAGGAGCTAATGATACAGATTGTTGTATAATATCTCCGGAAAAATAAATATCCGAATATTCACTGCCATCAGGTTTTAAGTTTGATAAGTCATATTGAATGTATGCAGAAATACTTCGGGTAAGGGTATAAATTTCCATTGCCTTTTTATAAATAGGCAAATCTGATAGGTGTGATGGAATACTGGGCAACATCTTCTTAAAGCAATTTTATCAAAATTAGTTACAAGTAAACAAATTATGCTATCAATATTAAAGTTAAATCGTATATTTACTTTAATAATTAATTTTTAATAGTTTATTTTTTTTAAATGATGATGGATGCATTAAATTGGAAGATTTTGAAGTGTTTGCAAGAGAATGCCAGACAATCAAATGTTGCCATTGGAAAGAAAGTTGGGGTAAGTTCTCCTGCTGTTTCAGAGCGAATTAAAAAGATGGAAGATGCAGGAATTATTCAAGGTTATAAAACGTCAGTTTCACCTTTAGATGTTGGCTACCAGCTAAAAGCATTGATTACTTTACGTGCCTTTATGGGAATGTTAAAGCCATTTTTGGAAAAAGTGAAAAGCTACGATGAGGTTTTAAATTGTTATAGAATTACGGGTAATGAAAATATAGTGATGGAAGTGGTTTTTAAAAACCAAAAACATTTGGAGTCTTTTATTGACCAGCTTATTGTGTATGGAGAAACCAAAACTCAAATTGTATTATCTCATGTGGTAAAATATAATGAGGTTAAACCATTGAAATAATTTAATTTAATTGCGATTCTATGTGTTCTGCAATTATTTTGGCATGTATTCTTGAATTTTCTATAAACCACTTATGTGTTTCCATGCCACCACAAATTACTCCAGCCAAATACAAACCACTTATGTTAGATTCCATGTTTTCTGGATTGTATTTGGGGAGCATTTTATCATCTTCAGATAATTTTATACCAATTTCTTTTAATAGTTTAAAATCTGGCTGGTATCCGGTAAGAGCAACTACATAATCGTTTGGAATGGAAATGATTCCTTTTGGTGTGGAAACTATTACCTCAATTTTTTTAATTTCATTGATTTCAGAATTGAAATAGGCTTTAATACTTCCTTCTTCAATTCTATTAATAATGTCTGGTCTTACCCAATATTTTACACGCTCACCAATAGCTTTTCCTCTAATTACCATAGTTACATTACCACCTTTACGCCAAATTTCAAGTGCGGCATCGACTGAGGAATTGCTTGCACCAACGACTATTACGTTTTGCATTGTAAAAGGATGTGCTTCTTTATAATAGTGAGACACTTTGGGTAAATCTTCTCCTGGCACATTCAATAGTTTTGGAATATCGTAAAAGCCAGTAGATAAAATCAATTTTTTTGAAGCATAAACGTCCTTAGATGTTTTTATTTTGAAAATAGAGCCTTCTTTTTCAATACTTAAAACGGTTTCATATAAATTAATATTCAGTTTATTTGATGTGGCTACACGTCTGTAATATTCTAAAGCTTCGTCTCTGTTTGGTTTAGGATTATTGCTGATAAAAGGGATATCATCAATTTCCAGTTTTTCAGAAGTTGAAAAAAAAGTCATGTTTTTTGGATAGTTGAATAATGAATTGGTAAGAGCTCCTTTTTCAATAACTAAATAATTCCAGTCTCTTTTTACGCACTCTAATGCACAAGCAATTCCAATGGGTCCACCGCCTATTATAATAACATCTTTTTCTAAACTCATTATTATCTATATTGTTTTAAGCTTCATTTTTTGTTTTAAAATAAAAATCAAAAATACACATAAGCTAGCAAGTATTGTTGTGAAATACCATGTTTTGTCAAAACCAATAGCGCCAACTAAGTGCAGCCCTACGTTGTGTCCAAAAATGTGAGAAACAGAAAATGAAATGCTGTATAAAGCCATGTATTCACCTTGATTTCCTTTTTTAGCTCTATCCATTGCAAAAGCATTTGAAAAAGGAAAAGCAATCATTTCTCCAAAAGTCATTAATAGCATACCAATAATAAGTACACCTGCCCATGAAGTGATATTTAAAACAAGAAAGCTTAATCCAGTTAGAATCGCTCCAAAAAGCATTAAACCTAATTTTGTAAACCTTGAATTTTCTAGCCATTTAATTAATGGCATTTCAAAAACAAAAATGATGAATCCGTTTAAGCCCAATAATATTCCTATTTCCAGTTCATTTAAATGATGAGCATCTTTATAGTACAATGGCATGGTAGAAAAGTATTGTAAAAACACGATTCCAAATAAAATCATGGCAACTATAAATGTTAAAAAAGGATAATCAAGGAATGCAGATTCCGGATTTTCAATTTTTAAATTATCTAAGGTTTTAGCCTTTTTTGGATGCAGTACTTGTATCAAAACTATGGCAGCCAGTATACAAGTAATTCCGTCAACCCAAAATAAACCACCATAGCTAATTGTGGTAATTATGATACCACCAATGGCTGGACCAGCAGAAAAACCAAGGTTAATGGCTAATCTTATAAGAGTTACAGAACGTGTTTTGTTTTCTGGTTTACTGTAAGAATTTAATGCTACAAACATGGCTGGTCTAAACATGTCTGCAACCAGCATAACTACAAATATGCCAATGCAAAAAGCCACAAAGCTAGTTAATAGCTGAAGGATGATAAATAAAATACCTGTAGCTATTAAACTAAACACCATTACTTTATAAAAACCTATTTTATCAGATAGTTTGCCTCCAATCCATGAGCCAACTACAGAGCCTAACCCAAAAGCACTCATAATCCAGCCAACATCAGCCAATGTAAAGTTTAGGCTTTTGGTAAGATATAATGATAAAAAGGGGATAACCATTGTGCCAGCTCTATTTATAAGTGTTATTAAAGCTATCCACCAAACTTCTTTTGAAAGTCCTCTAAAAGTGTTTATGTATTTGTTAAAAAGTGTTTTCATTGATTTAATTTGTTCTTTGATTGATGTTTATTATTTTTTTTGATTGATTTTTTTGTAAAAAAAAAGTCCAACTGTACAGTCGGACTTTCATATAGTGTAATATTTTCATATCACCACATTATATAGCAAGCCCAACATCTGTATTTTGATGTACAGTTTTGAGTATAAATGGTGACGTAATTGCGCATTTTTATTATTTTTTGATTTTCAAATGTATATAAAATAATTGTAAGTTGTATTTTTGGATTGAAAATATTTTTTATAAATGAAACAAGTCATATTAATCGTTTTTCTTTTAGCTTGTTTAACAAGTTGTAAAGACGGGAAAGAACCCGTTGTAGGTGAAACTGAATTTCAAAGAGAAATAAATGCCGAATATAAAGATGCTACCACATCACCATTAAAAGAAGAAGACAGAAAAGAATTTAAAAGCCTTGATTTTTTTAGGTACGATTCAACATATGTGGTTGAAGCTTTATTTACAAGAACAGAAAATGAGCTGCCTTTTAAAATGAAAACAACTACCGATAGACTTCCGGAATACGTGAAGTACGGAGTTTTACAATTCTTTTTGAATGATGAAATATTCAAATTAAACGTTTATCAAAATCAAGATTTGATAAAAAAAGAAGGTTTTGAAGACTATTTGTTTTTGCCTTTTTCTGATGAAACTAACGGACTTGAAAGCTATGGTGGCGGACGTTATATTGATTTAAGAATTCCAACTAGCAGCAAAGTTATCATAGATTTTAATTCGGCTTACAACCCATATTGTGCTTATAATGACAAATATTCTTGCCCTATTGTACCAAGGGAAAACTATTTAAGAACTAAAATTAAAGCGGGAGTTAAAACTTTTGGAAAACACTAAAAGAAGGGGTTCGTTGTTGTTTAATTTCCTTTTCAACTATTCCTATTAGATTTTTATTCAATTCCAGCAATTCCTTATGTTTTGCCAAAAACCATCTTGTATTGTGCTCTTTTACATCAAAAACACCTGTCATTAATAAGTAAGCCTCATTTTTATCAACTAAATTCCATAATTCATCATGAAGGTGTCCTTTATCGAAGATGTCAATTTTTGGTTTAACCCCAAGTAATTACTTTTTGCCATTTTTTTGTATGTTCATATTTTTTAAACTAAACTTCACTTTATTTATGTAATTGGTAATTTGGCAAACCATTCGGCAAATGAATCCCAAAATTCAAAGCTTATTTCGAAGAAAATAAGGTAGTGAAATATTATAGACATTAATAAAAATAAAGGAAACACCCATCGGCCGCTGGTTTGTTTTCGCTCTATAAAAATGAGATAGGCAATAAGGGCATACATTATCGAAATTGAAATTCCCAACGCAAGATTAAAATCTGGTTTTGATAGTGTGTTAAAAATGAATCGCCCAAAACCGGGCTCTATAAACTCAATACCAGTTGCAATCATTGCGCGGGCGTGAATTTGCATATTGTGCCTGTACGCCATTGCTATGGTAAACATAACCCCAAGAATAGCAATATGTTTTACTGAAAACCATAAGCTAAGCCCTAAGCCTTCAATAGTTTCTGGATTCATTAAACTATGTTTTAGCAAAATAACAGACACAATTAAAAGAGGTAGCACAATAAAACTTAGCTTCCCAACTTGCCTGTGTATTGACATTTTCTTTTTCTTAATAAGTATGGGCTGTATAATCAATAGCATTATCCATAGCATCGCCATTACAAAATGAAAATGAAAATAAATATTGAAGTCAGCTGTTCCATCAAAGAATTTTGAAAAATAAGAAGGCCAAAAACCTAAAAACGAAAAAACAATTAATCCTATAAAATAATATCCAACATTTAGAAAGTTAATTTTTTTAGTTCTTGTCAAGCTCGATGGTTTCATTTTTTCTTAAACATTATGATGTTCTCTTTTATAGACTTAAAGTTTTATTGAATTTTTATAAAGAATTTTATCATTGGTTATGGTTGGTTATAATAAAGCAAACGAGCAACTAACTTTGGTTTAGCTAAAAATAGTAATTTTTTATATAGTGTTTGCGCGCAAGCTTTATTCTGATTTTTCTAATTGCCCAACTTTTTCCGAATTTGGGTCAATATCCATACTTATTTTCACAAATAATTTTCCACCCTTTGTATCATAAGTTGTACCCTTTTTAAGATTGCCATCAATTTCTTCGGGTTTTAGTTTGTGAATTGCTCCAGTAATTGGGTCAATTATAATTCCTATTAATCCACCAAAAGCAATATTTCCTATATACCAAGCATTAAATTTTTTCTCCAATTTGGTTTCATATGTTTGGTATCCATCTAGTTTTAAAACTAAACGATACTCTTGGTTTCTTTTTAGGTTTTTTTGTACAGGTGTTGTTCCTACCTCAATTTCATTTATGTAGACTTTTGCTGAAGTTGGTTCTGAATTTATTTCCACATTTTGTCTTGAACCCGAAATTATTGTTGCACAACTTGAAAGTAATAGAATTGAAGAAAGCAGTAAGGTTTTAATAATAATTTTCATTGTTTTGTTTTTTAAGTTTAGTCAAGTTTTAATTTGTATTGATTTAATGATGAAACATCTCCATCATATTTATATAATTCAATTTTTAATCGATAGCAACTGCTCCATAAATCTGGTTTTTTCTTATCTATTACTTTTACAATGTTTGCTCCATTTTTTCTTGCCTCAACTCTAGCTTGATTCATTAAGCTATTGAAACTGCAGTCTGTAGAAAACATTGAATCTTGAAATCTTAATTCACCAACTTTAACCACGTTTTCTGGCAAATTGTTGTCGATGTCTAAAAGTGCGACATTTTCATCAATTGATAATTTAGGTTGTGGATTAGTGAAATTTGAAGTTATTTTTGGACTACAACTTGTAATCCCGATTACAGTTATTAAAAACAGCATTTTAGTAATTTGTTTCATATGGTTTTGTTTTTTAGATTTTTGCATAATGTGTTTGGATATGGTTTCGTTTCAAATAGTTTTTTAATCAGACAAATCTTGCGTTAATTGTAATTCTCCAACATAGCTACCACTAACAGTTCCAAAATCATTAGTCTCAAAAGTGAAATTCAGAGTGTAAATATTATTAGTGCGTTCGACTGTTAAACTTCCGGAAGTTATTTGGTTTTCATTAATGTCATTTGAGCTTATCACACAGTTATTTTCCACAACAATATTGGTTACAATGTTGGTTTCATTTAGTGATGGTTCAGTTGTCATTAATTCATAATTGTAAGTTCCGTTAGCTAATTCAGTCACAGAACTCGAAGTTATGTTAAAAATGATTCCTTGCGTCAAGTCATTGGAATAATCACAAGCGACGCCGTACCATTCGTTATTTATTATAATTCCGTTTATTAGATAAATTGCGTGTCTGCTATTATTTGTTCCATCAAAAGCAGACAGAATAAACCCATTTGGGATAGAATATTCGGTTCCGTTTAGTGTGAAATTAGATTTTGTTTGGTTTTGATTATCGTCATCAGATGAGCAAGATAGGATTGTTAATCCGATAAATATTCCAAGTAATAAATTCAGTCTTTTCATTTCGTAAATTTTGGGTTTAAATGTCACAGTATTGTGTATGGTTAGTTGCGTGGTTTAGCGGTTAATTTAGCAAGTACACTCCAAGTTGGAAATTCCGCAGGAATTTCCAAAGTAGGCGAGAACGAGTAATTACTTATAGGCATTGTTGGCAAACGTTTTTTATTCGTAGTAATCAATATCATATATTACAGTATCTCCTGAAAAAGTTCCATTAACATTTGTCGGATAATTTTCGCTGTCATATGTGTAAGAGAATGTTGTTGTTCTGCCACTTACTTCGTTTATTGATGTAATATTGTTTTTGAGATATGGGAAACTGTAACCTTCAAATCCGCCTATGTAAATTCCATCAAATTCCGAAAAGAACTCAATAAACCGCTCAATATAAATGGATTCCAATTGTCCATAAAACGGGTTTATTTTATTATCGTATTGTATTGTGAATTCTGACAGCAGATTGTCTGTGTTGTCATATGATTGGGCGGAAACCAAATTTCCATTTGAATCATAGCCAAAGTTTGTGTATTGATTGCTTTCTGTTACTTTAATTATCAATCCATTATTGTCTAGCTCTAATTCTGCTTGGGCACTTGTATTTCCTTCAATTGTTCCAGACAATGTAATATTATTGCCATTGTATGTTATTGTTACATCTTCACTATTTGCAGAGTAACTTGATAGAAGTCCGTTTGAATTATATGTATAAGTATAGGTGTCACTATATGATGACGAACCTGTTTCTTGGTAATCCCATTCGGTTAATTTATTTTCAGAGTCATAAGTAAAACCAGAGATATATCCAAAACTGTTGTAGGTTCCGTTAAAACTCGAAATCAAGTTGTTGCTATTGTATGTGTAATCTACTTTTCTAGTTTCAGAGATTTTTTCAGTTTTAACTAGTTTGTTTGTTGTTGGCTCAGGCTCTGGATTGTCAGAACTTTCATTAGATGAACAAGAAAATAGGATTGCGTTAAGTAAAATAAGGGTCAGAATTAAATTTGTTTTTCTCATAAAGTTTGTTTTCAACGGTAAATTGTATGAGTAGTGGCAGATTGCGTGGTAGTTTCCTGTCAAACCGCTACGCAGTTTGAGCGGTCTGCAAACATTGATACTTACCACATCGCCTGCCATTACTTATACAAAATGTTAGCAGTAGTTTTTCATTTTCCAAGATTAGATACAGAGCATTGGTTTAATATCGTACTAATCTGTCCATGCCCATAAAATATTTATAATTTTCCACTCGCCTTTAATTTTCCCAAGATGTATGTAGTCAAAAAAAGCATATCTGTTCTGTTTAGCTTTGATGGTCGCAATATTATTTTGTATATCGAAGATGATTACCTCAACTTTGAAAGGTTCTTGAAGATTTACATCCGCTTTATACATCTGTGAAAAGTCAACTGTTTTGATATTATATAAGAGGTGTGACCAGGGCATATTATCCAACTTATAATCGCCGTTTTCGTCTGTTGAAATGATTCTTTTTGCAAGTTCTGGATGTATGGCTTTTTCGGCTCTTAAATAATCGTTGGTATTAAGACCTTCAAGATAATTTAGCACTGTTTCTTTAATTTTTAGTGAATCACTTTTTGTTTGTCCAAATAAAGTGCTGCTCGATATAAACATTATCACTATGCAAAATACTTTAGTTATTTTCATCATTGTTTCCTTTAATTTTGTGCCTACTCTAATTCAGTTTTCGGCTGACCTGTATTTCTGTTTCAAATTACTGCTAACAATTGGATATAAACAATTGTCTATATCTACATTATATACTACTAATATAATAAATATATTCTTACAAGAGCAAACGTTTTTATAGTAAAAAAGTACTTATTTATGGTTTTATTTTACTTCGTTCCGACCTTTGTTCAGCCAAAGCTCCATCTAAACAAAATACACTCGAACAGTAGCTGAACAAGGCTCGAACAAAACCCGAACAAAACCCCTGATTTTTTAGGCACTTGTGTCAATATGTGTTAATGTGTGTCAATATGTGTCACGGATTTGCAAATTAACCAGACGCTTTTTAATATTACAGTTTGGTAATACTAAAAGCAATCAACGCGTTAACAAGATATATTTAATACTAAATAAAAAAGAGAAGGTGTTTATTTTACTAAAAACATCCCTAAAAACACTGCTAAAAAGCCAACAACAAAACTGGCTATGGTATAAAAGGCAAAACTTGTAAAATCACCCGATTTTAAAAACACATGGTTTTCGTAAGCAAATGTTGAAAAGGTAGTGAAACCACCACAAAATCCTGTAGCTAAAAGTAAGGTTTGATTTTGCGACAAGGTGTTGTTTTTAGCTGCCAGCCCAAGAATGATACCTATTAATAAACTTCCTAATATGTTTGCTGCAAAGGTTCCGTAAGGAATACCGGTTTGTGGGCTGTTAAGATACTTTCCAATAATAAATCTGAGTACGCTGCCAAAACCTCCACCTATAAAAACAAGTATTAATTGTTTCATTACTTTACTTTTATTTGTTTTCTGATATCAAAAATATGATAAATATTCAGATACAATAAGTAAACTAGTCTTTTAAAGCAATATAAATTTCGGTTTTCCACTCTGCAGGATTGGTAACTATAGAGCTATCATTTAAATAAACTTCAAGCATGGGGCCATTATCGGCAACGGTATTGCCACTGTTGGTTATATATTTCATGCTCATATCCCAAGCTTCTTTTAAATTGGTATAGTCGCCTTTTAAAGTGGTTTTTAAGGTTCTGAAGGGTTCTAACTGGCCTGTTAAAATATCTGGTTGGTTGGTGATTACTTTTGATGTGGTTGGAATGCAACAAGAAAACATAACGGCATTGTTTTCAGCATCGTAAGAATGGTAATTAATAAACGGAAAACCAGAAATAGCTATATTGTTTTCTTGGGCATATTTTTTAACTTTCGGCAATAAGTCATCAATGGAATTTTTAAGGTTATCAATTTTTGAAGAGGTTGAATTATAAATATAAAATCCACCACTATGCTCGGTTATTCCATTAATTTCTATGCTGTATTTTTTCATATTGGTTACCACGATACTATCTAATTTCTCAAGGCTCCTTTCGTAATGTGTTTCTATTTCATGTTCCAAATCGCCCATTAATACAGCATTCATTTTAAATTTAAAAGATAAATGGTTTGCTGTTATGGTCCAGGTTACATTGGTAGAACCATCATCATTCGACTTGAATTTCCAATTAAGATTAGACGTTGGGAAGTTAGAAATTTGCATGTCTTGATCAATACTTGAAAAAGGTGTAGCATCTGTAGTTTTTATGGTTCCTGCGCCATTATTATCTTCCCAAAAATAGGTGCCATTAATACCTTTAGTTTGATTGGGAAGTGAAATTTCAATGTCAGGATCTGCTTCTGCCCAAGCCGACCAAGCTTCCCAGTTTTTAAAATCAATAACATTATTATAAATAACCGATGCAGGGGCTTTTATGGTTCGTGTTTTGCTTATTTCGAAACTGTTTGGTTGAACGGCTATATATATACAAAACCCTATGGTGATGATAAGTAATAAAAAGAGTAAATATTTAAATGTTTTCATAGGGAAGGTTTAAAAAAAACATAAATCAAAGGTAGTCAAATTTATTCAGTCATTAATAAATTCTTATCTTTGATGCAATAAAAATCAATAATTAATAATTAATACTACTTTATTGAAATTATTCTATAATGAGCTTGTTATTAATTATGCGTTTTTTAAAAATCATAAAAAAATCAATACTTATTAAATGAAACTAAAATCAATATTAGGATTGTCAATAGTTGCTTTATTTTTGGCATCCTGTGGAAATGAAAAATCCAACCAACAAACAGAAGATTTAACTGTAAAAGACAGTGTACAATTTAACTATAATGTAGAGCAATTTGCCGACATTAAAATTTTAAGGTATCAAATACCTGGTTGGGAACAACTTACTTTAAAAGAACAAAAATTGGCTTACTATCTTACTCAAGCAGGCTTATCTGGCAGAGATATTATCTGGGACCAAAATTACCGATACAATTTAACCATTAGAAAAGCATTGGAATCTGTTTATACTAATTATCAAGGCGATAAAACTACGGCAGACTGGAAAGCTTTTGAAGTGTATTTAAAACGTATATGGTTTAGCAATGGTATTCATCATCATTATTCAAATTATAAAATTAAGCCTGAATTTTCGCCAGACTATTTAAAACAATTATTAGCAGATACTAATACTGTTTTAGAAGGCGACCCTTTTGATGTTATTTTTAATGACGTTGACGCTAAAAAAGTAGATCAATCAAAAGGTATTGATAATGTAGCTCTTTCAGCAGTTAACATGTATGGCCCAAATGTGACCAATAATGACGTTATTAATTTTTACAAGAGCAAAACATCACCAGATGCTACAAAACCTTTATCTTATGGTTTAAACTCACAATTAGTTAAAGAAAATGGGGTACTTAAAGAACGTACTTACAAATCTGGTGGATTATATGGTTCGGCCATAGATGAAATTATTAAATGGTTAGAGTTGGCTAAAGGAGTTGCAGAAAATGAGGCTCAGGCAAATGCTTTAGGTTTATTAATAGACTATTATAAAACCGGCGATTTACAAACTTGGGACGATTATAATGTAGCCTGGACAGCGGCCACTCAAGGAAATATTGATTATATAAACAGTTTTATAGAAGTTTATAATGACCCACTAGGTTATACTGGTTCTTATGAATCAGTTGTTCAAATCAATGATTTTGATATGTCTAAAAAAATGAAAGTGGTATCAGACAATGCACAGTGGTTTGAAGATAATTCTCCCTTAATGGATGCTCATAAAAAAGAAAACGTAGTTGGTGTAACTTACAAAGTTGTTAATGTTGCTGGTGAAGCTGGAGATTCGTCTCCAAGCACACCAATAGGCGTTAATTTACCAAATGCCAACTGGATTAGAGCTGCTGTAGGAAGTAAATCTGTTTCGCTAGGAAATATTATTGAATCATACAACAATTCAGGAAATACAGACAGATTAAAAGAGTTTGTAGATGATGAGGAAGAACTTCAACTTGAAGAAACTTACGGACAATTAGCCGATAAATTGCATACTGCCTTGCACGAAGTTATTGGCCATGCCTCAGGAAAATTAAATCCAGGAGTAGGAGAGACCAAAGAAACCTTGAAAAATTACGCCTCTACTTTAGAAGAAGGTCGTGCAGATTTGGTTGCCCTATATTATTTATACGACTCAAAATTACAGGAACTAGGTTTGGTAGACGATTGGAAAAAAGGTGGAATGGCTGCTTATGATGGTTATATAAGAAATGGTTTGATGACCCAGTTAATCAGACTGAACTTAGGCGATGATGTTGAAGAAGCACATATGAGAAACAGACAGTGGGTTTCTGCATGGGTTTTTGAAAAAGGAAAAGCCGATAATGTTATTGAAAAAGTAACTCGCGATGGCAAAACCTATTTTAACATTAATGATTATGCTAAATTACACGACCTTTTTGGCCAGTTACTACGTGAAACACAACGTATAAAATCTGAAGGCGATTTTGCAGCCGTTGAGACTTTAGTTGAAACTTATGGTGTTAAAGTAGACCAAGTATTACATGCCGAAGTTTTAGAAAGAAACAAAAAATTCACATCTGCACCATATTCAGGATTTGTAAATCCGGTTTTAGTGCCAGAAACCAATGATAAAGGAGATATTGTTTCTATTAAGGTAACACAACCAGAAACTTTTGCTGGACAAATGTTAGATTACAGTGAAACCTATCATTTTTTGCCTGAAATAAACTAACAGTCTAAATATTAAAAGTAAAAAACAGAACCATTAAGGTTCTGTTTTTTTATTTACGCTAAAAGCTAAAAGCAATATATTAATAAGAATAAGAATCGCTACTGTAATAATAATATTCATATTCATTTGGATTAGTTAGTACTTCTAGTAAGTAGATGCAGAATTTTAAAAAGGTTGCGTTAAATAACAACTATTTATTAAACAAATTAGAAGTCATAATTCCTACCCGAGATTCGAGATTCAGGGAAAATTATTTAAAGAAAAATTTAATTGCAGAAATAAACAGGATAAAAGCAATAAATGCCAATAAAATCCAGATGCTGCCTGGATAAAACTTTTTGTGCAGTTTTAAATCTTTTCTGTATGTAAAGCCTATGGCAATAGCAAAAACAATAAAAAAGATTATACCAAAAATGATTTGACCTTTACTGAACATATCCCTATTTTTATGCAAATTTAATTAAAAGAAAGTTAATCCATTTGCACATGAAAAATAAAATTGATGCCGTTAAGGCTTTTCACACAGCATTTAAATTGGGGCACAGAGAAACCCCAAAAGCAGATTTGGGAAAAAACAAAAACCTGTTGCGTTTTAATTTAATGAAGGAAGAAAACGAGGAATATTTAGAAGCTGCTAATAATGATGATTTGGTTGAAGTTGCTGATGCGCTTGGTGATATGCTTTATATTTTATGCGGGACTATTATTGAACACGGCATGCAACATAAAATAGAAGAGGTGTTTGATGAGATTCAAAGGAGTAATATGAGTAAGCTTGGTGAAAACGGTGAGCCTGTATATCGTGAGGACGGTAAGGTTTTAAAAGGCCCCAACTATTTTAAACCTAATATAGAGGATATTTTAGGGAAATAAAAAAGAGCAGCCAATTTGGCTGCTCTTTTTTATAATAGAATTTATTATTATTCAACTTTAAATCTCCATCCAAACGGGTCTTCGCATTTGTTGGTTTGAATATCTGTGATATTTTTTTTTAAGGCACTTGCATAAGTATGTTCTAATTCTGGTAACTCATAGTCTTCACCATGGTAACCAAAACCAGATATAGGAGAAATAACCGCTGCTGTACCAGCACCAAACATTTCTTTTAACGAACCATTTTTAGCAGCTTCAACTACTTCGTGGACACTTATTTTTCTAACTTCAACAGATATGCCTTCGGATTTAGCTAGTTCAATAATACTTTTACGAGTAATACCGTCTAAGATTCTATCGCTTGTAGGTCCGGTAATTAGGGTGTCATTAATTCTTATAAAAATATTCATGGCACCAGCTTCTTCAATATACTCATGGGTATTGTCATCTGTCCAGATAACTTGTTGGTAACCTTTTTCAATAGCTAATTGTGTTGGATAAAATTGTCCTGCATAGTTTCCACCAGCTTTAGCGTACCCAACACCACCGTTAGCTGAACGTGAATATGTTTCTTCAATTAATACTTTTACTTTTCCAGAAAAATAAGATCCAGAAGGTGCACAAGCAATTATGAATTTATATTCATCAGCAGGAGATGCATGAAATCCGTTTCCGGTTGCAAAAACAAACGGACGAATGTATAATGAACTACCTTCTTTTTTTGGAATCCAGTCGCTATCAACTTTTAGCAAGGTTTTTAATCCTTCCATAAAATAGCTTTCTGGTAATTCTGGAATAGCCAATCGTTTTGCAGAAATATTCAAACGTTTAAAATTGTCTAAAGGTCTGAACAAATAAATATCATCATTAGCATCTTTGTAAGCTTTCATGCCTTCAAAAATAGATTGTCCGTAATGGAAAATTTTAGAAGAAGGATCTAATGCAATAGAGTGATAAGGAACCACTTTTGGCGCTTGCCATTTTCCATCTTTATAATTGCATTCCAGCATATGATCTGAAATAATCTTCCCAAAACTTAAATTTTCAAAATCTACTTCTTTAATTTTAGAAGACGTTGTTTTTATTACTTCTATGTCATTCATTATAGCATTCATTGTCTAGATGTTTTATAGCACAAATTTAAATAAAAAGGCTTTTAAAAAAGTGTATATTTGAATAAATCTAATAATATTGAAATTTTTATCCTATGAAATCAGTTTTCTTTGCATTTATATGTGTTTTAATGTTAAATTCTTGTAAAAAAGAAACTAAAACCAAAGAAGCTCCAATGGGAGCAGTTGCAGAAAAGCAATACAAATCCTTTGGAAAGGAAATAATTCCCGATGATGCCGTAGCTGCTACATCGATGTCTCAGCATTATAAAACAATGAACGTTGGGGATACTATCAACTCAAAAATGATAGCTAAAGTTGATGAGGTTTGTCAGGCAAAAGGTTGTTGGATGAAAGTTGATTTAGGGAATAGTGAGAAGGTTATGGTGAAGTTTAAAGACTATGGTTTTTTTATGCCTAAAGATATAGCTGGAAAAGAGGTGATAATTAATGGAGTGGCTTTTGTTGAAGAAGTTTCAGTTGATGAGCAACGCCATTATGCTGAAGATGGAGGAGCTACAGAAGAGGACATAGCCGCCATTACCGAACCTAAAAAGACACTCTCGTTTTTAGCGGATGGCGTTTTGTTAATAGAATAAATACAAGCCGATAATTTTGTGAAACGACATATAATCACCACAGCAGATGGTTCAAAAACCATTCAGATTGAAGAATGGAATGAGCAATACCACTCTGTTCACGGTGCCATTCAAGAAGCCTATCATGTTTTCATTAAACATGGTCTGCATCATTTTAATGAAACCTATACAAATTTAAAACAACCAGTTTCTGTTTTGGAAATTGGTTTTGGAACGGGGTTAAACGCGTTCATTACACTACTGGAAGCAGAGCAATTACACATCAATATTGATTATGTTGGTGTAGAAGCCTATCCTGTTACTAGGGATGAAATACAGGAATTAAATTATCCAACAGCATTAAAAGCAGATAATAAAACCGACATATTTGAAAGGTTGCATACAGTAATTTGGGGTAATAAAACCGAAATTTCAATGGGTTTTGAATTGACAAAACAACAGAAAACCTTTTTTGAGATTGATGATAAAAATACTTTTGATATTATTTATTTTGATGCTTTTGGAGCACGTGTTCAGCCAGAACTTTGGACAGAAGCCATATTCCAGAAAATGTATGATGCACTAAAAGTAAATGGTGTTTTGGTAACCTATTCAGCTAAAGGAAGTGTGAGAAGAGCTATGCAGGCTGTTGGTTTTAAGGTTGAAAAATTACAAGGGCCACCAGGTAAACGCGAAATGCTTCGTGCAACAAAGCATTCAACGACTTAAAATTAGTGTAGTATTGAAGTTAAATGCTTCGTGCAACGAGACTCTGAGCATTTGGATTTATTGGAATGTTATGTGCTTTTGAAGAAGCGTAGCATTCTACTCAGTAAAGTGAATTAAATAATTTGCTTTATAAAATCACGGTTTTTTATTATTAATTTAATTGTTAAACCTAACATAATTGTTAAGTACAACACCTACTCATTTTGTAACTTTATAAAAAAAGAAAATGAGTGTATTAATTACAGGTGCTACTGGATTAATTGGGAAGGAAATTGTGGAACTTTGTCTAAAAAAAGACATACAGGTTAACTATTTAACTACCAGAAAGTCTAAAATTTCAAAAAAAACAAACTATCAAGGGTATTATTGGAATCCTAAAACTAATGAGATTGATTTTAATTGTTTTAATGATGTTGATGCAATCATACATTTAGCTGGAGCATCGGTTGCAAAACGCTGGACACCATGTTATAAAAAAGAAATTCTGTCAAGCAGATTGCAAACCACAAAACTTTTGGTAGATAGTTTAAAAAAGCATGAAAATAAGGTGAAGCAAGTAGTTTCAGCAAGTGCTATTGGTATCTATCCGGACTCATTATCTAATTATTATGAAGAGGATCATTCAACAGGAGATGACACCTTTTTAAGTCAGGTTGTAAAGAAATGGGAAAATGCTGTTGATGCTTTTTCTGAATTAGGGATTCCTGTTTCTAAAATCAGGATAGGTTTGTTGTTGTCTAATAAAGGCGGTGCATTGCCAAAACTGATTAAACCTATAAAATTTGGACTTGGAGCTGCTTTTGGTTCTGGTAATTCTTGGCAATCATGGATTCATATAAACGATTTATCAAAACTATTTGTTTTTGTATTGGAAAATAGTTTAGAAGGTGTTTATAACGCGGTTGCACCAAATCCGGTAAGCAATCAAGAACTCACTAAATTATGCGCTAAAGTATTGGATAAGCCTTTGTTTTTGCCTAACGTTCCAAAGTTCTTTATGAAGTTGGTTTTAGGCGACATGCATATACTTTTATTTTTAAGTCAGCGAGTAAGTTCCAAAAAAATAGAAGAAGCAGGATTTGAATTTAAGTACCATCATTTAAAGCCAGCATTGAAGAATTTATTGAATTAAATTTTATTAATCCTTTGAATTCATTTGCTATTAAGAATTGAATTTTCTTTTTCTGTTAATAGTCTGGAATGAATGATAAATCTTAAGCCTAAAGGTATTTCCAAAGAAAAACTTGAGCCTCTGCCTTCAGTAATATCAATTGTAAGATGCGTATGTTTCCAATATTCAAACTGATCTTGGTTCATATAGAAGTTAACGCCTTCAACAGTGCCCAATAAAATATCACTTTCATCAAGATACATATCTCCCTCTTCAAAAATCATAGGAGATGATCCATCGCAACATCCTCCACTTTGATGGAAAATAAGGTCTCCATGTTTTTCTTTTAATTGCTCAACTATTTTGGCGGCTCTTTCTGTAATTGCAATACGTTCCATTTTTTAAAATTGTAAAAGGCTGAATATTAAATATATTCAGCCTTTATAGTTGATATTAAATGATTCTAAAAGAATCCTAATTTATTCTTATCGTATGAAATCAGCATATTTTTAGTTTGACGATAGTAGTTAAGCATCATCACATGGTTCTCTCTGCCAAAACCAGATTTTTTATATCCACCAAATGGTGCATGGGCAGGATAAGCATGGTAACAATTTACCCATACACGACCAGCTTTAATAGCACGAGGTATTTGATATAATTGGTGAGCATCTCTTGTCCATACTCCAGCTCCTAAACCATAAAGAGTATCATTAGCAATTTCTATGGCTTCTGCTTCATCTTTAAATTTAGTTACACATACTACAGGACCAAAGATTTCTTCCTGAAACACTCTCATTTTATTATGTCCTTCTAAAATAGTTGGTTTAATATAAAAGCCGTTAGCCAAATTATCATTTAGTTTGTTAGCTTCACCACCTGTAAGTACTTTTGCTCCTTCTTCTTTACCGATATGGATATAGGATTGGATTTTTTCGAACTGATCGTTTGATGCTTGAGCACCTATCATAGTTTTAATGTCATATGGGTTGTCTTGAATAATAGCATTCGTTCTTGCTATAACACGCTCTAAAAACTTGTCATAAATATCTTCTTGAATCAATATTCTTGAAGGACAGGTACACACTTCACCTTGATTGAATGCAAATAATACAGCGCCTTCAATCGCTTTATCTAAATAGGCGTCGTCTGCATCCATTACACTATTGAAAAATATGTTTGGTGATTTACCTCCTAATTCCATGGTTACTGGATTCAGGTTTTTAGATGCATATTGCATAATCAATTGACCTGTAGTGGTTTCTCCGGTGAAGGCTACTTTGTCCACTCTTGAACTTGAAGCCAATGGTTTTCCTGCTTCAGGACCAAACCCATGAACCACGTTAACAACTCCCGGAGGAAACACATCCGCAATTTTTTCCATTAATAAGGTGGCAGACGATGGTGTCTGTTCTGCAGGTTTTAAAACGACACAGTTTCCTGTAACCAAAGCTGGAGGTAATTTCCAAGAAAGCATCAAGAGTGGGAAATTCCAAGGAATAATTTGTCCCACAACACCCAACGGCTCTTTTATGTTCATGGAAAGAGTATTGGCATCCAATTCTGTAGCGGTACCTTCTTCGGCACGAATACAGGCTGCAAAATAGCGCCAATGGTCTACTGCTAATGGAACATCGGCATTTAATGTTTCTCTGATAGGTTTACCGTTGTCGCAAGTTTCAACCAGTGCGAATTCTTCAAGATTTGCTTCAATAATATCAGCAACTTTATTCAATAAACTTGCTCGATGGGCAGCAGAAGTGTTTCCCCAGCTTTCCTTGGCAGCATTGGCAGCATCTAAAGCCAGTTCAATATCTTCTTTTTGTGATCGAGGGTATTTTGCAATTAGACTGTTATCAATTGGAGATGTATTTTCAAAATACTCACCTCCTAAAGGAGCAACAAACTTACCGTTTATAAAATTATGGTAAATGTCTTTGAATTTAGGTTTAGAATAGCTCATTTGTTTTTTATTTATTGGTTTAACAAAATATTTATCATTTTTTTAAGATTTAAGCATTTATTAAATCATTATATTTTTATGCTTAAAATCAATTAATTGATAATTTCTATAAATATATTTTATCAAATTACAAATAAATTGAACATATTTATTATATTAACGAACATATCTATTATATATCATAATCATTTAACTTTTTGTAATATTATTTATGCAGAAAATATTAAATCAACATCATAATACTAGAAAACTAACAACTTTGGTTGAAAACAGAACGACTTATAATGTTGACTATGCAGAGTTAAATATTTATGA
Source organism: Gaetbulibacter sp. M235 (assembly GCF_043876835.1). Taxonomy (NCBI): domain Bacteria; kingdom Pseudomonadati; phylum Bacteroidota; class Flavobacteriia; order Flavobacteriales; family Flavobacteriaceae; genus Gaetbulibacter; species Gaetbulibacter sp. M235. The sequence goes on from NZ_JBAWJZ010000002.1 coordinate 423,116, forward strand.
AACACATACTTATGCGGAAAAGGTTTCATTAACATTTGATTTTCCCGTTATTGCCAGCATGCTTACAGGAAAAAAAATCATGCATATTGATGGTTTTGAAGCTTTCAATTTCTTTCCGGGTGAATCGGTGGTCATGCCAACCAATAAGGAAATGGTAATAGATTTTCCAATGGCTACCCAATTAAATCCAACCCAATGTTTAGCATTAGGAATTCAAAGCAGTAAGATTAATGAAGTGGTTGAAAAATTTAATCATTATGTGGCCATTGAGAATGAAAACAATGGCTGGTTAATTGACGATGTTGCTTCACATTTAATAAATAATAATGATGTGAACCATTTATTGCAAAGGTTGGTGTATACATTCACAAATAACACGACCTCAAAAGCAGTGTTGTTGGATTTAATGATACAAGAACTGGTTGTTAGGCTATTACAAACCAAAGCAAAATCACTTATAATTAATGACACAGAACACGTTTTTGATGATAACAGAATTAAGTTAGCTATAAGATATATTAAAGATAATCTTACCAAAATGGATATTTCAGTCGATTTACTTGCCAAAAAAGCATGTATGAGCACATCGCATTTTCATAAAAAATTTAAAAACACCTTGGGGATTTCTCCAATCGATTATATAAATTCTGAAAAAATAAAGTTTTCCAAAAAATTAATAAAGGAAAGCAAGGATTTTAGGATGTCTGAAATTGCATTTAAATCTGGGTTTAATAATTCCAGCTATTTTAATAGAATATTTAAAAAAATGGAATTGATTACACCTCAGGAATTTAAAAAATCCATTTCATAAGCTTGTCAAATTAAAATTTGTTTTATTAATTTTATTTGAAGCTATTTTATGAATACATTTTCAGGAATTTTAGAATTAATAAGCAAAGAGAATCACTATGTACTTGATAGGAACATCCCACTTTCAAAGTACATTCCCATAGATTTATCTGCTGAAAACAAATTACTTCTGGATATTGATGTTTCATCATCTGATACTTTAGGAAGATTTATCAATAAACAAATTAAAAATGAAAACGGATTGGTGGGTTTTGGAGGTTATAATGAAACTAGAAGAATTTATCAGCGTAGTACACATTTTAATGAATTTGATATTGGAAATGAACGGAACATCCATTTAGGAATTGATTTATGGTGTGAAGCTGAAACACCCATTTATGCCCCTTTAGATGCCACCGTTCATAGTTTTAAAAATAACACAAATCACGGTGATTACGGACCAACAATAATTTTAAAGCATTCAGTTAATAATATAACGTTTTATACACTTTACGGGCATTTAAGTTTAAAATCTATTACGAATATTAAAGAAGGGCAAGTGGTTTATAAAGGAGAGAAGATGGCTGCTTTAGGGTATGCATCTGTTAATGGTGATTACCCGCCACATTTACATTTTCAAATCATTAAAGACATCCAGGATTATAAAGGCGATTATCCAGGTGTTTGTAGTTTAAAGAATTTAGAATTTTATTTAAACAATTGTCCTGATCCTAATTTATTATTGAAGTTAAAAATTTAGAAAGTTTCGTTTAACGTGTTTGTGTAAGGATAGTTGCGCGTGCGAGCAACTAACTTACTAAAAATGGAACGAACCAGAGGAAAATCCGCAGGATTTTCCGAGTAGGCAAGAACCAAGCAATTATTTTTACACGGTGTTGTAAGCAGTATTTTTTTAGAAATCAATTTCATCTCTTTTACAATACCAATTTGGGTCACAGCCAGTTGTTACACATCCACCAGATTTATATTCTTTTTCCTTTTTTTCTTCGCCTTTTTTAGTGATTTCTACAATAAGTCCGTAAGAAATCGGAATAACTTGGTCTTCTTTTTTACAAACAGGACAAGTCTTTTTTTCTTTTGATTGGTCATATTTACAAGACAATGAATACGGTATTTTTAAGTCTACTGTATCGTTTGGTTTTAAAAATCCGATTATTGTTAATTCTCGCATATAGGAATGTGGTTCAGTTCTAATTCGGATTGAGTCAGACTCAAGATTATGAAATGAAAAATTGAGATTATTATCAACAACAGTGCTTTTTTCAATTCCATTTATTTCAAGAATTACTTTAGTGTTTCCAGCAATCAATTCAGCTTCTTCTGGAATTTCAGGAATTATTTTTCCGTTAATTACTCCGTTTTGAGCAATACAGAATGAAATTCCGATGAATATTAATATTATGCTGAAGGTTTCTCTCATATTGCTTACAACTGTTATGATATGAAATCGTTTTAATGTTTTATATCAGACGTTAAACGAAGTTAGTTATTTTTTCTGACAAAATCAATAAACATTGTTCTCATTAGTCACAAAAAAAGTCCTGATACATTTTTATATCAGGACTTTTTTATTGTCATTGTGAATCAAATTTTAATTTATGGGGCAATTATTTAACTTGAACAGATTACTTCGTCATACTTCCTCGTAATGACGATGGTTTACTAGTCTTCAATCAAAACCCATTCACCTTTATTAATTAAAGGTTCGGCTTGCTTGTATTTAACGGTTTTATTCTCTCCGCTCATAACATGTTTAATGGTTACCTGGTCATTTCGTCCAATTTTTGGCCTATCTCTAACAATAGTTTCTACTACTTGTTGTTGACGTTGTGTGTTTCCAGCTGCTCTGTTTTGTGCAGAACGTTCATCCATATTTGGAATTTCGTCTTTTTGGGTTTGCAATTTTTCTTGCTTTCTAACTCTGGCTTCCTGAATGGTATTTTGGGTTTCGGTAGGTAATTCACCTTTAAACAAGAATGAAATTACATCTTTATTAACCTGATCAATCATAGCTTTAAACAATTCAAAAGCTTCAAACTTATAAATCAGTAACGGGTCTTTTTGCTCATGAACGGCCAACTGCACCGATTGTTTCAACTCATCCATTTTGCGTAAATGTGTTTTCCAGGCATCGTCTATAATGGCAAGCGTAATGTTTTTTTCAAAATCTGTAATTAACTGTTTCCCTTGTGTTTCATAAGCTTTTTCAAGATCTGTTACTACTTGTAAACTTTTAATACCATCAGTAAAAGGTACTACAATACGCTTAAATTTATCGCGTTGGGTTTCATATACATTTTTTATTACTGGAAACGCCATATCCGCATTACGACGCATTTTCTCTTTATAATGATCGAATGCCGCTTTGTAAATTTTTGATGTTATTTCCTGAGCTGATAATTTTCCAAATTCATCTACAGAAATTGGCGATGGCATAGAAAAATATCTGATTAATTCAAACTCGAAATTTTTGAAATCATTAGCAGCTTTATTGGTTTCAGAAATGATTTCAGACGTATCAAAAATCATATTTGCTAAATCTACTCTAAGGCGTTCACCATGTAAGGCATGACGGCGGCGTTTGTAAACAACCTCACGTTGCGCATTCATAACATCATCATATTCCAATAAACGTTTACGAACCCCAAAGTTGTTTTCCTCAACTTTTTTCTGTGCACGCTCAATAGATTTTGAAATCATGGAATGTTGAATCACTTCACCTTCTTTCAATCCCATTCTATCCATCATTTTTGCAATACGCTCACTACCAAATAAACGCATCAGGTTGTCTTCAAGTGATACATAAAACTGTGAACTTCCCGGATCTCCTTGACGACCTGCACGACCACGCAACTGTCTGTCAACACGTCTGGAATCGTGACGCTCTGTACCAACAATGGCTAAACCTCCTGCTTTTTTAACTGCTTCTGCTAACTTGATATCTGTACCACGACCGGCCATGTTAGTTGCAATGGTAACTTGTCCAGGTTGACCAGCTTCAGCAACAATATCAGCTTCTTTTTTGTGAAGTTTGGCATTTAATACATTATGAGGAATCTTTCTAATGGTTAACATTTTTCCTAATAACTCACTTATTTCAACCGATGTTGTTCCAATCAGTACAGGACGACCTGCTTCAGAAAGTTGGGTAACTTCATCAATAACGGCATTGTATTTTTCACGTTTGGTTTTATATACCAAATCTTCCCTGTCATCACGAGTAATTGGTCTGTTGGTTGGTATTTCAACCACATCCAACTTGTATATTTCCCAAAACTCCCCAGCCTCAGTAACAGCGGTACCTGTCATACCAGACAGTTTTTTGTACATTCTAAAGTAGTTTTGAAGCGTTACCGTAGCAAAGGTTTGTGTAGCGTCTTCAATTTTTACGTTTTCTTTGGCTTCAATGGCCTGATGTAACCCATCGCTATATCGACGACCATCCATAATACGTCCGGTTTGCTCATCAACAATCATTACTTTATTGTCAATCACTACGTATTGAATGTCTTTTTCAAAAAGCGCATACGCTTTTAATAATTGATTAAGGGTGTGAATGCGTTCAGATTTTACACCAAAATCTTTATATAATTCTTCTTTTAATTTAGCTTCTTCTTCAAGCGGTAGTTTTTGGTTTTCAATTTTTGCAATCTCCAAACCAATTTCCGGCATCACGAAAAAGTTTGGATCATCTTTACCGGAAAGATATTCAACTCCTTTATCGGATAACTCTATTTGATTGTTTTTTTCGTCAATTACATAATATAGCTCAACATCAACCTTTGGCATTTCACGGTTGTTATCTTGCATGTAATAGTTTTCGGTTTTTTGAAGTAGTTGTTTGATGCCTTCTTCACTTAAATACTTAATCAGTGCTTTGTTTTTAGGCATACCACGATACACACGAAGTAATTTTAACCCACCTTCTTTAGTATCTCCTTCTGAAATTAATTTTCTGGCTTCCGCTAAAACACTCGTAAGATATTTACGTTGAACAGCAACAATATCGTCAACTTTTGGCTTTAACTCATTAAATTCATGACGTTCTCCCTGAGGAATTGGTCCTGATATGATTAATGGTGTACGGGCATCATCAACTAATACAGAATCGACCTCATCGACAATGGCATAATGATGAGGACGTTGTACTAAATCGTTTGGCGAATGTGCCATATTATCACGCAAATAATCAAAACCAAATTCATTGTTGGTTCCATAAGTGATATCTGCATTGTATGCTTTTTTACGAGCTTCAGAATTTGGCTGGTGATAATCAATACAATCGATACTCAATCCATGGAATTCAAAAATAGGAGCCATCCACGCACTATCACGTTTTGCCAGATAATCGTTTACAGTAACTAAATGCACACCTTTACCAGAAAGGGCATTTAAATATACAGGAAGTGTAGCCACTAAGGTTTTACCTTCACCTGTTTGCATTTCGGCGATTTTACCTTGATGCAATGCAATACCACCTATTAACTGAACATCATAATGTGTCATATCCCAAGTGATTGGTTTTCCAGCGGCATCCCAAGAATTTGACCAGATAGCATATTCATTATCAAGCGTTACATAGCCTTTGGTTCCAGATAATTCTCTGTCGAAAGTATTAGCCTTAACTTTTATTTCGGTATTGTTTACAAAACGTTTTGCAGTTTCTTTTACAACCGCAAAGGCTTCTGGTAAAATGGTGTTTAATACATCTTCTGTAATAAGGTAGGCTTCGTCTTTAAGTTTATCAATATCTTGATAAATATCTTCCCGTTTGTCAATGTCTTCTGTAGCCTCAGCCTCAGCAAGAAGCGCTTCTATTTTATCGTTTACAGGTTTGTTGGCTTCAGCAATAGCAGCTTTAAATTCTATGGTTTTAGCTCTTAATTCGTCATGAGATAGCGCTTCTAAAGCTTTTTCAAATGTTTTAATTTTATTGACAATTGGGGTGATGGCTTTTACATCCTGTTTAGATTTATCGCCAACAAATACTTTAAGTACTGAATTTAAAAAACTCATGGTAATATATTTATGTTAACACGTTGCTTTCACAAAGTGTGATTTTATTTATTTTTTATGCGCTTATTTAAAAGCATTCAAAGATACATTTTGTTATGTTGTTTTATAAATATAGGGCATAAAAAAAGTCTCTAATCGAGACTTTTTAACTTTTCTTTATGCTTTATTAATATTCATCCTCATTCCAAAGGTAGTCGTCATCAGTTGGGTAATCAGACCAAATTTCTTCAATTGAATCATAAGAGTCACCTTCATCTTCAATTGATTGTAAATTTTCAACAACTTCTAAAGGGGCACCAGTTCTAATAGCGTAATCTATTAACTCGTCTTTAGTTGCTGGCCAAGGTGCATCGCTTAAATATGATGCTAATTCTAATGTCCAATACATTGTATATTCGTTTAAATTTTTTGCAAAAATAATTTTTTAGTTTAAACAGACAAGAAAAAAATGAATTATTTATATATTATTTTTAAGAACGTATTTTTTTGCTTCAACATATTGAAATTAAAAAGATTAAATACTAAGCTAAAAGTGTTTTTTCTAACTTAAAATATTAACGCTTTGTTTTCTAAAAACAATTTTTGAAAAAGCATCAAAATTTATTATAGCTTCTCAAAAATTAATGTTTCTCTGGAATCCATTTAATTTCATTTGCTTTCAAGTCAAATGACAACTTCCGTGCCAACACAAAAAGATAGTCAGAAAGGCGGTTTAGATATATTAAAGTATGTGAGTCAATGGGTGAGATGTCATTAAGAGCAGTCGCTAAACGTTCTGCTCTACGGCAAACACAGCGTGCAATATGACAGAATGACACTGTTTGATGACCACCTGGCAATACAAAATGAGTCATTGGTGGTAATGCATCATTCATTACATCTATTTCTTTCTCTAAAAGCTCAATGTTTTCAGAAGAAATTTTTGGAATGTTTAAGCGTTCTTTTCCATTTTTTAAGATGTTCTTATCGGGATCTGTAGCAAGAATAGCCCCAACGGTAAATAATCGGTCTTGAATATGAATAAGTAACTCTTTATAATGGAGATTGATGTCCTGATCGCGAATTAAGCCTATGTGTGAATTTAACTCATCAACCGTTCCATAACTTTCTATGCGGATGTGATGTTTTGGAACACGAGTTCCACCAAATAAAGCAGTGGTTCCTTTATCACCGGTCTTGGTATAAATTTTCATCTGTTAAAAATTTAAAACAAATATATGCAATTAATGAGGGTTCAATGTGTCGGTACTTATCATACCATCAATTAAACGAATGATTCTTTTAGCACGAGCAGCTACTTCTTCTTCATGGGTTACTACTATAACCGTATTTCCTGCTTTATGGATGTCTTCAAAAAGATTTAAAATTTCCAATGATGTTTTTGAATCTAAATTCCCTGTAGGTTCATCGGCTAAAATAATGGATGGCCGGTTAACTAAAGCACGACCAACTGCAACACGTTGTCTTTGTCCACCCGAAAGCTGGTTGGGTTTGTGATCCATTCTGTCTTCTAAACCTACACTTACCAGGACTTCTTTGGCACGTTTAGTTCGTTCATTTTTTGAAAAACCTGCATACACCATTGGCAATGCCACATTATCTAAAGCAGTGGTTCGTGGTAGTAAATTAAAGGTTTGAAAGACAAAACCAATTTCTGTATTTCTAACTTCGGCCAATTCATCATCCGACATTTTGCTAACATCCTTACCATTTAGCACATAAGTGCCAGCGGTAGCCGTGTCCAAACATCCAATAATGTTCATGAGGGTAGATTTTCCTGACCCAGAAGGTCCCATAATTGCCACATATTCACCACGTTCAATATCTAAATCAATGCCTTTTAATACGTTAACGGTTTCCTGACCTAATTTGAAGTCGCGAATGATATTTCTAATTTTAATAACGTTACTCATAAGAAGAATTCTATGGTGTTTGACGCAAATGTTATGGAGTTGTTACACTCTGATAATAAAATGTTCTTTATTTTGTTCACTTCTAAAAAAAACCAATCCCCAATGAAAGGTGTCAATAGTAACTGTCACTTTTGGATGTTGTTTTATAGTTTCCCAAGCTTCGGTCATCTCTTTCGACCAGTAAATATCGTCAAAAATAAAGAGAGCATCATTATGAATTGAGGGTAACATGGCCTCAAAATATTGTAATGTTGATTCTTTTTGATGATTGCCATCAAAAAATACCAAATCAAATGAGTTTTTGTTTACATTTTTAAAAGCACTTTGAAAATTGTCATTTATAAGTGTGATGCCGTTTAATTGATACTTTAAAAAATTAGCCTTAGTAAACGCCGTTAGGTTATTGCACCCTTCAACAGTTGTAATCATAGCTTTTGGATTGCCTAATTGCATGGCATGGGTTGCAATTCCTAAGGAGGTGCCTAACTCTAGGATGTTTTTACTGTTGAAGTATTTTACAATCCTGTAAAGAAGTTTGGCTCTAAAGTAAGTGGTGCCAGCATGTTTTGCCATTTTTGAAACAGAACGGGTATTGGATTTTAGTTTTTGAGAACCACTTCCTAAATCAGTTACACTAATAAGCATTTTATTGCTTAACAGTTCTTTTCTGTATTCAGACATGTTTTTATAGGCTTCGTAATTTGTTTTGTCATAAAAACATTTAGTAATTAAGTCGTAAACAAAAGGAGAATGCACACCGTGCTGATTGGTTGATTTGGACAGGAATTTAATGTATTGAGTTATTTGGTAAAACATTTTTTAGTTTCAAAGGTCAAATAATTAGTTTCAAAGTTCAAATAATGTGATTTCTCTCTGCGTTCGAAATGACTAAATCACTTTTTTTAACTGCTCCCTGTAAACTTCCCATTGAATACTGCCCACTGAACACTAACATCAATCTTCCAATTTAGATGATAATTCAAACCAGCGTTCTTCTTTAGTATCCATTTCATCAATAATCTTTTGTAAAGATTCCGATAGTTTAAAAATCTCTTCCTGGGACAGTTCGGGATCATTGAATTTATTTTCAAGTTCTTTTTTGTCAAAGGCCAATGATTTTAACTTGCTTTCAATGTTTTTAAGTTCCTTTTCTTCGTTGTATGATAACTTATTGGTTTCTGTTTTTTTCCAAGACACTTTTTCTTTTTTGTCTTCCGAAGTATCTGAACTTGCAGGCTGGCTATCATCATATACTCTAAAATCGGTATAATTTCCAGGGAAATCTTCGATAACACCTTCGCCTCTAAACACAAATAAATGGTCGACAACCTTATCCATAAAATATCGGTCATGCGATACCACAATGACACACCCAGGAAAATCAAGTAGGAAGCTTTCCAGAACATTAAGCGTTACAATATCTAAATCATTGGTAGGCTCATCAAGAATTAAAAAATTAGGATTTTGAATTAAAACAGTGCATAAATACAAGCGTTTACGTTCTCCACCACTTAGTTTTTCAACAAAATCGTATTGTTTTTTTCTACTGAACAGAAACCGCTCCAATAGCTGTTGGGCACTTATTTGACGTCCTTTTTTTAAGGGTATATAATCACCAAATTCACGAATTACGTCAATAACTTTCTGGTCGGGTTTTATGGTAATGCCATTTTGTGTGTAGTAGCCAAATTTTACCGTTTCACCAATCACCACTTTACCAGCATCGGGTTTTATGGTTTGCGTTATTAAATTAAGGAATGTTGTTTTACCTGTGCCATTTTTTCCAATGATTCCCATACGTTCCCCGTTTTGGAACATATAATTAAAACCATCTAAAATAACTTTGTCTTTATAAGATTTAGAAACTTTATGCAGCTCAATAATTTTATTGCCCAAACGTTCCATGTTGAGTTCCAATTGCACCTGATGGTCGTTTCTGCGCTGGCTAGCACGATGTTTTATGTCCTGAAAGTCATCAATCCTTGACTTTGATTTGGTGGTTCTTGCTTTTGGTTGTCGCCTGATCCATTCCAACTCTTTTTTGAAGAGTTGTTTGGCTTTACCAGTTTCGGTTGCATCACGCTCAATCCTTGCTTCGCGTTTCTCTAAGTAATAGGAGTAGTTTCCTTTGTAACTGAACAATTCCCCTTCATCTAATTCAATGATTTCATTACATACACGCTCTAAAAAATAGCGGTCGTGTGTTACCATGAACAAGGTGATATTTTCCTTGGCAAAAAAGGCTTCCAGCCATTCGATCATTTCCAAATCCAAATGGTTAGTTGGCTCATCAAGAATCAATAAATCGGGTTTATTTATTAAGGCATTGGCTAATGATAGTCTTTTTTTTTGACCACCAGACAGTGTGCTTACTTTTTGACTTAAGTCCTCTAGTTTTAGTTTGAATAGAATCTGTTTGTATTGCGTTTCAAAATCCCAGGCCTGATGTTGTTCCATGGCTTCAAAGGCTTTTTGGTAGGCTTCTTCATTTTCAGGATTCAACAGTGCCTTTTCGTAGTTTGAAATGACTTTTAGGATTGGATTTTCGCTAGCGAATATGGTTTCTTCAACTGTTAATGCAGCGTCCAGTTTTGGGTCCTGCGGTAGAAACGATACGGCAATACCCTTTCTATACGTAATGTTTCCAGAATCGGGCACATCATCACCAGCAATGATATTTAAGATAGATGTTTTACCCGTTCCATTTTTTGCCACAAAGGCTATTTTTTCATCTTTATGAACGCTAAACGATATGTTTTCGAAAAGCGTGAGTTCTCCATAAGATTTTGATATATTTTCAACAGTTAAATAGTTCAAACGCGTCTTTTTTTGCAAAGAACGTATAAATAGATAATACTTACTAGTTTAGTTTTGAATTTCTATTACTCCTTTTCTTTTTAATTGATTTTTTAAACAATCATGAATTACTGAAGCTAAATAATAAAAAACGTATTAAAAACTAAAATAGAATCTTCTATAAATAATCCATATTTAACATATTATCTACTTGTTAGTGTGCGAATATTATATTTATATTGCGTGATAAAGTTTTAACAATGTACAACCATTGAATGAATTAAGTGGAAAGGGACTATTTACATATTGCTATTAGAGCTGCTATAGAAGCGGGTCAGGAAATTTTAAAAATTTATAGTCAACCTTTTAAAACTGTTTACAAAGATGATAAGTCTCCTTTGACTGAAGCTGATCTTGTTTCTAATAAGATCCTTGTGGGTTATTTAGAACAGACGGGCATTCCCATAATAAGTGAAGAACTTGTACAAGCAAACTACGCTATTAGAAAAAGGTGGAATCGGTGCTGGATTATTGATCCTCTTGATGGCACCAAAGAGTTTATAAAAAAGAACGGAGAATTTACAGTTAATGTCGCTTTGGTAGAAAATGGTATTACAATCTTTGGGGTCATCTACGCCCCAGCATTGTATGATTTGTATTATACAGATGCCACCAAAACCAATGCTTATAAATTGCATATAACGACTACAGACCATCTGGAGACGAGACTTTTTAAAGCGCAGGATAAAATAACTCCCTCTAAACCTTCCAAAGCATTTATAAATGTTGTAGCAAGTAAATCACATCTTAATGACGCTACCCTTAAATTTATTACTAAATTAAAATCTAAATATGATACCGTTACTACCCTCTCCAAAGGAAGCTCCTTAAAATTCTGTTTGGTAGCAGAAGGGAAAGCGGATATCTATCCCAGATTTGCCCCAACCATGGAATGGGATACGGCTGCAGGTCAGGCCATCTGCGAGGCTGTAGGTGTGCATGTTATAGATATGGAAACAAAAAAAAGTATGCTGTATAACAGGGAGAATTTATTAAACAATCATTTTTTAGTCACTAAAAATGGCTGATACGTCCATAAAAGATATATTGCCAAGAATTATACCAATGAAACCATCAAACTTCTATTAATTACTTTCAACTTATGAAGAAAAACATTACTGAGCACTTATATAACATATCATGTGATGACCGAAGAAAACTGAATCAGCAAAATTCTTTTTTAGTGCTTATTACTGGCTTGTCTGGTGCAGGAAAATCAACCCTTGCCAACGAACTGGAAGCGAGTTTATTTAAAAAACACATTCGTTGTTATGTTTTAGATGGTGATACTATTAGAAAGGGTATCAATAAGAATCTTGGTTTTTCACCAGAAGATCGATCGGAGAATAATAGACGGATTGGCGAAATTTCAAAATTATTTATAGATGCGGGCCTTGTGGTTATAGCTGCTTTTGTTGCGCCTTATAAAAAAGACCGAGCGCTTATTAAAGCCACTGTTGGTTCAGACAATTTTATAGAAGTTTTTGTCAACACGAGCCTAGAAGAATGTGAGCGCAGAGATGTTAAAGGATTGTATAAAAAAGCCAGAGCAGGTGAAATTAAGGATATGACTGGGATTTCAGCACCTTATGAAGCTCCCGAAAATCCGGATGTTGAACTAACAGAATTACTTTCTATTGAGGACTCTGTTGCGTTGGTTTTAAACCACATTACAAGCAAACTGGCATATAATCCTAAAGACTAAGTATTGCCCAATCTCTCTGGAAGCGCCAGCAGGTGACGCTATCTCTATCTTATGAAAACTTTGGGTACCATTTGAAACCTAGTTGTTTTATTTTGAGGAAGCCAAGATCCTAATTTTTAGCTACCGTTTCATTTTTTTTATCGTTGATCTTTAACTTTTTTATGCTTTCTGTATAAATAAGCTATTGTTTATAAGTCAAACCCGTAAAATAAAAAAATTATGTAGATTTGTCTTATGCCAAAATGTCTCCATATGAAGAACAGTCTTTTAGTTGTTATTATTCTTATTAATGCTTTATTGGTGTCCTGTATTCCATATAAGGATACTATTTATTTTCAGAACAAAAGTAAGGCTACCGATTCTACACAGGTTCTTGTAGAAACACAAAAGCCCTACCGAGTACAAATCAATGATATTTTAAATATTCGTATTAAAGTAACCGATCAGGATAATGTACAGATTTTTAACCCCATAGGTGAAGGGAATTTAAATGCTACTGCTGGAGAACGCGCTTATTTTGATGGGTTTACTGTAGATTTACATGGTAATATACGCATTCCAGAACTGGGTTATATGAATGTTCTGGGCTATACCACTGAGGAGGTTGAAGCCCTTATTAAGAATAAACTGTTAGAAGAGCAGTTTAAGGAAACTGCCAATATTTTTGTGACCGTAAAACTCACAGGCTTGAATTTTACAACTACCGGTGAGATTGGGAGTAAAGGCACCAGAACTATATATAAAGAGCGGGTTAATATTTTTGAGGCCATTGCGAATTCCGGGGATATTCCTGTTACCGGTGACAAAAAGGATGTTATGATTATACGACAATATCCTCAAGGACAAAAAATTCACCATATTGATTTAACCGATATAGATGTGATGAACTCCCCTTATTATTATATCCAGCCTAATGATATGATTTATGTTAAGCCATTAAAACAAAAATCATGGGGCACTGGAACCACAGTAATTCAAAATCTTGGAGCCATTGCTTCTGTTTTATCTTTAATAACAGCTACTATTTTAATTTCACAACGTCTTTAACCTATGTCTTATAACGAATTTGAAGATCTTGACCGCATAGAAACCAAAGGCATAACCTTTGATTTTAAGGGTTTTTTATTTAAGGTTCTGCACTTGTGGAAGTTGCTAGTTTTGAGTATTGCGGTCGGACTCATTATAGCGTATTCCATTAACGTTAGAAAGGAGAGTGTTTATCGATTAGATTCTTTGATCTCTGTTGAAAATGACCAAAACCCATTTTTTACAGCCAATACCAGTATTTCCTTTAACTGGGGAGGTGTTTCTGGTCAGGTAGGGAAGGTGATAACCACGATTAATACACGCACCCATAATGAAAAGGTGGTCGATTCCCTGCAATTTTATGTCAATTATCTGGTGCAAGGTAAATACAGAAAGGAGGATATCTATAAAAAGGCTCCTTTTTACTTAGAACTTGATAAAACCAAAGGTCAAATTTTATATACACCCATAAGTGTTCGCTTCATTAGTGCTACCCAATATGAATTGTTTGCAGACTTTGAAACCGATCGAGCAAACACCCAACGCTACGGTGATAAAACGACTCAAATGGTTCAAGTTCCTAAAGGTTCCTTTAAGCAAACCTTTACCATAGGAACCCCTGTTGTACTCCCTTTTTTACATGTTACACTTCATAAAAAGCCAGACGCTATTCTTGTTCCAAAATCAGAATTTTACATACAATTCCTATCTTTTGATGGTGTTGTCAATACTTATAAAAATGCTGTGAGTGCTTCACCCTTAGGCTCAAATTCTTCGGTGTTAAAACTACAATTAGTAGGCACCAATAAAGCAAAAATAGTCGATTATTTAAACACAACAACAGCCATTTTAAGTAAAACGGAACTGGAACGTAAGAATTTATATGCCAGCAATACCATCAAGTTTATTGATAGTAGTTTACATGCTGTTAACGTTAATTTAAAGGATGTTAACGACGAGATGAATACCTTTAGAAAACAAAATAATGTGTTTGATTTGGATGATGAGATTAAGCAAGTATCGGCTAAATTAAAAGAGTATGATCTGGAAAAGGAAGGTATTCGAGGGCAGTTGAATTATCTGAATTTACTGGAAAACTATCTAAGAACCAAAACCGACTACAGTAATATTGCAGCCCCTTCCTCAGTAGGAATTACTAATAGCAACATATTAAACAGTGTCAGTAAAATTACCAGTTTGGCCATTGAGCGTCAACAATTAGAAGCGACCACCCGTGAAGGCACTAGTTTGTTTAAAGAACTGGATAGCCGCATTGACGCGGAGAAGAATGTACTCTTGGAAACCATTGATGCTACTAAAAAAACCATTGGCATTCAATTAAACACCATTAATAGTCAAATAGCGACTTTGGAATCTAAATTAAATGGTCTCCCAGAAGACCAGCAGCAGTTTTTAAGAATCCAGCGTAAACTGGATATGAGCCAAGAGGCCTATAATATTTACCTATCCAAACGCAGTGAAGCGGCCATTGTAAAAGCGGCTAATGTGTCGGATATCAATACCATTGATGAAGCAAAGGATATTGGAGGCGGTCGTATAGGTCCTAATAAGAGCCTGAATTATATGATGGGCCTTATGGTTGGTTTTTTTGTGCCTTTATTTGTCATTTTTGTTGTCTTTTTGCTGGATAGCACCATTCATGGCTCGGACGAAGTGGAGCGTTTATCTACTATTCCCATTGTAGGACTGGTTGGTAAATATCGGTATAAAAATAACCTAGTGGTTTTTGAAAAACCTAAATCGGCCGTTGCTGAGTCCTTCCGAGCCATCCGTTCCAGCCTGCAATTTCTTTATAAAAAAAATAAGCAAGCTGGCGGGCGTACAGTTATGATGACCTCTTCAGTGAGTGGGGAAGGCAAAACCTTTTGTGCCATTAATTTAGCTACTGCCTATGCTTTATCAGGAAAGAAAACGATTTTGTTAGGACTGGATTTGAGGAAGCCCAAGATTTTTAATGATTTTGATATCAAAAATGAGACAGGGATTGTTAATTATTTTTTAGGAGACCATTCCATTGCCGACATTACCAATACCACCCATATTGCAAACCTGGATGTCATTACCTCGGGGCCTATACCTCCCAATCCATCGGAGATGCTCATGGGGAGTTCACTGGTGACCCTTATTGCTGAGTTACGGAAAACTTATGACCTGATAGTCTTGGATACGCCCCCTATTGGTTTGGTGACCGATGCTCTGGAATTATCGCAATTTGCTGATATTACTTTTTTTGTAGTCCGTTTGGATTATACTAAAAAGGGCATGTTACAACTGATTAATGCCAAGTACCGAACCGGTGAAATCAAGAACGTTAACTTTATTTTAAATTTTTATAAGCACAAGACCAATCAGAATTATGGCTATGGGTACGGTTATGGGTACGGCTATGGCTATGGTACTTATGGAGAGGCTTATATGGAAGGGCAGAAGAAGCAATCCTTGTTTTCTAAGGTTAAGAGATGGTTGTCTTAGATCCTGAAACGACCCTTCGGCAAGCTCAGGATGACAAAGGAGGGATTCAGGATGACTGGGGAGGGATTCAGGTTTAGTAAGATCCTGAAACAAGTTCAGGATGACAGAGGAGGGTTGGGTTATAGACCCTGAAACGACCCTTCGGCAAGCTCAGGATGACATCTTCAGGATGACAGGTTGTGGGGTTCAGGATGACAAAGGAGGGATTCTGATTTAGTAAGATCCTGAAACGAGTTCAGGATGACAGATAAGGAGTTCAGGGTGACAGAGGGGTTTAGGGTGATAGAGGGATTCAGGTTTAGTTAGATCCTGAAACAAGTTCAGGATGACAGATGAGGAGTTCAGGATGACAGATTGTGGGGTTTAGGATGACAGAGGAAAGTTAGGGATAAGGCTATGAGTTGTTGATGTTGGATTTATGTGTTGGGTAAAGTTTGTTCTGTATTTTGTGTTAATTTTTTTACTATACTTGCAATGAATTGTTAGTACTGTTTTTCTGACATTATCATGGTTTTCATTATTTGAGGGATTTTATTATTGTTGACAACCAATTTATTGTTTAACATAACTCTATTGTTCCTAACTATGCACCGTATTTGTATTTATCCCCAAGATGTTGTCTGGATCACAGGACGTGGTGAGACCTATGCCCGTGAAATTTTGAGAGATATCCGACTGTTACACCATAAGGAGCCTCATCAACTTGTTTCGATTTCTGAATTTTGTGAATATGTTGGATTGCCATATGATGAAGTTTTTAATATGATCAATAAGATCAATTCTCCAACCTCCAGACCTTTCGACTCTTCGGCGAGCTCGGGGTGATTCTATTCATTGTAACAAAAGAGTGAAAGATTGCTTCACTGTGTTCGCAATGACGGTTTTTGATTGCTTCGCGGTGTTCGCAATGACCCTATGTGAGTGATTGTTTTAAAATTTTAGGTTTTTAGGTTGTTTTCGTACGTATTTGTTATCTTAGCCCTAGTTAAAAATTATAGATTTAGCTTATTATGTCCCTAGAAACCCGTGTTTATCAAAAAGAAAATAACGCTCATTTTTTTAAGCATTTAAAAGCCAGTCTAACCGATATTTACAATTCGCGGTTTTTGGCCAAACAGCTGGCGGTAAGGGATATTAAATCGCAATACCGACAGTCGTATCTTGGTATGTTATGGGTATTGATTACCCCTTTGACCACTGGCATTGTCTGGATATTTTTAAGTATCACAGGGACCATACGTTTAACCGATACCGGGGTGCCTTATCCTGTTTATGCCTTTACGGGTACTTTGTTATGGGCAATCCTTAAAGAATCCATTAATACACCCATGTCGAGTACCAATAGTGCACGCTCTATTCTTACTAAAATAAATTTCCCTAAAGAAGCCCTGGTGGTTTCTGGAGTGTATAAGCTCCTGTTTAACAGTTCAATAAAAATTATGCTTTTAGTTGTACTTATCTTTGCCTTTGGCATTGGTTTTCACTGGAGTTTACTGCTGTTTCCAGTTGCTGTTTTTATAACTGTTTTTATTGGTATTACCATTGGACTCTTTATCACGCCCTTGGGTATGCTGTATAGTGATGTAAGCCGATTTATAGGATTTATTTTAAGTTTTGCTATGTATATTACTCCAGTTGTTTATGCTATCCCAAAAAGTGGACTTATGAAAACCCTAATGGAACTTAATCCATTTACATCCCTTATTTTAACCGGAAGAGCTGTGGCCGTTGGTACCATGCCAGAGTATTTGGGCTCTTATTTTATTGTACTTGGCTGTAGTATTCCTTTGTTTTTTATAGGCATGGTATTTTATCGCATATCTATACCTGTCATTGTAGAACGTTTAAGTGCGTGAGGAGTGTAAAAAGTGAGAGGTGAGTGGTGAATAGTGAATGGTGAGGAGTGAGGAGTGAATGGTGAGGAGTGAGGAGTGAATAGTGAATAGTGAGTGGTGAGGAGTGAGTGGTGAGTCGTGAATGGTGAGTGGTTAGTAGTAAAAAGTGAATAGAAATGGATCATAAAGATTTAGATGTTTGGAAAAAGGGGATGGACTTGGTTGAGGCTATTTATGCTTTTACTAAAGGGTTTCCTGATGAAGAGCGTTATGGTTTGACCTCTCAAATGAGACGCGCTTCTATTTCTATACCTAGTAATATTGCTGAAGGAAGTGCCAGAAAAGGAGACAAAGAATTGATACAATTTATTAATATTGCTATTGGTTCGGTTTCTGAATTAGAAACTCAATATTTGATTGCCGTCCGTTTGACATTTGCTAATAAAAATGAAAATTTAGAGCATTTATTGTCAGAGGTTAAAAAATTACTATTGGGTTATAGGAATTATTTGAAACGGAAATAGTGAGGAGTGAGTGGTGAGAAGTGAGTAGTGAGTGGTGAATAGTGAGTGGTGAATAGTGAGTGGTGAATAGTGAGTGGTGAGTAGTGAATTGTGAAAAAAAAATGCAAAAGGAAATAATTAAAAAACCATATACTCAACTTGTCAGTTCGAGTGCTTGAGCATAGCGAAAGTGTATCGAGAACCGTTTGATAGAAAAAAATAAATGACCAAAACGACAAAACATACAAATAACGAGCAAGAATTACTTGTAAAAGTAGAAGGCCTAAGCAAAAAATTCTGCAAGGATCTTAAAACCAGCTTGTGGTATGGTATTAAGGATTTAATTACAGGCGTTAGGGGCAACAAGCACGAACGCCTATTACGCCCCAAAGAATTCTGGGCCGTGAAGGATATTAGTTTTGAATTAAAACGTGGGGAATGTTTGGGGTTGATAGGGCATAATGGTGCAGGAAAATCTACCTTGCTTAAAATATTAAACGGCCTTATTAATCCCGATGCCGGGAAAGCTACCATTAAGGGCCGTGTGGGTGCGTTGATTGAGCTGGGAGCCGGGTTTAACCCGATATTGAGCGGGCGCGAAAATATTTATAATAATGGCGCTATTTTGGGGTTTACCCGAAAAGAGATTGATGGTAAATTAGAAGCTATTATAGATTTTGCCGAACTACGCGAATTTATCGATATGCCCGTACAAAATTATAGCAGTGGGATGAAAGTGCGATTGGGGTTTGCCGTGGCTGCCCAAATGGAACCTGATGTTTTGATTATTGATGAGGTATTGGCCGTAGGGGATTTAGGTTTTATATTAAAATGTTTTAAGCGTATTGATACCATTTTACCCCATACGGCTATTGTTTTTGTATCTCATAATATGCCTATGATTTCTAGAATTTGTAATCAAGTTATTTTGATGGAAAAAGGGTTAGTCCATTATCAAGGAGAAAATGTGTCAAGAGGAATAGATTTATACTATCATAAATTTATGACAAACGAAGATTCACAGGTTGTATTTACAGATAATTCTATTGAATTAAAAAAGGCTTTTGTTGAAGGTGTTGATAAAATAAATAATGTTTATATTATTCCTTGGGGAAGTACTGTGAATTTGAATTTTACTATTAAAAACAACAGCTTGTTAAAAGAGCCTTATATTTCTTTGGCAATTTATGACAAAGAACAAAGAGGTATAGCAGAGGTATTGCCAGTTGACCAAGATTTAAAAATAATTAAAAACAAGAAGGAAGTCACCTTTATTTTTCTGTTAAAAAATATTTATCTATCAAAGGGTATTTATAATATTACATTCTCGGCTTCAGAAGATTTTGGGTTTAATGTCTATTATAAAATTCATAAAGCGATAACGATAAAAATCGAGCATGACAAACAAATATGGACGCCATTTTTAATGGATTCAAAGTTAATTAATGTGAAATATATTAATAATGAAAAAATTATTAAAAAAAACAATTAAGAAAACAATAAATAGGATAGGTTATAAGATTTTAAAAAATGAAAATTATAATGAATTAGTAGTTAATAGAATATCAAATACATATGCTAAAAATAATTTGTTGGACAATTTTTTCAATCTTTTAATTAATCAAAATTATTATCCAATGACTATCTATGATATAGGAGCAAATAAAGGGACTTGGACAAAAGAATGTTTAAAATATTTTCCTAGCGCTACATACTATTTATTTGAACCTCAAATAAATTTAAAAAAAGATATTGATTTCTTGTTTTCTGACAAAAAAAATATCCAATTGTTTTCTGTTGGAGTTGGAAATACTAGCGGTGAATTAGATTTCACTATTCACGAAAGAGATGATAGTTGTTCCTTTAGGTTTTTAGAAGAAGAAGCAATACAAAGGGGATTTAAACAAATTAAAGTGCCAATAGTTAAATTAGATAATTTTGCAATAGAAAAAAAACTTATATATCCTTCAATATTAAAAATAGATGCGGAAGGATTAGATTTAGAAGTTTTACAGGGAGCAAAAAATCTTGTTCAAAAAACAGAAATCATTATGATTGAAGTTGGAGTAATGAATAAGAATATTAATAATTCTGTACTAAAAGTAATGGAGTATTTAGACCAAATAGGTTTTAGATTTTTTGATATAACAGATTTAAATAGACCATTTGAGAATAATGTTTTATGGTTGTGCGAATTTGTATTTATTAAGAAAAAAGGAGTTTTAGATATAAATTATTTAAAAGAATAATGATTAACGTTACCAAAACCTTTTTACCACCACAACAAGAATATGATGCTATTCTGAAACGCACTTGGGATGCTGGGTGGATAACCAACAGAGGTGTTTTGGTAAAAGAATTGGAAGCTAAACTTAAAGCCTATTTGGGTGTTACAAATATTATTGCCACCACCAATGGCACGTTGCCCTTGCAAATAGCCATCAAGGCATTGGGATTAACAGGCGAGATCATTACCACGCCTTTTAGTTATGTAGCCACTACAAGCAGTATTGTTTGGGAAGGTTGTACGCCGATTTTTGTAGATATTCATCCTGACTATTTAACTATTGATGAAACCAAAATAGAAGCTGCCATTACCAATAAAACCTCCGCTATTTTAGCAACCCATGTTTTTGGGAATCCATGTGCTTTAGAAGCTATTGAAGCCATTGCTAAAAAACACCAGTTAAAAGTGATTTACGATGCTGCCCATTGTTTTGGGGTAAGCTATAAAGGGCAATCTATTTTTAATTATGGCGATGTGAGCACTTGTAGTTTTCATGCCACCAAGTTGTTCCATACAGGCGAGGGAGGTGCCTTGTTTTGTAAGGAAAAATATTTTAGAAGTATGTATTTGCATCATAATTTTGGACATGATGGACCCGATGTGATTCGAAGTTTAGGCATTAATGCTAAAATGAGTGAGTTGCAAGCCGCCATGGGGTTGGCTATATTACCATATATGGGTACTATTTTAGAGCAACGTAAAAAAGGAGTGTTATTATATAATG
Source organism: Gaetbulibacter sp. M235 (assembly GCF_043876835.1). NCBI lineage: Bacteria > Pseudomonadati > Bacteroidota > Flavobacteriia > Flavobacteriales > Flavobacteriaceae > Gaetbulibacter > Gaetbulibacter sp. M235. The sequence goes on from NZ_JBAWJZ010000002.1 coordinate 444,284, forward strand.
AAATATTAAAGGATGTAAAGGTAAGAACATTACAATTGCGGGAGGAAACCGAGTGGAACAATAGCTATTATCCTGTAATTTTTAATAATGAGGTACAATTATTAAGGGTTAAAAAAGCTTTAGAATCAAAAAAAATATATGCCAGGAGGTATTTTTTTCCAAGCTTGGATAGTTTGTCTTATGTAAATGGTTCTAATTGTTCTATTTCGAAATCCATATCTAAAACAGTTTTATGTTTACCATTATGGGCAGGAATTTCAAAATCTGAAATTGATTTAGTGTGTAAAATAATCAAAGACAACATTTAAAAATATGGACTTTTTTATTTTAGGCAATCCTCGTTCTGGAACAACATTGCTTCGTTTAATGTTAAATACGCATTCAAATATTGGAGTACCTCCTGAATGCGGGATGATACAATGGTGGTTTAAAAAGTACGGTGAATTTGGAACTGATAATACAATTGATAAAAGCGAATTTATTAATGATATTTATTCTTCTAAAAAGATAGAAGATTGGAATTTAACAAAAAAAGATATTTCAGAAGTTTTTAAAAATAATCCTAAGAGTTATGCCAATGTTTTCGATATTTTATATAGAAACTATACAGGTAAAGATATTATAGGAGATAAAAACAATTACTACATACATCATTTACAGGAAATACATAAGATATATCCTGATACAAAGTATATTCATTTGGTAAGAGATGGCAGAGATGTTACTTGTTCTTATTTAAAATTAAAAACTTTAGATCAAGGATTAAAGTATTTGCCGAAGGTGTCAAATAATATAAGTGAGATTGCAAATGAGTGGTGCAGTAATATTATAAAAACAGATGCATTTATAGAAGATAAAAATGCTTTTATTGTTAAGTATGAAGATTTACTTGTAGAGCCAGTGAAAACATTAACAGCACTTTGTGACTTTTTAGGACAACGGTTTGAAACTAAAATGTTAGAATATTTTAATTATAGCAACGAACCTAAGTCAACCTTAAACTGGAAAGAAAAAACATTAGAGCCTATTGATAAGAGTAATTTTAATAAATTTAAAACCATATTGACACAAGAGCAAATACATGAGTTTAATGGCATTGCTTATAGCGTGTTAAAAAAATATAGATATGTTACTTAGTGTTAGATTACAAACCTATAATCACCAAGATTTTATAGAGCAAGCGCTTCAAGGAATAGAAGACCAAGAAACGAGCTTTAATTTTGAAGTTGTTATTGGTGATGATTTTTCAACAGACAATAATGTTAAACTTATTAAAAAATTTATCTCTAACTCTAAGAACTCTAAAATTGAATATAAGTTACTTGATAGAAAAGAAGGTGATGCTTATTGGAAACAGCGACAGAAAAAAGGAAGGCTCTGTAATTTTATTAATATTCTAGAAAATTGTAAAGGAAAATACATTGCCTTACTTGATGGAGATGATTATTGGACAGACCCTTTGAAATTGCAAAAACAGGTTGATTTTTTGGAGGCTAATGCAGAATATAGTATTTGTTTTCATGAAGTTGATGTTTTAAAAAATGAAGTATTAGAAGCAGATGACATATCTGTAAACATACCAGAAACAACAACTATCTTGAATTTGGCCAAAAGGAATTATATGCATACCTGTAGTGTGGTTTATAGAAATAATGGACTTGATACACTCTCTAAATATTTTAAAGAAGCCCTAGTTGGTGATTATTTTTTGCATTTACTTAATGCGCGTACTGGAAACATAAAATGTATAAATAGTAAAATGGGTGTTTATCGTAAACATGAGAAATCCGTTTGGTCATCTAAGTCACAAAAGGAGCAAAATTTACTTTGGGTTTCTTTTTTAAAAAAAATCAAGCCTCATTTTAATACTGATGTTCGTAAAATACTTGATGCCCAAATTTGCTCTGTTTTAAATGTTTCAGTTCAAAAGAAAGAGCCTAAAATTAAGACAAAAACTAATTTTATACATAAAATCAAAAAGTTATTCAAAGCAATCTGACTGAGTGTAATGAATTAATGTGAAAATTAATAGTATGACTAAAGATCAAATTTGTATTGTTATCCCGATTTACAAGGAAAAATTGAATGATTTCGAAGTTCAGTCGGTAGGGCAATGCATTAAAACACTTTCAGATTATGTTATTCATTTTATTTGTTCGGATAAATTAGATCTTGATTTTTATAAACTTAGGTTTCCTGAAATTGAACATTATATTTTTTTTGATTCTAAATATTTTCAAGACGTAACAGGATATAATTGTTTAATGTTAAGTCCTGAATTTTATAAGGCATTTAAAAAATTTAATTACATGCTTATTTATCAAACGGATTGTTTTGTATTTAGGGATGAATTATTATTATGGGCCAATAAAGGATATGATTATACTGGTGGAATTTGGTTTGACAATTATCATGATGACCCTAGTTTTGGGGCTAAAATATGGCATGCAGGAAATGGAGGCTTGTCGTTGAGAAAGGTAAACAAAATGATTTTAATATTAACATCAAAGAAACCATTGAAGTCTTTGAGTGAGTTAATAAAAGAGAAAAAACAATTGGAGAATAAAAGAAAAATAAATTTGCTTAGAAAACTCTCTTTATTGACTAATAGTTTTTTAGGGTATAAAAATAATTTCAATTATTTTGCATCAACCTATAATATTAATGAGGATGTTTTTTTTATGGAAGCCTGTTTAATTTTTAAAAAAATAACAACACCTAAAGTAGAAGAAGCATTAAGTTTTTCATGGGACAAACATCCACAATTCCTGCATGAAACATATGGTTTAATACCCTTTGCTTGTCATGCTTGGTTTAGAGACGACGGTCATTATAAAGGTAACCGTGAATTTTGGTTAGATATAATCTCGAAAAATAATGAATAGTCCTTTTTTTACATTAATTATACCTACGTATAACATTTCTGAATCTATTGGAGCTACATTAGACAGCATAATTAATCAGACCTATAAAAATATAGAGGTTTTACTTTTGGATTCAATTTCTCAGGATCATACTTGTGAGATTGTAAAAGAGTTTCAAAAAAAATGTTCATATATTCATTTGATTTCAGAAAAAGATCAAGGCGTTTATGATGCCATGAATAAAGGAGTTGAATTAGCGAAAGGAGACTATTTGTTTTTTATGGGAGGAGATGACGTGTTTTATGACACCAATACTTTACAACAGGTTTTTAATAGTATTAATGAAGGTGATGATTTTATTTATGGGAATGTACTGTTTAAGGAAAGTAAGCTACTGTATTCTGGTAAGTCTAATTTGAAAAAACTTATTTATGATCAAATAAGTATTTGTCATCAGGCCATTTTTTACTCAAAACGTGTTTTTGAGCTAATTGGAAATTTTAATTTAAAATATTTTATTCATGCCGATTATGATTTTAACATAAGATGTTTTATAGATAATAAATTAAGGATAAAATATATAGACCAGATTATTGCCGTTTTTAATGAAACTGGGTTAAGTGGTACCAAATCGAATGCAGACGGTTTTCATACAGAATTGACCGAAAACTGTTTGTATTCAAAATATTTAGATGATTATTTGGTAAATGAAAATGCAAGATTAAAAAGGCAAATGAATCAATTAAGGCATTCGAAAACTTTTAGAATTGGAACATTTTTATTAGGGCCACTTAAATTGTTACGAAAAACAAAAAAGTAAATGAAACAAGCTCAAACCAATATAACTTTTTCAATAATAATACCAACTTTAAATTCAGAGAAAACCATTGAGAATGCTTTAATGAGTCTTGCCAATCAATCCTATACAAATTTTGAGGTCTTGATTATAGATGGATTTTCTAAGGATGGCACTTTAAAATTAATAGCCCCTTTTAAAAGTAATGGTTTGAATATAAATGTTATTTCGGAAGAAGATAAGGGTATTTATGATGCGATGAACAAAGGTATTGACAAGGCTGTAGGAGAATGGCTTTTTTTTATGGGTAGTGATGACACCCTATATGACCAAGATGTATTAAAGTATGTTGCTACATTTATTACTAAAACAAAGCATTATATAATTTATGGAAATGCTAAGATTGTTGGAAATACTAATTGGGCCAATGACGGTGATATTTATGCAGGAGAGTTTAGTTTAGAGAAACTTTTGAATCAAAATATTTGCCATCAGGCGATGTTTTATAAGACTCAATTTATAAGGAAAAGTATAGGCTATTTTAATTTGTCTTATAAGAAGAGCAGTGATTGGGATTTTAATATACGTTGCTGGGCCAAAGCCACATTTGATTATATGGATTTGATTGTTGCCCATTTTTTTGCTGGGGGGTATTCATCCAATATTCATGATGCCTCTATAGAAACTGACTTTGTTGGAAACGTTTTAAAATATTTTAAGATATCACCCTTTCACCCTTTGGTTAATAGGCCAGATTTTATTTATTATAACCAAGTGCTTATTAAGCAAAACGAAGATTATACTTTTAGACATGCCTTTGAGTATTTGAAAAAAATGACATCAAAAAGAATAAAGCGTTTATGAAAGGATTTCCTTATATAGCATTTACCATTTGTTCCAATAATTATTTGGGTCAAGCACTTGCACTAAAACAATCGTTTTTAAAACATAATCCAAATTTTGGGTTTTATATTATTTTAGTGGATCAATTTTCAGATAAGGCAGATTATTCTGCTTTTGAACCTAGTACGATTATTACAATAGCTGATATAGATGGTGTTGACCTAAAAGACCTTATTTCTCGATATTATATTATTGCATTAAATACCTGTATTAAACCTAGTGTTTTTAAATATTTAATAAACAAGCACCCAAGAGTAGAAGCTATTTACTATTTGGATCCGGATTTATATTTTTTTGATTCGATATCAGGCTTAAATGATAAGTTAAAAACAAAAACAGCTGTATTGACACCTCATATCCTAACGCCAATACCTAGAGATGGTAAATTACCCGATGAAAATATATTTATGAAGTATGGCATTTATAATTTAGGGTTTTTAGGATTAAACGCAAAAAGTAAAGAGACAAAAACCATGCTTGACTGGTGGGAAGAAAGAACTCTGAAATTTGGTTATGATAAAGTAAATGAAGGTTATTTTGTAGATCAGTTATGGATGATTTATGCCCCAATTTTTTATAAAGATATTGAAGTATTGACTACTTATAATTATAATATGGCCCCTTGGAATTTGCATGAGCGCCGTATTATTAGTATTGATAATGGTAACATATTGCTCAACGATCAAAGTCAATTGGTATTTTATCATTTTAGTAAGCTAGCAGAAAATGACACTGATATTTCAAGGGATTTTAATCGTTTTAATTTGGATGATTTCCCGTTACTAAAAATGTTGTATAATCAATACAAAGATGTTTTAATGACATGTCGTTATAATGATTATAAAGATATACCAAATGCTTATCCTGTGTCTATGCGTTTAAATGAAGATTCTAAAAAAACATCAATGCTCCAAAAAGGAATGAAGAAATTGGGGCACTATATTTTAAAACTAGCACGTAAAGTTTAATTCTGATATATGCTAATATCTATTGTAACTGTTAATTATAACAACCTAAAAGGTCTCCAAAAAACCACTGCAAGTGTTTTGGAACAGACCTATAATACCATAGAGTATATTGTTATTGATGGTGGTTCAACTGATGGAAGCAAAGCTTTTATTGAAAAGCAGCAAGACCACCTTGCCTATTGGGTAAGTGAGCCTGATCATGGAATTTATCATGCCATGAATAAGGGTGTTAAGGTTGCCAAAGGTGACTATGTTTTGTTTTTGAATAGTGGCGATTCTTTTTTTTCCAATAATGCTTTGAGTCATTTTCAACCTTATGTTTTAAAGGATTTTCCGAGAGCTATTATTTATGGTAATATTCAAGTGATATCGCATACCAAATGGATTAAGACCTATCCTGAGGTATTGGATTTTAAGTATTTTGTGAAAGACACTTTGCCCCATCCAGCTACATTGATTTATAGACGTTGTTTTACTGATTTTGAATATGATGAAGATTTAAAAATAGTTTCAGACTGGAAGTTTTTTATGATTGGTATCTGTAAAAAGAAGTTTACTTATCAGTATATTGATGCCGTTATCTCCAACTTTAATTTAGATGGTATTAGTTGTACCTCGCCTGATTTAGTAAGACTTGAACGTGAAAATGTATTGCGAAATGAGTTTTATTGGCAACTTATGGTTTATAAAATAAAGCTCTATCTTAAACGCTTATTAAATTAATTTTATGAAAGTTTCTGTTATTGTCCCTTGTTATAATCAGGCCCAATACTTGGACGATGCCTTACAATCGGTTTTAAAACAAACTTATAAGGATTGGGAATGCATTATTGTTAACGATGGAAGTACTGATCATACTGAAGAAGTGGCAAATACGTTTTTGAAATTGGATAACCGATTTAAATATATAGACATTAAAAATGGGGGTGTAAGTCATGCCAGAAATGTAGGCATTAAAGAAGCTAATGGCGACTATATTTTACCATTGGACGCAGATGACAAAATTGCACCAAGCTATATAGAATTAGGATTAAAAGAATTTGATAAAGATAATGCGTTGAAAGTTGTTTATTGTGAGGCCAAATTTTTCGGGAAATACAATAAGCTTTGGAAATTACCCAATTATTCTTTTAGGGAGTTATTAAGAAATAATATTATTTTTTGTTCTGCCCTGATAAAAAAAGACGATTTTGTTAAGAGTGGAGGGTATGATATAAATTTATCTATAGGTCTTGAAGATTGGGAGTTTTGGATTAATTTTTTAAAAGATGGCGGAAAAGTATATAGAATTCCAAAAGTTTGTTTTTATTACCGAATAAAAGAAACATCAAGAAATGTTGAGATTTCTGAAAATGATTTTGAAGAGGTTCTTAAATATATAAGTATAAAACATTCTGAATTATATGTGCATAATTTTGGTTCTTTTCCTTCTTTATTGGAACAAAACAAAGAATTACTAAAAAAGAATAAACGATTAACAAAAGCTAATAAAGCAAACATTGTTCAAGTTTTAAAAAGGTTAAAGAAATATTTTTATGGATAACCCTTTAGTTTCCATTTGTATCCCTACTTATAATGGTGCTCAGTTTATTGCTGAAGCATTAGATTCTGCCATTGCTCAGACCTATCCTAATTTAGAAATTATTATTTCGGACGATGCCTCAAGTGATTATACGTTAGATATTATTGAAAGTTATAAGTCTAAAACAGAAATTCCAATTAAAATATATAAACATATCCCAAATGGTATTGGAGCTAATTGGAACCATTGTATTAAAAAAGCCAATGGGAGTTATATAAAATTTCTGTTTCAAGATGATATTTTATATCCAACTTGTATTTCCAAAATGGTAAAAGTGTTCGGAAATAATGTAAGAGTTGGTTTAGTAGCTTGCAAAAGAGACATTATTATAGATAAAACTTATTTAAATGACGAAACAGAATCATGGATTGAGACCTATGGGGATTTGCAAGAGCACTTAAACTTACCAATAGTTGATGGTATTCAATATTTAGACAAATCTATTTTTAAATCTAAATTATTTTTAAAAAGGCCTCAAAATAAAATTGGAGAACCTACAGTAATACTTTTCAGAAAGGAGATTGTAAAAGATATTGGTTTTTATAAAGAAGATCTATTTCAAGTATTGGATCTTGAATTTTATAATAGGGTTTTGAGAAAATACAAAATTGCAGTTTTGGATGAAAAATTAGTTGGATTTAGATTACATATTAATCAAGCAACAAATTTTAACATGATTCATGTGAAATCAGATCTCTTAAAATACGATGCATTAATTTATCAACACTATTTTTATCTACTTAATAAAAACATACAGTTGAAATTATTAAAAAAGCACCATCCATTAATTAAACAACTAGTTAAAATAAAAAGAGGCTTTAAGAATTATTTTAAGTTTTAAGACCATGGAGATAAAGATAAATTTTACAGACTTTTGGCCTGATTTCGATAAGAAGGATAATTATTTTTATAATTTACTAGTTCAAAAATATACTGTTGTTATCGATGAAAATCCAGATTTACTTTTTTTCTCAAGTTTTGGTAAAGATTATTTAAAATATAAGTGTAAAAGAATTCACTATACCGGAGAAAATTTTAGGCCTAATTTTTATTTAAGTGATTTTGTATTTTCTTTTGATTATCTCTCCAGAAAAAATCATTTTCGATTGCCTTTATATTCTTTATATATAGAGCGCCATAAAGGGTATAAAAATTTTTGGCTCAATAAGAATGAAGAAACATTAAAAAATATTTGGGCAAAAAAGAACAAATTTTGTTGCATGGTTGTGTCTAATCCGAAGGCTAAAGATCGCATAAAATTTTTTGAAAATTTGTCGAAGTTCAGACAGATAGATTCTGGTGGGGCGGTATTAAATAATGTGGGCGGTAGAGTTAAAAACAAAATGGAATTTATAAACGATTACAAATTTGTTATAGCTTTTGAAAACGCCTCTTTTGATGGCTATACAACCGAGAAAATATTAGAACCCATTTTGATGGATTGTATCCCAATTTATTGGGGCAATAAAAAGATAGATTTAGAATTTAATACCAAACGCTTTATAAATTTCCATGATTTTGAATCGGAAGAAGAGCTTTTTAAAAGGTTAGAGGAGATAGAATCCAATCCAGATTTAGCTTTAGAAATTTTAAAAGAGCCCATTTTTGCCAAAGACAGAATTGATTATGAGACTGAAAAAACACTAGTTTTAGAACATATTATAAATGTTATTGAGTCAAATAAAAAGCCAATAGCCCAAACATATTGGCCAGATGTTTATAAATTAAAGAAAAAATATTATCTGTTTAGAGAAAGATTAAAAAATCGATTAAAAAGACATGTACATTAAAAAAGCCTTAATTAAATTTATAAATTCATTTTTCAAAATTTTCAATATTGGTATAACTAGTTATTCTAAACTTGAATCGTATAAAGAACTTAAAAATGATATTAAATTAATAAATAAGAGATTAAAGAAAGTTGATAGAGTTAAATTTAATACATATGTAAAAGATTCAAAGGCACAATTATATCAAGATTTAGTAGTGCTAACTGAATTAAATTTTAAGCAAGGAGGATATTTTGTTGAATTTGGTGCAACAAATGGAATTGATTTGAGTAATACCTATTTATTAGAAAAAAAATTATTTTGGGATGGTATATTAGCTGAACCAGCAAAATGTTGGCAAGAAGAGTTAAAAAGAAATAGAAAATGCAACATTGAAACTGATTGTGTTTGGAAGGATTCTAATTCAACAATTAGTTTTAATCAAGTTGAGATTGCGGAATTATCTACAATTAATACTTTTAGTAATTCTGATAATAATTATAAATTAAGAGAAAATGGTAAGAATTATAATGTAAATACAATTTCATTATTGGATTTGTTAATAAAATATAATGCACCAAAAACAATTGATTATTTATCAATTGATACTGAAGGAAGTGAATATGATATATTGAGGAATTTTGATTTTAGCAAATATCAATTTAATATAATAAGTTGTGAGCATAATTATAGTTCTGATAGAGAAAATATTTATAAGCTTTTAACGAGTAAAGGTTATGTTAGAAAGTATTCCAGCATTTCAAAATGGGATGATTGGTATTTTAGAAAAGACTTAAATAATAACCTTTAAAAATTATGCTAGCGATAGTTATTCCTTATTATAAATATTCCTATTTTAATGCTACTTTAGATTCGTTGGCAAATCAAACAGATAAACGGTTTAAAGTTTATATTGGTGATGATGCAAGCCCTACAAACCCTTTGGCATTGTTGGAGACCTATAAGCATCAATTTGATTTTGTATATAAAAGGTTTGCTTCTAATATAGGAAATGTATCATTAGTTAAACAATGGGAAAGATGTATTGATCTGTCAGCTAATGAAGAATGGATCATGTTATTAGGAGATGATGATTATATTAGTGCAAATTTTATTGAAGAGTTTTACAAGCAGATTGGAGACATACATGCCTCTAACGTACATGTAGTTAGATATGCTACTCAAATTGATAAAATGGATGATAAATTATCAAGAGTGTTTATGCATCCTAAAATTGAAACGTCCCCAGATTCGTTTTACCGCAATATTTTTAATTCCTCCAGAAGCTCTCTTTCAGAGCATGTATTTAAAAGAACAGCCTATTTAAAGCATGGCTTTAGAGACTTTCCATTAGCTTGGGGAGTTGATGATTTTGCATGGCTAGAATTTACAGAGTTTAAAAATATTTATACCATAAACGAAGCCATTGCCTATATAAGAATTTCTTCTGAAAGTATTTCAAGAAAAGGCTATAGAGAAGAACAAAAACTAAAAGCGAAATATCTTTATTTTACATTAATTATTGAAAAGTTTATCAACAAGTTTAAAAAAGAACAGCATTACAAATTATTTAGATATTATGAAAAACTTGTATATCGTTCCAATACTATTTCATTTAGATTTTGGTTTTTACTAAGTAAATTTTATTTAACAAATGCTTATGTTTTGCAATTTTTTAAATTTCAGATACGAGTTGTAGTAAATAAATTTTTCAAATCTTAATAGAACCCTATTCTTTTTTAATTTCCTAAAAAATAATTAGCCGTTGTGTATTTTGAATAAAATTTGTCAGTTCGAATTTTCTATCAAAAATCACTCGAACTGACATTCGATTGGGTTAGATTATTCAAAAAGAGCAACGGGTTAATTGATTCATTCATGATTTTGGTTTGTTCAACCTGTATTATTATGCTATTTTTATTGAATCTATAATTAAAAGATGAAAACGCCTTTAGTTTCTATTATTATCCCTACCTACAACCGTGAGCATTTAATAGGTGAAACCTTAGATTCTATATTGGCCCAAACCTATACTAATTGGGAGTGTATTGTAGTAGATGATGGCTCAACAGACAACACCATGGCACTTTTAGAAGCCTATTGTAAAAAAGATACCCGGTTTCAATATCATCATCGACCAAAAGATTTGCCAAGAGGAGGGAATGCAGCTCGGAATTATGGATTTGAAGTAAGTAAAGGAGCATATATTAATTGGTTTGATAGTGATGATATCATGTTGAAGGAGTTTATAGAAAAAAAAATGCAGTTATTACATTCAGAACATATAAAGGCCATTATTTGTTCGGGATTTTTAACAGACCCTAAATTGAATATTTTAAGACCAACAGCATATTTTAATGAAGGGAATTTATTTAAAGCATTTACTTTAAGAAAATCGGATGTATTGACACCTTCCATTTTATTTAAAAGAACAGCCTTAAATTCTAGAGAGTTGTTCAATGTTAATTTAACAGATGCCCAAGAGACCGATTTTTTTCATAGATTTCTTTTTAATTTAAAAGCAGATGAGTATGTATATGTTGATGACAAATTATTTTTATACAGAAAACATGATAATTCTATTGGGAGCGATAAAATAGGAAGCTATAATTTTAAAAATAGATTTTCGCAAAGTTATGTTGAATATGAAAATCTTAAACGCGTTATAACTATCGGTGATAGAGACATGATACATTTTATTTATAAAGCGTTGTTAAACCTGTTATTTCTTGCAATGGATAATGAAGATAAAAACACTTATAATTTTATTTTAAAAGGCATTAGAAAGTATTATAAAGATATAGGAGTTTTTAAATATGGGTTGTTAATTTGTTATTTAAAAGTTGTTTTGAGTATTCATATTAGGAGTTATAGATTAGAAAAATTAATAAGAAAGCGATAAGTATTTTAAAATGAGTAGTAAATAAAAGTTAAAACATGAATATAAGTGTTATCATTCCTACTAGAAATAGAATACATTATATTAATCAACTAGTTGAGGATTTATTACACCAAGATATTTCTGATTTTGAAATACTTGTTGTAGATCAATCGGAAAACCCAATTGAAATTAAAAATTGTAAGCATATCGTATTGGATTCAACTGGACCTTGTGTTTCTAGAAATATTGGGGCGAAAGAAGCTCAAGGTGATATTTTAGTTTTTTTAGATGATGATGCCAGAATTGAACCGAATTTTATTCGTGAAATTACACATCCTATAATACATGATAAATTTGCTGCTGTTGCAGGTGCAAATTGTGATATTAATGGAAATTATTTGTCAAATAACAATGATTATTTTAATTATAAAGTTGACAATTTTATAAAAGCATTAACTAGAAACCCAAACTCTAACACATCTAGAATCTGTATTTCATTTCCAGGATGTTGTTCGGCTATATTAAAAAACGTTTTTGATGAAATTGGAGGATTCGATGAACAATTTGATCCTACTGGGGCAGGGGAAGATAGGGATCTTGCTTTAAGGCTTTTTAATAAAGGTTATATGACCTGGTACAATGCCAACGCTAAATTGTATCATATAGGGGCGACTACCGGGGGATCGAGAGATGTTGGTAGCAGAACTTTAATGTTGGATGTTCATACTTACCTGATGTGCAAAAAATATTTTTCAATAGAACTGGCCAATACATTAAGGAAAACGATATTAGAAAGTTACCGTAGGAGTTTTTTTAAATCACTAATTACATTAAATTTAATCAGGACAAAATTTAAATTATATTGTAAAGCAAAAAGCTTATTGAAATAAAGAAAATATGTTTTATTTGAATAATAAAACATAAGTAATATTAATAGAGGGAGAGTAGAATTCAAACATTTTTATACATACCTAAAAAATAAAATAATTTTTTTAAAAATAATCTGCCCTTAAGCATTTGATGACGAGAATAGTAATTATAAATGCAGTACCAATTAATGGAGGCGATGAGGCTCTACTAAAAGCGACATTATTGGGGTTAAAAAAGTATTTTGAAAACTCTTCTATTTTGGTTTTATGTGATAACCCTAAGTTATATAAGAAGTTTTTTCCAGACTTAGAATTAGATTGGGATTGGGAATACACCTATTTAAAATCTCCAAATGCTAAAGACTACTTTACTTTTAAAGTTAAAAAACGTGTCAGACATTTATTGAATAAATTCTTTAAGGTTTCATACTTTAGTACTCTTTCTAGAATGTTTGCATCTAAAAGTGAAAAAAGAGTTTATCGACATTTATTACAATGTGATAAAGTAATTGTTTCAGCAGGAGGTTATTTTCATGATTTTTATGGATATAAAAAAAGAGTTGATACCTTAGATTTTATTCACTCCCATTTAAAAAAACCATATTATATATTTTCTCAATCTGTTGGGCCATTTTGGAAAATTGAAAATTTTGCAATGCTAAATCATGTTTTTAATAATGCAAAGCAAGTTATATTGAGAGAGTCCTATTCTTTAGGCCATTTAAAAGCAATTGGCTATCATTGTAATAATGTAGTGGTTGCCAACGATATTGCTTTTTATCTGTATAAAGAGTATGCTAAGAAAGTAGATTTAAACAAAAAATTGAAAAGTATTGCCGTTAATTTTAGAGTTTGGAAGTATGAGGATAAGAGTAAAGAGAATTTAAAGAAAGCATCTTCTTTATGCGAAAAGCTATTAAATGAAGGCTTTCAATTAACTTTTATTTCAACTTGTCAAGGAGTAGAAGACTATATGGATGATTCAAAATATGCTGAGAAAGTAGTTGATTTATTACCAGCTGAAATGAAACAAACATGTGTTGTATTAAAAGAAAAGTTTTCACTAGACGAATTAATAGTAACTTTAAGTAAACAAGACGGATATATTGGAATGAGGTTACATGGGGCCATACTTTCATTGTTAGCAGGGATTCCAGCATTAAATATTGCTTATGAAGATAAGAGTTTAGGGATTTTTAAATCTTTAGGGTTAGATGATTATTGTTTTTCATATAAAGAAGAATTAGATGTGTGGAATACTAAAGTTGATTATTTCATAGATGATTACAATAACTATCTAAAAAAAATTGATAATATAATTTTTGAGGCTAGTCAACAAGTAGAACATAATTTTAAATACTTATGATTAGATTATTAAAAAGACTGTCTTTATTCAATTCTTCTCGCTTTAGACTTTATGAGGAAAACAGGAATTTTGCAAAGTCTATTCCCCAAAAATCCATCGTGTTAGATGCGGGTGCAGGATCCCAATTTTATAAACATTTATTGAAGCATGCTCAATATGAATCTGCTGATTTTGAAAAAGTAGACAAAGAGTACGCTCAATCAACTTATGTCTGTGATCTAAAAAATATACCTGTTGAAAATGACCATTTTGATTATATCCTATTTAATCAGGTGATGGAGCATCTCCCAGAACCGAATAAAGTTTTGAGAGAGCTTAATCGAGTTTTAAAATCCAATGGTAAAATTATTTACACAGGACCTTTATTCTATGAAGAACATGAAATTCCATATGATTTTTTTAGATATACTCAATTTAGTTTAAAAAAAATGTTTTCTGAGTCAGGTTTTGAAATTGAACGATTGGATTGGTTGGAAGGGTATTTTGGAACCATAGGTTATCAATTAAATAGAATGGCAATATACTTACCAACCAATCCTAAAGATTTGGGAAAGGGAATTATGGGCTACTTCATGAGTCCAATAATGTTCTTTTTGAAAATATTTAGCTGGGGGTTGTCAATATTTTTCCACAAATTAGAAGTGAAAGTTAAGTATACTAAAAGTGGGTATCCAAAGAATTATGTGGGTATTTTTAGAAAAGTAAATAATTTATAAATGGTATAAAGTATAAATTACTAGGCTATTAAAACTAGTATCAAATTTTTTCATAAGAACATATATAAAAGAATGGAAAATAATTTTAATATAGCGCTGTTTTCACCTAATAAGGATCCTTATTCTGAGACATTTATTCAAGCACATAAAAAAGGTTTAAAAGGAAATATATTTTTTTATTATGGAATAGGTGAAGATATTACAATTGAAAACCATCCACCATTAGCAAGTAAATTAAAAAAACAACTATTAAAAGCAATTAAAATTATATTTAAAAAAAATAATTCATTCGTTTTAGTCAAGTTATTATCTAAATCATTAAAAAAACATAAGATAGATGTTGTGCTTGTAGAATATGGAATTCACGCCGATCATATTTTACCTGCAATTAAATATCTTAATTTGCCCTTAGTGG
The DNA here is from genome assembly GCF_043876835.1 of Gaetbulibacter sp. M235. Lineage (NCBI taxonomy): Bacteria > Pseudomonadati > Bacteroidota > Flavobacteriia > Flavobacteriales > Flavobacteriaceae > Gaetbulibacter > Gaetbulibacter sp. M235. The sequence continues at coordinate 459,413 of NZ_JBAWJZ010000002.1, forward strand.
TTCATTTTCATGGTTTTGATGCCACAGTTAGAAAAATTATAAAAGAACATAATAGTTACAAAGAAGTCTTTCAGTATGCTTCAAAAATAATTGCTGTTTCGAAGGCAATGGAAAATCAATTATTAAACATAGGTTGTCCGAGAGAAAAATTAATTTACAATGCCAATGCTGCACAGTCAAATTTCATTAACATTGAATCAAGTTACGAATCAAAACAGTTAATTTCTGTAGGTAGATTTGCTAATAAGAAAGCACCTTATTACACGATTTTGGCTTTTAAAAAAGCCTTAAAAACGCACCCTGATGCCAAGTTATTAATGTGTGGAGATGGTTTATTGTTGGAGGTTTGTAAAAACCTAGTTAGACATTATCAGCTTGAAAGTAGTATTCAATTTTTAGGAGTTATATCTCCAAATGAGTTATGCAATTTATTTAAGGAATCAATTGGATACATACAACATTCAATAACTGCCGAGAATGGTGATACGGAAGGCATGCCCATTTCAATTTTAGAAGCAAGTTCTTCTGGTCTACCGGTAATTTCAACATTTCATGCGGGTATTTCTGATGTAATAGAAGATGGAATTACAGGATTACTTTGTAAAGAACATGATGTAGATGCTATGAGTCAAAACATTATTAAATTATTAGATGATAAAGACTATGCAAAAAAGCTAGGATATGCAGGTAAAGAGCGCATAAAATCTCATTTTAGTTTTGAAAAGCATATCAATGGTATTCAACAGATATTAGAAGAATCGGTTAACCATAATATGTAGCTTTTTTAGTCTTTATTATGACTTACAAACATCAATAAGTTTAAAGCATATTTTTAATATAATTTTTAGAGCAGAAAAATATTCACAATTATGAGTATTAGTATCATAACCCCACATTTTAACGACTTTGAAGGATTAAAACAAATCTATAATTGTTTGTTGAAGCAAGATTCTAAAGATTGGGAATGGATTATTGTTGATGATTTTTCGGATGCTTCTATAAAAGAATTGATAGTTCAATATTTTGAACAATATGCTAGCCCAAACATTAAGTTAGTTTTAAATGATGAAAAAACAACAGGATCTGTTTGTAGAAATATTGGTGCAGACCAAGCAACTTATAACCATTTGGTGTTTTTAGATGCCGATGATATTATATCTGATGATTTTGTAAGTAACAGAGCAATAGAAGTTGAAGATTTTGTAGTATTTAAGAATTTTAATCTTTTAGATGAGAAAGGAAATAATAAACCTGCACCTTCAGCAGATTCTAATTATTTAGATTACTTTTTACAAGCAAAATTTATTTGGCAAACGTCTGCTATTTTATGGAACAAAGATTTTTTTATTGAGATTGGAAAATTTAACACTAATTTAAAACGACTGCAAGATGTTGAGTTATTTATTCGAGCCCTTATTTTAAGTACTAACTATAAAGTAATAGACAATAAAGTTGACTTTTTTTATAATGTTGTGCCTATAGATATTAATAAAAAGCCCATCCAAGTAATTTGTGGAGCCGTCGATTATTTAATTACTTATATGGATGATAATTACCAATTGGATAAGCGCCAAAGAAATTTGGTAACTGGTTATTATTATTTATGCATACGTTATTTTAACCGCTCTGATAATAAGGAAGCTATTGAGTATGTTCAAAACAGTTTAAAATTGTTTTTTAAGAAAAGCTATATGTCGTATTTCAGTTATGTAAGAGCTTTATCTTTTTTGAAGTTATATAAAAGCAATTTAATCTCCAGTGATTTGTTTTTGAGATTGAATAGATATTTTTACAAATAGACTATTAGCCATTATAAAGAGATTAAATCAAAAAATAAAAAAAGTTAAAATATTTGTTTAACAGTAAATTAAATTAATGGCTAATACAAACATACTAACAAAACTCTTGGCAGATTTTCTACTCAGTTTGTTTTTGCTAAATTAGGAACTTAAACAACGCTACTAATGTTATACAAGCCTGTTGTGAGCAATATTGATTAAAACTAAGATGAAAACATTAATAATTCATGTAGGTCCTCCAAAATGTGGATCATCATCGATTCAACAGTTCTTCGAAACTTATAAAAATCCTTGTGCTCAAAAAACAAGGTTCGTAATGCTGAATCCCCAAATGATTAATAGTTTAAATTCAAATAATAAAATTGATAATACAGATTTTATTAATCTTCTAGATAAAAACCTTGAGAATAATGATTCGTTGATTTTAAGTCACGAATCACTTTTTATAAAACCCTACGCAATTAAAAATATATGTAGCCTTTCATCAAACAAAGTATCCAAAATTATTATTATTGGCTTTAGTAGAAAATCATCAGATTTTGTAGTTTCAGAATATAATCAATGGGGGTTTAGAAACCCATATGTATGTAAGTTAACAAAAAAAATAATGTTGGAAAATGAAATCAATCCCTTACATTTTTATGGAATTGAGAGGCATTTAATTTCATCAATCCTAAACGATTTTAATTTACTAACATCTCAAGAAATGGATTGGGGCAAATCTTATGGCCAAATAGAGAAACTTGTTACTCCGTACAAAGTTAAAATGAGAGCTGGTATTCTTTCAAATAGAAATTCATCTGAAACCTTAATACAAGACTTCTGTAATAAAGCTGATTTAACACTTCAAGATAAATATAAATCAATTGATATAAAATCAAACACTCAGTTTAGCTCTCATTTGACTGAAAGTATAAATAATGCACTTGAGTTTGGATTTAAAGTTCCTGGTCCAGATGAGGATAATAATATTCTCCAAGATATTTCAAAAATTATTAATACAAATATTGATTTCAACAATACGCTAATAATTCCTCTTAAAGAATATATTGATTCTTATTTTTATGAATCAAATCTTAATTTTTGTAATAAGTATGGTTTAGATAAAAGCTATTTTGCACTATCAAAAAAGTATTCAAAAAATGAAATTTTGAACATAGTAAGGAATGAAATGCAAGACCGAGTTACAAATAATACGATGCTTAATAATTACAAAGAATTAACTGGTATAATGGCAGAAGCAATTTTTCATTATAATAAAATAAAAAAAAATGTAAAACATCGTAAAGCGTATAATTTTAGTTTTATAAGGTTGTATCGAAAATTAAAGCACACAACAAAAAAAATACTGCATTTGGGAGTTAGTGATAAAATTGGAGATGATAGTAATAAATTAACATAGAGTTAAATTTAAAGTAGGGTGAGTTAAAATGCCAAACTTTATGCATAAACCGTTGTAATGAAAACAATTAAAACACCTATACTACCAATAAGAAATACCCTAGCTAAGGTAGAAGGGAACCATGAATTAGACCTTGAAGCTATTTGTTTATTTATTGCTTTTGGTTTTTTTTTCGATACAGATACCTATTGGAAAGATGAAGTGGCTCTATCACCAGGAAAAAAATATCAGTTAGATGCCCAAAATAATGTAATTTCTTCTGAAAAATGGTTTGAATGGCATTATAGCCCCAGAGACATTAGTTTTGAAACCACACTTGGCGAATTCACCAATTTGTTTGAAACCATTGTTAAAGAGCAGACAAGTGATAAGAAGGTTATTTTACCACTGTCTGGAGGATTAGATAGTAGGACCCAAGCTGTTGCTTTAAGGAATCACCCTAATTTAACCTCGTATAGTTATGATTTTGAAGGAGGTTATCCTGAAACCAAAATAGCAAAGAACATTGCTGATGCCTGTCATTTTCCATTTACATCGTTTACCGTTAAAAGGGGCTATTTGTGGGATTGTATAGAAGACTTAGCAGAAATCAATCAATGTTTTTCTGAATTTACACATCCGCGACAGATGGCTTTTTTTGATAGTTTTAAAACCATGGGAGATATTTTTTCTTTAGGACATATGGGTGATCTTATGTTTGACTCCTTTGGATTGCCACAATTATCTTTTGAAAAAGAAGTAGATGTACTTGTTAAAATGCTAGTAAAAAAGGGAGGGCTTGAATTAGCAAGCTCGTTATGGACAACTTGGGGCTTGGACGGTACATTTGAAAAATATATGGTTTCTCGAATAACAGAATCCTTAAAGGCATTTAAAATTGAAAACACAAATGCCAAATTGCGTGCTTTTAAAACACATTATTCTGTTGCAAGATGGTCATCTAATAATTTATCGGTTTTCGATGCCATACATCCCGTAACATTACCTTATTATGATACTAGAATGTTTGAATTTATGTGTTCAGTGCCTGAAAAGTATTTAGCTAATCGACAATTACAGATTGCATATATTAAGCAACATGCTCCCGATTTAGCAAGGATTACTTGGCAGGGAAACAGGCCTTTCAATTTAAATACTTATCATTTAAATAAGTCACCCTATAATTTACCATATAAGATAACCAATAAATTAAAAAGAGCATTTAATGAGCTTATTGGCAACCCCTATATCTCAAGAAATTGGGAGTTGCAATTTGTAGGAAAAGAAAATGATAAACATTTAAAGACATGGTTGTTTGATTCGAAATTAAAGGATCTTGTTCCAAAAGAGACCATAAAGGAATTTTATGATAATTTTAAAGAGAGAGATGCGGTTACTTATTCTCATCCTGTAAGTATGTTGCTCACATTGGCTTTGTTTCAGGAAAAATTTAATATTTAGTAATTATAAACAAGCAATTATTAGATGCTAATAAAACATTTTTGAGCTAAATTAATTTTATATTTATACTTTATATATATGGCTCAGAAGAAAATCAAAATATTATTTACTATACCTAATTTTGATACAGCAGGCAGCGGTAAAGTAGTATATGATTTAGTAAATAATTTGGACAAAAGATTTTTTGAGCCTGAAATTTGTTGTTATCATGATGGAGGTGCTTTTTTTAAGGAGGTTGAAGCGTTGCATGTAAAAATCCATTTGTTTCCTTTTGCCATTAATTACCGTCCATTTTTAACGTTTCCGTTTAGGCTTATAAACACCATTCGCTTTTTTAGAAAACACAATTTTGATTTGATACATTCCTGGCACTGGAGTAGTGATTTTTCAGAACCTTTAGCAGCAAAATTAGCTGGTATTCCTTGGATTTATACTAAAAAATCTATGGGATGGGGTAATAAAGCTTGGAGATGGAGAACTGCCTTAAGTTCTAAAATTATTACGATCAATTTGGATATGAAATCATTTTACTCTGTAAAAGCTCTTGAAAAAGTTGAAGAGATTCCTTTAGGCGTTGACACCAATTATTATACTCCTCGAACAAAAGAAGATATAACACTTTTGAAAGACCTCGATATTAAAACAAGTGATTTTGTTATTGTTTCGGTAGTGAATTTAATTCCCGTTAAAGGCATAGAAGTATTAATAAAAGCAGTAGTAGCATTAGATAAACCCAATATAAAGTTGCTTATTGTTGGACATGACAAAGGAGACTATGCCTGTTCATTGAAAAAAATGACTGAAAGGATTTCTTCAATTCAATTTTTAGGAAAGAAAGCCGATGTTAGACCGTACCATGCTATTGCCGATGTATTTGTTATTCCAACATTGGAGTTAGGTGAAGGGCTTCCTGTGGCCCCTTTAGAGGCTATGGCTTCAGGAAAAATTGTGATTGGTTCAAATGTTAGTGGTGTAAAAGATATATTAAACCCTTTTCAGAATTGTTTGTTTGAGCCCAATAATGTAGAGAGCTTAAAAGATAGTATTTTAAGTATTTTGAACATGAGCACAGAAGAGTGTATTCAATTAGGAAAAGCAATGAGAACTCGAGTGGAAACAAATTATTCTATTGAAAGGTTTATAAAATCACACACAGATTTATATAAGGGAATATGTTCAAAAAATCAAGATAAACACGTTGAGTAAAAGAAATAAAATAGCCATATATTCTGGTGTTAGCACCAGTACTACTTTTATTGAGCGTTTAATTAGTGGATTAGCCCAAAAAAAAATGATTGTTTATGTTTTTGGGTTGGATAATGGTAGAAATCAATCATCAGAAAACATAATTTATAAGACCTATAGCGGTAGATTGAGCAAACTATTTGTCCTACTTAAATATTCCATTTTATTATTAATATTTAAGCCAAAGAACAAAAGACAATTGGATGTATTATTAAAGCAAAAACATTATAATACGCTTTATTATAAAGTAAAGTTTTATCCGGTTTTATATTATAAACCTGATGTTTTTCATTTGCAGTGGGCCAAAGGTATTGATGACTGGATGTGGGTTAAAGCATTTGGAATGAAATTGGTTGTGAGTTTACGAGGCGCCCATATTAATTACTCTCCTTTAGCAGATAAAACATTAGCCTCTATTTATAACACATATTTTCCTAATGTTGACGCCTTTCATGCTGTGTGTGAAGCCATTAGTTTAGAAGCACAAAAGTATGGCGCCATAAGAGACAACATTAAGGTGGTTTATAGTGGGGTTAATTTAGAAACATTTCCAGAACAGCCTAAAACAAAAAATAAAGTTTTTAAAATTCTATCTGTTGGGAGACCTCATTGGAAAAAAGGATATGTATATGCTTTAGATGCTTTTAAATTATTGAAGAACCATGGTTTAATGTTTCATTATACTATTGTTGGAGGAAAAAATAATATTGAGTTGGCTTATCAAATAAAAGATTTGGAATTGGAACAATATGTGACTTTAGCAAAACAGTTGGCATTTGAAGATGTGGTTGATCAAATTCAATCATCAGACTTATTATTGCTGCCTAGTTTAGAAGAAGGTATAGCCAATGTCGTTCTTGAAGCCATGGCCTTAAAAACATTAGTTGTAAGTACCTATTGTGGCGGTATGAAAGAAGTTATTACAAATGAATATAATGGTTTTTTAGTCCCGATTCGAGATTCTGAAGCAATCGTTATGGCTATAGAAAAAGTGATGACCCTATCTGATAACGAGAAAGAAACAATTCTTAATAATGCTTTTGAAACCATTAACAACAATCATAGCGAGACATTGATGGTAGACCGTATGCTTGATCTATACACAACCCTATTTTAATATTGATTTGATTTGAAAACTGAAAATTTACATATAAAAACTATAGGTCTTGTTTTGTCGTATGTTCCAGGATATTCTGAAACGTTTTTTAAGAATAAAATATTAGGGCTGCAAAAAAGCAACTATCGTGTTATTTTATTTGTAGATTATAAAAAACCAGACGATTATCATTTTGAATGTGACATAGTTTATGCACCTAAACTCTATGGCAATACTTTTACAGCTTTAATTAATGGTTTTAGTTCACTAATTAAAGCTTTTATTCTATATCCCAAAAAATCCATTAATCTTTACAAACTCGATAAACGCGATGACATTTCGTTTACTCATAGAATTAAAAACATCATTCTCAATCAGTTTTTATTTACAAAAAGCTTGGATTGGTTGCATTTTGGATTTGGTATGCATGCTATAAAAAGAGAGAATGTGGCTTGTGCCATTGGCGCTAAAATGGCGGTGAGTTTTAGAGGTTCAGACTTATATCTTACCCCTTTAAAGCACAATAACTGTTATGATCTGTTATTTACTAAAGCTGTAAAATATCATGTATTGTCTCAAGAAATGAAACAAACACTTATAGCCTATCAGGTTAATGAAAAGCTTATTCAAGTTATAACTCCAGCTATAGATGTTCATTTTTTTAAAAACAAAAGTGTTCTTAGGTCAGATAAGAATTTAAGGCTAACCACGGTAGCGCGCTTACATTGGAAAAAAGGGTTGGAGTACACCTTAGAAGCATTGTCTCTATTAAAAAAACAAGGCATTGATTTTACACTTACTATAATTGGTGATGGTGAGGAACGAGAGCGCCTTATTTTTGCAGCCCATCAGTTAGGGATAATTCACAACGTTGAATTTAAGGGCCAGCTCAATCATGACGAGGTTAAGGAACATTTACAGAACACAGATATTTATTTGCAGTATAGTATTCAGGAAGGGTTTTGCAATGCCGTATTAGAGGCTCAAGCTATGGGTTTATTATGTATAGTGTCTAATGCCGAAGGCTTAGCTGAAAATGTATTGGATGGTAAAACGGGCTGGGTAGTGCCAAAACGACAACCAAAACTATTGGCACAAAAAATTGAAGAAGTGATTCTTTTGAGTTCACAAGAAAAACAAAATATTAGAGAAGCTGCCATTAGTCGTGTGAGACAAGAATTTAATTTGGAAAGCCAGAATAAAGCTTTTGCTGGCTTTTATAACGATTAAAATAGAAACAGCTTTTAATTAAACTTTAATATTTTTTAATTCATTATGTCTAATATTGTAGTTTTAGATAATAAAATATCATACGAGAAGGTTATATGACAAACTACGAATTTATTCGATGGATTACTTTTCCGATTATGCCAACCCATCTAGTAACGGTAAGAAACGATATAAAAAAGCTTATAAAAGCCTATATTAAAAGGGGGACGGCGAAAATGTCAATATTAGATGTTGGAGGACGCAAATCACCCTATACCATAAACATTCCGGCTGATATTACATTGCTGGATGTACCTCAAGAACGTGGTACTAAAGAAGATTTAAATTTAGGTTTAACAGATAGTATCTTATCTTTTATTAAAAAAAGGAGGAGTAATATTTCTGAAATTATAATTCAAGATATGACAAAATCCACTTTAAAGGATGAATCTTACGATGCTTTAATTTGTGTTGAGGTCATTGAGCATGTTAAAGACGATGATGTTTTTGTAGAACATATTTCAAGAGTTATAAAAAAGGGAGGTTGGGCCTATTTTACGACACCCAATGGTGACTATATTAAAAATGAAGGGCCAAATAAAAATCCAGATCATGTGAGGCACTATACACGCTTTGAATTGCAAACCTTGTTAGAAACCTATTTTGATAAAGTAGATGTGCATTATGGTGTAAAGACCGGAACGTATCGTGTACAAGGCTTAAAAAGTTATAGTTTGAAAAGACCACTGCAAACCCTAAAATCTATTTATTCTAATATTGTAAACAGGTTTCAATCTAAAGGCATAGAAAACACTTCGAAAGAAACCGCACATTTAATTGCTATTGGTTATAAATAAAACATGAAACAAAAAGTGTTTATTATTGGGTTTCATAAAACGGGAACGACTTCTTTAGAACATGCCTTACAGTTTTTAGGATATCGTGTTTATGGAGGGGATAAAAACTTAATGAAATATACGAATTCGGACGACTTAAAAACGTATATAAGAAAAACTATAGATTCCTGGGACGCTGTGCAAAATATGCCCTGGCCTTTATATTATAAAGAACTTTATGAGATTTACCCTGAAGCCAAGTATATCTTGACTATTAAAGATACTAATACATGGATTAGAAGTGTGTTAACTTACTTTGCATGTATTAGAATACCATTACATAAAACGATTTATGGAGTACCTTGTACTGAAGGCTATGAGTATCGATATAAAGAAGTTTATGAGCAGACTAATACCGAAATTTTAAATTTTTTAGAGACCTGATGATGTATGATTACTAAATATAAATTTGCAAAGTTGATATGTGCATTTTTACCTCCTATAATTTCGCAGACGATTCGTAATAAAATTATTTCAATTTCTGAAGGAGAGGTTTTAAACATAGATTTTGTTAAGAAAAGTTTTACAGGAAGTTATTTTTTTGGAAATACATCTGATTTTCATGCGTTTATATTTAGTGTTCACGGTTATTTTGATTGGAGAAATATTGTTTTGACCAACAAAATTTTAGCTCATAAAATTGGTAATATTATTGAAGTTGGAGCTAATATAGGTACTGAAACTATATCCTTTTGTGATATCGCAAGAAAGTATGATTCAAAAGTTTTTGCTTTTGAACCTGTTCCTTCAAATGTACAATCTCTTATTCTAAATAAAAATAAAAGTAGCATACAGAATCTTGATATTTACAATAGTCTTGTATCTAATAAAAAAGGGCGAACTTTTTTTAACATACCTTCTGGTAACAATTCAGGTTCAGGTTATATAACTCATCAAAAGAGTTCCGAATCTGCTAAAGAGTTTGAAGTAACTACTTTGGATTCTGAATTTACAAACGAAATAATTTCATTACTTGCCATAGATGTTGAAGGGTTTGAGTATCATGTTTTAAAGGGAGGAGAAGATTTAATAAAAAAAAATAAACCTGTATTAATTTTGGAAGTTAATGAATCTTATTTAGAGAAGAGAGGGCGAATTAAATTAATTGAACTCTATGATTATTTAGTTTCTCTGAATTATTTTTGTTTTTATATAGGACGCTTAGGAATCCATAAAGTTGTTTTGAACGATTTTAAAGTAAGATCAAATAAAAACTGGATTTGTGTAAATAAACAAGATAGTTTCTTAATTAAAAAATTAAACAAAAGCCTGTTTTTTAATGCCTTCAACCCTTTGATGAGAATAGAACATTAGACACTTATGAAAACTAAAGTTTTTGTTATTGGGTTTCATAAAACGGGAACTACATCACTTGAATTGGCTTTAAAGCAACTGGGTTTTAAGGTATGCGGTGTTGATAAGAATTTATTGAAGTTTAAAAATAAAGAAGATTTAAATGAATATATAGAAACTAAACTGGAAAAATGGGATGCTGTACAAGAAATGCCTTGGCCATTAATTTATAAAAATTTATATAAGTTATATCCTATAGCTAAGTTTATTCTCACATATAGAGATAGTGAAGAATGGTTTAATAGTGTAGTTAGATTTTTTGGAAGTATTAGATTTCCATTTCATAAAAAGATTTATGGAGTACCTTGTGCCGAAGGCTATGAAAAAGAATACAAGGCCATTTACAACAAGCATAATATGGACGTTTTAAATTTTTTTAGTGACAAGAATAATTTCTTATTAATGGAGCCGAAACAAAATTTTAATTATGAAGCTTTATGCTACTTTTTGGGTATTGAGAATTTGCCTAATGAAAATTTTCCTCATGAAAGACATCATAGTAAAAGGATATTACCAAACTATAAGTTATATCGAGATTTACGTTCTCTGTATTGGAATTTTAAAAAAAACTATTAAAAGCACTCTTGAAAATACTCTTATTTCATACCTATAATCAAGGATACCTCTCCAATTTTTTTCATGAGCTTTCTGTTAAGCTAACTCAAGAAGGATATGAAGTAGTTAACTTTTCTTGGAAAACATCTGCTAGTGAACGTATTATAGATGGTGTAAAAGTAATTGTAAAGAAAAAAAAAGGTTATTTCACTAATTATTATAACGTTTATACCACTATAAAAAGCGAAAAACCAGATGTTATTCTTTCAAATTTTAGTTATTCTAATCCTGCGTTACTTTTTGGTAAATTATTAGGCGTAAGACATAATCTTACTTGGTTTCATTCCTTAAATGAGCAAATGAATACTTCTTTCAAAAATATTTTTATAAAAAAACAATTTTTAAAATTAGCAGATACCGTTATTGCTAATTCTTTTATTACTGAGACTCAGCTAAACGAAGTCTATAAAGTACCTAAACCAAAGCTTGAAGTGGTGCCTTTCTGGACAAACATTTCAGAGCAGAAAGAATATGTTAGTACTAAAATTTATAATTCTTCTGACATTTTAAAGATCGGTTGTCCTGGACGATTAACAACTCATAAAAATCAAAATATTGTAGTACAGGCTTTATCAAGAATAAAGGAAAACCAATACCATAAGTTTCATTTATATTTTGCTGGAAACGGCAATAATAAAAACAGTTTGAATACATTGGTGTTAAACTTAAATTTAACAGACGAAGTTTCTTTTATAGGATCGCTTTCCCCTGGGGAAATGGTGAATTTTTATAAAAGCATGGATATTATTGTTTTACCAAGTTTACATGAAGCCTTTGGGCTGGTGTTAATTGAAGCATTGGCTTTAGGAGTTCCAGTTATAGTGTCGTCTAGATTTGGGGCCTTAATGTTTATTAAAGATAACAAAGACATACTAGAAAACATTACTTTTAATCCAGAATCTGTTGAGTCACTTGTAGATAAATTAATTCCTTATTTTATTGGTCATGGTATTGAAAAGGAAAAATTCAGAAATTTATACAGAGAAAACTTTAACAAAAATGAGATTTATTTAAAGATTAAAAATTTACTCTTAAAAGAAAGGACTAAATAGAAATAATCAATGTATTATGTGTGTGGAATTAGTAACTTATTATAGAATTTAATATGCCTTTTAGTTTTTTAAAATATTTGCAGCCAACACATTATTTTCAACTTCGCACAAAAGCAGGAAGTTTTGTATTTCCTAATGTTGATTTATTGCCAGATTCAATTATTAATGAATTAATTAGGGATGCCGGTTACGAATCTATACTTGCACAAACATATGATATGTCATGGCAGGCCATTCAAAGAGGTTATATTGGGAAAACACCAACTTATTCTGTTTTTGAAAAAGTATCTATACAAGACAATTATCGCTTTATTAGAAAAAATTTTAATAAAGCATGGGTATTTTATGTATTTGTTTTCAGATTGTTGAGTTTTCAAAATCCAATTAAAGATATTGTTGGGTTTTTTAAAACCCGAAACGTAAAGCGAATTATTTATACTGAAAAGCCAATAGACTATAGCACCTATAACGATTTTAAAAGTAACCTGTTAAAATCTGCACCTTTGGTATCTGTGGTAATCCCAACCTTAAACAGGTATACTTATTTAAAAGATGTTTTAAGGGATTTAGAGCTACAGACTTATAAAAATTTTGAAGTTATTGTTGTGGATCAAACAGACGATTTTAGAGCAGACTTTTACAAGGAGTGGAAATTGGATTTAAGATATTGGTTTCAAGAAGAGAAAGCCTTATGGAAGGCAAGAAATGAAGCGATAAAGGTTGCTAAAGGCAATTATATCCTGTTATATGATGATGATTCGTTAATTGATCCTGATTGGATTGTAGCGCATTTAAAAACTTTAGATTATTTTAATGCTGATATCTCTTCGGGAATATCCTTATCTGTTGTTGGTGCAGAAATACCCGAGAAATATTCTTTATTTCGAGTCTCAGATCAAATAGATACTGGTAATGTGCTTATTAAAAAAGAGGTGTTTAAAGCAATTGGTCTTTTTGATAGGCAATTTGAGAAGGAACGCATGGGAGATGGTGAGTTTGGGCTAAGAGCTTTTTTAAATGGTTTTTTAAACATATCTAATCCCTATGCAAAGCGCTTACATTTAAAAGTTTCTACTGGTGGTTTGCGCCAAATGGGTAGTTGGGATGCCTTTAGACCAACAAAGCTTTTTGCCCCTAGGCCTATTCCAAGTGTTCTTTATTTTTTCCGTACTTATTTTGGGAATGTGCAATCAAGATATGAATTACTAAAATCAATTCCATTGTCTATATTGCCCTATCGTTTTAAAAGAAATAGATTCATGCTAGTTTTTGGAGGGATTATTTCATTTATAATTTTACCAATCGTATTTGTACAAGTTTATAGGTCTTGGCAATTGGCAAGTAAAAAAATAGGGGAAGGGCCTTTAATAAAAATATTAGAATGAGTTCTGTAAAAAAAAACATTCTTATTGTGAGTTCAGAATTCCCACCTCAACCCGGAGGGATAGGCAATCATGCGTATCATTTAGCCTTGTATTTATCTAAAGAAAACTATAGTGTACGAGTTATTGCAGATCAACGTTCGTTAACAGGTGAGGAAGAAGCACTATTTGATGCCACTTTACCTTTTGCTGTTGTTAGGATAAAGCGTTATTCCTTGCGATTTAGAATGTATTTAAAACGATTAGCGGTCACTTTTAAGTGTTTTAATGATGCATCTCATGTGCTAGCGACTGGAAAGTTTTCACTTTGGAATGTTGCTTTTGTTAGTCTGTTTCATAAAAACAAAACGTTAGCCATAGTTCATGGTTCTGAAGTCAACTTTAACCCCTTTCTGTTAAGACACTCTATAGATTTAGCCTTAAAGCAATTTGATACCATTGTAGCCGTTTCCCATTATACAAAAAGTTTAATGCAGCATTTAGAAAGAGAAATTATTGTTATACCAAATGGCATACAACTAGAACAATGGATTACGCATGATTTAGAAGAAATGCCCTTACAAGGCAACCCCGTTTTAACCACAGTAGGCAGAGTAAGTTCAAGAAAAGGACAATTAAATGTTATTAAGCAGTTGCCCGAACTTATAAAAATTTTTCCAGAATTACATTATCACTGTGTTGGCATTCCAACAGAGGCTGATACTTTTCTTGAAGAGGCTAAATTGTTGGGAGTGGAAACGCATATTACGTTTCATGGGAGTGTTACAGATTTAGTGTTAAAACAAATACTTAATGTTACAGATATTTTTGTGATGTTAAGTTCGGAAAGCGAAACAGGTGATGTTGAAGGTTTTGGTATTGCGATATTAGAAGCAAATGCTTTAGGTATTCCAGCAATTGGTTCAAAGCATTGTGGCATTGAAGATGCTATAAAACCTAATGTTTCCGGTGTTTTAATAGATACTGGAAATACGAAGCAACTAATAAAAAGTATAGCGAACATATTACAAGCCAAAGACAGTTATAAAAAAGGATCTAAACATTGGGCAACACAGCATGACTGGTCAGATATTATTAAACGTTATATTGCTTTATTACCATGAGAACGTTAACTATTATTTCACATACAGAACATTATAAAAAAACGGATGGTAACATTGTTGGATTGGGTTCGACAATTACAGAAATTAACCATTTATTAGGAGTATTTGATGCGATTATTCATGTTGCGATGCTGCACAATACACCTGCACCTTTAAGTGCTTTACCTTATGTTTCTAATAAAATTACATTTATAGCATTACCAGCAGTTGGCGGAACAAGCCTTAGAGATAAACTAGCTATAGTTTTTAAAGCTCCAGAAATATTAAAAACAATAAAAAAAGCCATTGATCAAACGGATTATTTTCAATTTAGAGCGCCTACAGGCATTGGTGTATATGTTATTCCGTATTTGATTTTATTTTGTACTAAAAAAGGATGGTTTAAATATGCAGGTAATTGGAAGCAGCATAATGCACCGTTAGCTTATAGTTTTCAGCGTTGGTTGCTAAAGAAACAAAAGCGAACCGTTACAATTAATGGCAGATGGCCAGACCAACCAAACCATTGTTTGACTTTTGAAAATCCTTGTTTGACTGAAGATGAAATTAGCCAAGGCCAAACAATTATGAGAAATAAAGATTTAACTAAACAAGCGATTAGTTTTTGTTTTGTTGGTAGGTTGGAAGAAGCCAAAGGGCTTGATTTAATAATTGAAACATTTAAAAAACTATCTAGCGAAGAAAAATTAAAAGTGAAGACTGTTCATATAGTTGGCAATGGAAAAGCAAAGCAAGAATATAAAAACAAAGTTTTAGATAGTGGTATAGATTTTAAATTTCATGGTTTTTTATCGAGAGCTGCTGTTCATGATATTTATAAAAAATCTCATGTCATTTTACTACCATCGGCTTCCGAAGGTTTTCCGAAGGTTATTGCAGAAGCGATGAATTACGGATGTATCCCAATAGTTTCTGATATTTCATCCCTTGGCCATTATATTAAAAATAATGAGAATGGTTTTTTGTTGAAGCAGCTTAATGTATCCAGTTTAAAAAATTGTATTTCTGCTATATTTATTTTAAAACCACATGAATATTTGAACATAAAAACAACTTCTCTGGAATTTATTGAGCAATTTAGTTATTCGTATTACAATAAACATCTGCTAAACGAAATTTTAATTTAGCTGTTTTTTGCATAATAATAACTGGCTATCAAAAAAATAAGTGATATTTTTAGAGCTAATTTTATATAAGACAATTAGTTAATGATATTAAAAAAACTTCAAAAAGCAATTAGACGCCATCCTTTTCTATATCTTTCGAGGTTTCGTTTATTATCTAAAAACTCTAATATAGAAGAGATTGAAAGCTTTCA
Organism: Gaetbulibacter sp. M235; assembly: GCF_043876835.1. Taxonomy (NCBI): domain Bacteria; kingdom Pseudomonadati; phylum Bacteroidota; class Flavobacteriia; order Flavobacteriales; family Flavobacteriaceae; genus Gaetbulibacter; species Gaetbulibacter sp. M235. Next base: position 475,323 of record NZ_JBAWJZ010000002.1, read on the forward strand.
TTACAATCAACTAAATACTAAAGAGAATATTCCTTCGTACTTTTTCGAAATTAATAAACTTATTTTTAAGAAAGGAAAACCAGATGCAGATATTGATATTGTTAAACAAATAAGCTTATGGTTAAAAACAAACATTAAGGGAGGTCCCGGTTTAAGTGAACCTTCAGCAAAATCTTTGCATACCATGTTGTCTGGCAAAGGAGGTGTTTGTAGTGATATAGCCCAGGTATTTAATAATTTTTGTGTCATTAACAATATATATGTACGTGAATGGGGTACTACGAGCGCTCCTTTTAACAAAGACTTTGGAGGGCATTCATTTAATGAAATATATAGTAAGGAATTAGGTAAATGGTTGCTGGTGGATGTGTATTGGTGTTTTTTATTTTATGATCATATGAAAAATCCTTTATCTGTTATAGAAGTCTATCAACTTAAACGTGCTAATAAAGAGGTACATTTTGAGTCTTTTTATATTGACGATGTTGTGAAAATAACAACAATTGAAAATAACTATTTGAATCCTAATATTGCCCCATTTTTAATTTGTGATTATAGAAACAGTGTTTATGACAGATTTTTAAAATTTACCAGACCCTATATTCCAATATTTGTAATTCATTTTTTGATTTTCGTTATGCAACGTAGTTATCATTATCGATTTCCGTTGGACGACTATAAAAAAATATTTTCTTAAGGGTTAAAGGTTTTCTTAAAGATTTTCTTTGTCTTCATTTCAAGGCATATTCTTTAAATATAAATCCAATTGTAAACAGGGATTATTTTATATTTACTTTTAAAAAAAAATTATAATTATATAGAAGTTTTTGAATTATAATATTACATATATAGGCGCCATAATACTGCATGTTTTAATAGGAATACTTATCTATTTTAATGAAGCATTAGGAAAACTTTATTTTGGTTTGGCTTTGATATTTTTTATTTACCGTATTGTATTATCACCAAATGCTTTAAAAATATTTGAAATATTAAAAGCGTGTGCTTATTTTGTAGGAGCTGAAGTGCTTCTACGTATGACTAAAGCAAATATATCTTATGAGGCTTCAAAGTATTTGGTCATTTTGTTTATGATGATGGGCATGTATTATAAAGGCATTTCTGGTAAAGCGTACCCTTATTTTATTTATTTAATGTTTTTAGTTCCTTCTATTTTTGTAGCATCAACAACTTTAAGTTTTGATGCCCATTTTAGAACTAATATTGCCTTTGTGCTGAGTGGCCCAGTATGTCTAGGTATAGCATCCTTATTTACGTATGAAAAAAAAATATCCAATAACCAATTGTCTGAAGTGTTATTGTATGTGCTTTTACCTATTATTTCTTTAACTGCCTATATATTTTTTTATAACCCAAGTGTTAGGGATGTATTATCTAGTACAGAGTCTAATCGAGCAGCTTCTGGTGGGTTTGGCCCCAATCAAGTAGCAACGGCTTTGGGTTTGGGGATGTTTATTTTGACAACTCGTCTTTTTACAAAATCCCCTACTTTGGGCTTAAAGGTTTTAAATACTGTTTTGCTTATTTTAATTTCATTCCGGGCGATAGTTACTTTTAGTCGTGGTGGGGTGGTTACAGCCATAATTACTATTGTAGCTTTTTTATTCATATATTTTTTTAAGGTTTCTAGGCGCAAGAAAAATGAAGTTTTTATGATGTTCATGCTTTTGAGTTTTAGTTTGATGGCTACTTGGGTTATTAGCTCTTATCAAACAGATGGATTTATAGATTTAAGGTATAGTAATAAAGATCATTTAGGAAGAGAAAAAACAGATGTAACAACTGGTCGTGGTACTCTATTTATGAATGAATTAGAAGGGTTTATTACTAGTCCTTTTTTTGGAATAGGTTCTAGCCGCGCTAAAGATATGCGTTTTGAAATAGAGGGACAAGGAGTGACATCGCATAATGAAGTAAGTAGAACTTTAGCTGAACATGGCATTTTAGGTATTATAATCTTGTTAATTTTGATTTTTAAACCTTTGGATATTAGAACCAGGGATAAAAGCAATTATTATTTTTATGCTTTTTTATGTTTTTGGTTTGCGACTATTAATCATTCTTCAATGCGCATAGCAGCTCCTGCATTCATTTATGCTTTGGCTTTATTACATATAACTTATGAAGTACATCCTTTACATAGGAAACAAGTTAAGCAGTAAGCCAGGGAACCTAACTTCTATAGATATCCTGTGCCCTTTACTTAAGCAAGAAGGGTATCAGGTGTTTTATGCCTCTGCAAAGACTAATAAGTTTGTTCGGTTTTTGGATATGCTATGGACTTGTTTTAAACTGAGACAAACAGTGGATGTTGTTTTAATAGACACCTATAGTACCTTAAATTTTTTCTATGCTTTTTTCGTTTCCCAGTTATGCAGAATTTTAAAATTAAAGTACATTCCAATTCTTCATGGCGGCAATCTACCAAAACGCCTGAGAGAAAACCCCTTATTTTGTCGACTCATTTTTAATAACGCCTATAAGAATGTGTCGCCCTCACAATATTTGAAGAAAGCTTTTGAAGCATTTGGTTATTCAAACATTATTTATATTCCTAACACCATAGAATTACAGCAATACGTTTTTAAACAACGTGATTTACAAGAGGTCAAGCTGTTTTGGGTGCGTGCTTTTTCAAACATTTACAATCCGACATTGGCTGTAAAAATCCTTAAAGCATTGCAAGACGAAGGTATAAAGACCTCCTTGTGTATGGTAGGACCCGATGCAGATGGATCGTTGGCTGAGGTTATAGCATTGGCTAACAAACTACACGTGGACGTGATATTTACAGGTAAGCTTACAAAACCAGAATGGATCGCCCTTTCACAAGATTATACTGTTTTTATTAATACGACCAATTTTGATAATATGCCCGTAAGTGTTATTGAAGCCATGGCATTAGGGCTTCCGGTAGTTTCTACAAACGTTGGTGGCATGCCTTTTTTAATTGAAAATGAGGTTGATGGGTTGCTTATTGCCCCCAACAGTGTGGATGCTTTTGTGGATGCCATTAAAACCATCATTCATCATCCAGAAAAAGCCATAAAGATGACACATCAAGCCAGGTTAAAGGTTGAGCAATTTGACCGGGACATTGTAAAACAACAATGGTTAGCACTATTTCAATAATTTTATGGCTCATTAGGAATTACTCACTATATTTATAGTCTCTCAAAAACACCCAATTCAAACATGTCAAATCACAGCATTCATTTCAATATTTCTGAACGCAAAATTTTGTTGCGTATTTTTGATATTGTTTTTACGCTTGCTTTATTGTATTTGGTGAGTACAGCTTTTGATTTTGATTACTTTACAATAGCAAAAGAAAACTGGACATGGGTTTTTGTTTTAATCCTCTATTTGTCCATATTTGGAACCGTTTTTGAGTTATACGACCTGCAGAAATCCAGTAAGTTAGAGAAGGTTATTCCAGGCATCATTCTTACCGTGTCTGTTACCGTGTTATTTTATTTTTTAACACCCATCTATACGCCTTTTTTACCAGCTAACCGGTTGCAAATCCTGTATTTTTATTTTGCTATTTTAACAGCTATTTTTATCTGGCGCTGGACATACATTACTTTTATAGCCTCTCCTCGATTTTTTAAAAACGCCTTGATTATTGGGGAAACCAGCAATATAGAATATATTATTAATGCCTTTAAAGATGCCGACCCTAATTATAATATTATTGGGTTTATTGATTGTGAAGCTAAACAAACCAATGCCGTTAAATTTTCGGGGATCACGGAGTATCCTTCCAACGAAATATATAATATTATTAAAGAGAAACACATTTCTGAAATTGTGGTTGCCAGTTATAATTCTGAAGCCATAACCTCAGATATTTATTATGACTTAATAACACTTTTAGAGTCGGGATTTTCCATTAAGGAATATACGCAAGTATATGAGGAAATGACGTTGCGTGTGCCTGTTCAATTTGTTGGGAAAGATTTTTATAAATACTTCCCTTTTAGCAGGAACAACCAAAACAAGATGTACCTGTTTTTTCATCGCTTTTTTGATGTTATTATATCTCTCGTAGGTGTTTTAATAGGTTTGGTTTTGCTGCCTTTTATTTTATTAGGTAATATTATTGGAAATAGAGGACCGCTTTTTTATGTTCAAGAACGTGTTGGTAAAAACGGGAAAACCTTTAAAATGGTAAAATACAGAACCATGATTGAAAATGCCGAAAAAGGAGGTGCCGTTTGGGCTAAAAAAAATGACTCTAGAATCACTGCTTTTGGTAAATTTTTAAGGCATTCCAGATTGGATGAAATACCTCAATTTATCAATATTTTAAAAGATGAGATGAGTTTGATTGGTCCAAGACCAGAACGCCCTTATTTTGTTAGGGAATTATCCCAGATATTGCCTTTTTATGAAACCCGCCACATTATTAAACCAGGACTAACCGGTTGGGCACAAGTTAAGACACGGTACGGATCATCGGTTGATGATAGTCTGGTTAAATTGCAATATGATTTGTTTTATATCAAACACAGAGGTTTTTTTCTGGATATAAACATTCTAATAAAAACCTTAACGACCCTGTTCTACTTCAGAGGGCAATAAGTGTTGATTGTAGTATTTTATTAAATATATATATCGTATAAAAAGAGCCACTAGAAAGGGGATTAATCCAATAGCGAAAATCTGGACCCCAATAACCCAATGCAATGTTAAAAGGCATAATAAGATCACCAAAAACTTTAGATATTTTATAAACCAAGGACTTATTCTAGTTTTAAAAACCTGTTTAATAACCAGTAGATTTAATACACAGGCCCAAAGTAAATTGTAGTTTTGGTGCGTAGCTTTGTGGTCTGTAGCAAACCAAAGCAATACAATAAGAGCCCCAATAATTCCGGTAAGTAAGAATAAAATGATATCCAGCGATTTTGTTCTTTGATTCTTTTTGAAATCTTTATAGGTTATGAATAATATCAAAACTCCAATAATTCCAAAAACAAATAATGGACTTAAAAAGAAATTGCCTGATTTTGGTGTTGGTTTTTCCTTGTAAACCGTGTTGCTTTCTTTAACTAAAGGCTCATTGCTACTTTTAAAAGTTGCAACATCAAAAAAGGCATGTATGAATGATGGCAAAAACATATGTTCTTCGGGTGTTGCCTTTTGGTCAATTACAGAACCCAGCGCAACATCAATACCCAGACTACCCCAAGAGTTGCGATTGAGTTTGTTTTGTATTAAGGTTCGAAATGTTTCCGCTTTAAAATCTTTTGGATTGTTATATTTTAAAGCATTATTTGTAGCTATATCCAGTACTTCTTTAATTTTAGTGGCACAATTGTCATAAAAAAAGTCATATAAATAGTTCCTGTTTTCCGGTTTATAATTGTTTACTAAATACTCGTAAAGTTTTTGTTTTTGTTCCTGATTTAAATTTAGTTTCTGTTCTTCAACAGTCCTGTTTTGCCATTCGTAAAACCTTATAAAATCATAATAGTTAACGGCTCCAATGGAATAATTTAATTTGCCTCTAGCGAAATTTAGGTAAAAGTTAGGAGCATCAAAATCAAATCGGCCGTAATCAAAACATACATCCAAACGACCACTTGCATCTTGTATTCTAATGGCATTATGGCCAAAGGCATCATTTAATGAATTTCCAGGACCAACAGTAATGATGCTAATTTCTGTATCAGGAGATAATTTGTAATTCTGTGAAAACGTAAAGGTTAAACAGAAAAAACAAGCTGTAAAAAGTAATTTTTTAAACATAAGCTATATGAAATTATCTAAAGACACTGAAATCGATTTTTAAAGAAAATACATTGGAGTAAAGGGCTACACTTTGGTCGCCTATATCTGTAAATGCGTAATCTATTTGTATACCATTATACTTAAAGCCAACACCAAAACTTGGTTGAAAACTTAATTTTTCTGTGTTGTCAATTTGCAATTCGTTTTGAAAATTTCCAACACCCGCTCTTAAATAAATCATGTCAACATACCCAAATTCAAAACCTAATGCTGGATTTACACTAGCCAAAGACGATGAAAAAATATCATTGTTTTCTTCAAAGCGCACATTTAAATTTAAAGCTGTTAAAAAGGTGTAATCATAATTAAACGTCATCAATTTTGAAATTCCAATTTGAAGCTTAGGAATCGTGATTTCTGTAGTTTCTGGTAATTCCTGATTTTGACCTTCAACCGCATTTTGAACCTTAGCAAATTCATCTTCATTAATACTCCAGGCATTGAATGTTGTGGTAATGTCTCTTGCCATGACCCCAAATTTCCATTTATTATTGCTTTCAAACTGAACTCCTAAATCCAGTCCAAATCCCCAAGAAGATGCAAAATCACCAATAATACGACGGATAACTTTAGCATTCACACCATAGTTCAACCCATGAACAGGTAATTTTCTGGCGTAAGAAAACGTTAAACCATAATCGGCGGTTGAAAACAAGCTTATTCTGTCGTAATTAATATTTCCCTGGTCATCAATAAGTTGTGTGGTGTCTAAAATATCATCAACTGCAAATCTAATCAATGATATCCCTATGGTACTTCTGTCATCCAAAGGTTTTGCAAAAGCAACATAATCGTAGTTAGCAATATTGGCAAAATAGTTGGAATGCATCAATGCCAATTGATTGTCTTCAAGATTCACCAATCCGGCAGGATTCCAATAGCCAGCATTCACATCGGCAGATTGTGATGTTACGGCACTGCTCATTCCTAAAGCAGCAGCGTCCACACCAATATTCATAAACTCATTAGAATATTTTCTAGTGGTTTGACTAAAAAGGGTTATTGAAATTATAAAAAATAATGTTGTTATAAATGACTTCAAACGCAATTTTTTTACAAATATGCACATAATTTATTACCTATAAACTTGAAATGTTAATAGATATTGTTTCTTAGTTATTTTAGACGAAAAATGTTTGTTATTTTTACAGCTACAAATATCTGTATATGAAGAAATATATTCCAAATGCATTAACACTTTTAAATTTATTTTGTGGAAGTATCGCTGTTGTTTTTGCTGTAAACAATGATTTTATTACAGCTTCAATTTTTGTTTTTCTTGGAATATTTTTTGATTTTTTTGATGGATTTTTTGCCAGGAAATTTAAGGTTCAAGGTCCTTTGGGTGTGCAACTGGATTCGTTAGCCGATATGGTAACCAGTGGTGTGGTACCAGGTGTTATTATGTTTAAATTATTAAGTTTAACAATTAATTCTGGTGACATTTTAGGCTCAAGTAATGAGTGGTCCAATTCTATGTTTTGGACTGGGTTTAAAATATCGCCTTTACCATTTATAGGCCTATTTATAACTTTAGCATCGGCCTACAGATTAGCAAAATTCAATCTTGATGAAGACCAACAAAGTTATTTTAAAGGCTTACCAACTCCTGCAAATACTTTATTGATTATTTCGTTACCGTTAATTCTTGAATTTCAAAATAGTGATTTGATGAATGCCATTATTTTGAATAAATGGTTCTTAATTGTTTTAACATTGCTTAGTTGTTATTTATTAAATTCAAATATTAAATTGTTTGCACTAAAATTTAAAGAATGGGGATTTAAGGCCAATGCATCCAGATATATTTTTATCATGCTATGCATTATTTTTTTAATTGTTCTTCAATTTGCTGCCATTCCGATTATTATTTTGCTTTATATCTCCATGTCTCTTTTGGATAGTTTGACGATTAAATAATTTTGAAATTTAAACACAATAAATAATGGCTTCAGGTTTTTTTGCATTGCTGGATGATATAGCAGCCCTAATGGATGATGTTGTGGTAATGAGTAAAATTACCACTAAAAAAACAGCAGGTATTTTAGGAGATGATTTGGCTGTTAACGCCGAGAAAGCTACTGGTTTTGTGTCGTCCAGAGAATTGCCGGTATTATGGGCCATAACCAAAGGATCTCTACTTAATAAGCTTATTATATTGCCCATTGCGTTTTTGTTAAGTTCTTTTTTACCTTGGGCCATTACCATAATTTTAATTTTTGGAGGTGTTTATTTGGCCTATGAAGGTGTTGAAAAAGTAGTTGATTTTTTTGTTCCTCACAAAAAGCATTCTGCAACTAATAATGATTTTAGTCTTACTGAAAAAGATCCAATTGTTATCGAACAAAAGAAAATAAAATCGGCCATAGTAACTGATTTTATTTTGTCTGTTGAGATAGTAATTATTGCTTTAGGAACTGTTTTAGGGAAGCCAATTTCATCTCAAATACTTGTTGTTTCCTTTGTAGCTTTTTTGGCAACTATTGGGGTTTATGGTATTGTAGCGCTTATTGTAAGGATGGATGACTTGGGTTTTAAACTTTTAAAGCAAAGTAAAAATCAAAAAAACTTTTTAAGTGTCATTGGAAATTTTCTAATTAAATCACTTCCAGTAGTCATTAAAAGTTTATCTGTTATTGGTACGATAGCCCTGATTTTAGTGGCTGGTGGTATTTTTACTCATAATATAGACTTTCTTCATCATTTTTTGGAAGAAATACCTTTATTTATAAAAGATACTATTGTTGGTTTAACAGTAGGATTTATTGCTTTTTTAATTGTAGAGTCATTTAAAAAGTCATTTAAAATCTTTAAAAAATAAAAAGCTAATCTCTGATTTTCTTTTTGCGCAGCTCGAAATTCTGACCTAAATATACTTTACGTACCATAGCATCACTAGCTAATTCTTCAGGAATACCGGCTTTTAAAATGCTTCCTTCAAACATCAAATAAGTTCTATCGGTAATCGCCAACGTTTCCTGTACGTTGTGATCAGTGATTAAAATACCTATATTTTTTTTTGTTAAATGCGCTACAATACGTTGAATATCTTCAACAGCAACGGGGTCGACACCAGCAAAAGGCTCATCCAATAAAATGAAACTTGGGTCAGTGGCCAAAGCACGAGCAATTTCAGTACGTCTACGCTCGCCGCCAGATAATAAATCCCCACGATTTTTGCGGATATGCCCTAAACCAAACTCTTCTATAAGAGACTCCATTTTATCATGTTGTTCCTTTTTACTTAGTTTAGTGAGTTGTAAAACACTTAAAATATTATCTTCAATGCTAAGCTTTCTAAAAACGGAAGCTTCCTGAGCCAAATATCCAATCCCGTTTTGAGCACGTTTATACATAGGATATTTTGTGATTTCGGTATTATCAAGAAAAATATTTCCACCATTTGGCTTTATCAACCCTACAATCATATAAAAACTTGTAGTTTTTCCAGCACCATTTGGACCTAATAACCCAACAATTTCTCCTTGGTTAACTTCCAGAGAAACATTTTTTACAACTTTTCGTCCATTATAGGACTTCATTAAATTTTCAGCTCTTAAAATCATATGCTCATTGATAACGCTAAAAATAGTAAAATCATATTACTATTAAAGCTGTAATGGTTTTAAATTGGTTTATCCTGTTCTTCTAAAGCGTCCCAAAATTCATAGGCACGACGTAAATGTGGAATTACAATGGTACCACCAACTAAGGTTGCTATACTTAGTGCTTCTACTACCTGGTCTTTTGTTAAACCTAATTTGTAACTGGTTTCTAAATGATATTTTATACAATCATCACAACGTAATACAGCTGAAGCCACTAATCCTAAAAGTTCTTTAGTTTTAACATCCAGAGCGCCTTCGGTGTACGCATTCGTGTCTAAATTAAATATACGTTTGATAATTTTGTTATTATCAGATAGAATTTTATCATTCATCCTTGAACGATATTCGTTGAATTCTGAAACAATATCAGGCATGTTTTTTTTCTCTTCGTTTTTGATTTCTGATAACTATTCGCGAAATAAAAATACTCGCTTCATAAAGGATAAGTATTGGAATTGCTACAATAACTTGGCTTGCAATATCTGGTGGTGTAATGATTGCAGAAATTACCAACACCAAAATAAGCGCATATTTTCTGTATTTTCTTAAGAATTGAGGTGTTACCAAACCAACTTTAGTTAAAAAATAGATGATTATGGGTAATTCAAACACCAAACCGGAAGCTAATACCGATGATCTGATGAGACCAATATAACTACTTAAATCAAAATCATTATGTACTTGATCGCTTACTTGATACGTTCCTAAAAAGTTGATGGATAAAGGACAAATGACATAATACCCAAACAGTACACCTATAAAAAACAATAGCGATGAAATAATGATAAATCCTCTGGAATGTTTACGCTCGTTTTCATGCAATCCTGGACTTATGAATTTCCATAATTGATAAAGCACATAAGGAAAAGCAATGACAAAACCAGCGGTTATTGCCGTCCAGATATGGGCTGAAAATTGACCAGACATGGTTCTACTTTGAATTTCAAAAGGCAGCTTTGTAAAACAAAAGCTTTCCATTCCTAAATATTTTGAAGCTTTACATAACAATTCGTAGGTGATAAAGCTAGCCTTTGAAGGGCCAAAAATTAAAACATCGAAAATAAAGCCTTTAGCTAAAAATGCTATAGTAGCTGTTATTGTTACAGCTGATACAGATTTAATTAAATGCCATCTTAATTCTTCAAGATGATCTAAAAAAGACATCTCGTTTACATTTTTTTTTGCCATTATATGATGCCTTCTTTTATTAAATCGTGTAAGTGAACCACACCTGCATAGTTGCCATTTTCTTCAACTAAAAGTTGCGATATTTCATAAGTTTCCATAATATCCATGGCATCAATAGCCATCGCATCGCCATTGATTCGTTTAGGATTTTTGCTCATGATATCTTTCGCTTTAACGGAAGAAATATTATCTACTTTACTTAACATTCTACGCAAATCACCATCGGTTATAATACCGATTATTTTATTGTCTTCAACAACAGCCGTAACACCCAACATTTTTTCTGTAATCTCAATAATAACATCTTTTATAGACGTTTCAAGGGTTACTTGGGGTTTTTCGTTTATTGATGACAAATCATGGACCCTCAGGTATAATTTCTTTCCTAAAGCGCCACCAGGATGGTATTTAGCAAAGTCTTTACTGGAAAAACCTCTAAGATCTAATAAGCATACTGCCAAGGCATCACCAATTACCAATTGAGCGGTTGTGCTTGTAGTAGGTGCTAAATTATTAGGGCAAGCTTCTTTTTCAACAAAAGCATTTAAAACATAATCCACTTGCTGACCTAAATAGGAGTCTTTATTTCCTGTTATAGCGATCATTTTATTTTTAGCGCTCTTAATAAAAGGAACCAATACTTTTATTTCTGGAGTGTTTCCGCTTTTTGAAATGAAGACTACGATATCATCTTCAAGAATTAAACCCAAATCGCCATGAATGGCATCTGCAGCATGCATGAAGATAGCAGGTGTGCCTGTTGAGTTTAAAGTTGCAACAATTTTGGTAGCTATGATGGCACTTTTTCCAATTCCAGTTATGATTACTCTGCCTTTTGACTTGTGAATAAGATTTACAGCTTCTGCAAAATCATCATTTACTAGTTTAGATAAATTTAAAATAGCCTGACTTTCAAGTTCTATAGCTTGTATTGCAGTATTAATGATAGACTTATTATTACTCAAAATTTAATTTTTTTTTAATTGATGCTTTTAAAGATTTTACTATCTTTAATAGTTGGTCAAATTAAAATTAGTTTTTAATTTTAATTTCGGTTACAAAACTAACGAAAAAAAGAGGGTTCTCTAAATTCACTACTAAATTAATTAATAGCATTAAAATGTTTAGAGTGGTTTTCATTTTTATAAATTAATTTTTATTAAAATTTATGTCAATAACAAATAGTGACTTACATGCTGCACTAAAAAAGTTTTTCGGATTCAACAAGTTTATGGGGCTTCAGGAAGGTGTGGTTGAAAGTATTTTATCAGGCACACATACTTTTGTGATTATGCCTACAGGTGGAGGAAAATCCCTATGTTATCAGCTACCAGCATTAATGCAAGAAGGAACAGCTATTGTAGTATCCCCGTTAATTGCGTTGATGAAAAATCAGGTAGATGCTATAAGAGGTATTTCAAATGAAGAAGGTGTTGCTCATGTGTTAAATTCTTCTCTAAATAAAACAGAAATAAAAAAAGTAAAAGAGGATATTGTAAACGGTATTACAAAACTATTATATGTAGCACCAGAATCTCTTACTAAAGAGGAAAACGTTGAATTTTTACGTTCTGTAAAAGTATCTTTTATGGCTATTGATGAAGCTCATTGTATTAGTGAGTGGGGTCATGATTTTAGACCAGAGTATCGAAATTTAAAACAGATTATTTCACGAATTGGAGATAATATTCCAATTATAGCATTAACAGCAACAGCCACTCCAAAAGTACAAGAGGATGTTATTAAAAATTTAGCAATTAATGGAGCCAAAACCTTTAAAGCTTCTTTTAACAGACCTAACTTATATTATGAAGTAAGGCCAAAAGGCAAAAACGTTGATGCAGATATTATTCGTTTTATAAAACAGAATAATGGTAAGTCTGGAATAGTGTATTGTTTAAGCAGAAAACGCGTTGAAGAACTAGCCCAGGTTTTGCAAGTAAATGGTATTAAAGCAGTGCCTTATCATGCTGGATTAGATGCCAAAACCCGTACGAGCCATCAGGATAAATTTCTTATGGAAGATGTAGATGTCGTTGTAGCCACTATTGCATTTGGTATGGGAATAGATAAACCAGATGTTCGCTTTGTAATACATCACGACATTCCTAAAAGTATTGAAAGTTATTATCAGGAAACTGGTAGAGCAGGACGTGATGGAGGCGAAGGACATTGTTTAGCTTTTTATTCGTACAAGGATATTGAGAAATTAGAAAAATTCATGGCTGGAAAACCTGTAGCAGAACAGGAAATTGGTCAGGCTTTGTTACAGGAAGTTGTAGCGTTTGCAGAAACATCTATTTCCAGAAGGAAATTCATACTTCATTATTTTGGAGAAGAATTTGACAACGAAACTGGTGAAGGTGGTGATATGGATGACAATGTACGTTTTCCAAAAACGCAGCATGAGGCTAAAGATGATGCTAAGTTACTTATGCAAACCATTCAAAGTACGAATGAGAAATATAAGTCTAAAGATTTAGTGAATGTTATTACAGGGAAGGAAAATGCCTTAATAAAATCCCATAAAACAGACGAACAACCATTTTTTGGTAAAGGTCACTCCCATGACAATAAATACTGGATGGCATTGCTTAGACAAGCTTTGGTGGCTGGATACCTTAAAAAAGACATTGAAACTTACGGAGTCATCAAATTGAACGATAGCGGAAAAGAGTTTATTAAAAAGCCGGTATCTTTTATGATGACAGAAGATCATGTTTATGATAACGATCAAGAAGATCCAAACGTAATTACATCAGCAAAAGGAGGTGGAGCCTCTGCAGATGAAGTACTTATGGGTATGCTTCGCGATTTACGCAGAGTAAATGCTAAAAAACTAGGAGTACCTCCGTTTGTTGTTTTTCAAGACCCATCATTAGAGGATATGGCTTTAAAATATCCGATGACTATGAATGAACTGGCAAATGTTCATGGTGTTGGTGATGGAAAAGCAAAAAAATATGGCAAGGATTTTATTGAATTAATTTCAAAATATGTTGAAGAAAATGACATCATTCGTCCTGATGATTTAGTTGTTAAATCGACCGGAAGTAATTCTGCGATCAAATTATATATCATTCAGAATATTGATAGAAAGCTGCCGCTAGACGATATAGCATCCTCTAAAGGGATGTCAATGGGTGAATTTATAAAAGAGATGGAAGCCATCGTATATTCAGGAACCAAATTGAATATTAATTACTGGATTGATGAGATTTTAGATGAAGACCAGCAAGAGGAAATCCATGATTATTTCATGGAATCGAAAACTGATAATATTGAAACCGCAATTAATGAGTTTGATGGTGATTATGACGATGAAGAACTTCGCTTATACAGAATAAAATTCATTAGTGAAGTAGCTAATTAAGGTTGTATTTCTTCAACAACTTCAATCTTAGAAAACACTATTTTACATTTTTGAGAAGTAAGAATAAGATTTTTTACAAGTGATTTATCAAGTTTTGGTAAATCACTTTCATTTAATATAAAATCTATTTTTGTAATATATCTATTTGAAACATTAGAAGAATCTGACTCTAACTCTACCATATCAGACTCTAGTACTAATTCTTCATTATTGTATATAATTTTAAGTTGTGCACCTTTTACGGTTTTTATTTTAAAAGCACCAACAATAACCGTTAGAAAGTAATAATAACCACCCAATTCATTTGTGCCAGCATACATGACATTTTGTTCAGAAACAGCAAAAGGGTCATTATCTATACTCTTAATAATATCTTCAGTATAATTATCTACATGTTGTTTTTCCATAGTTTTAGGATTTCCAAATGCAGCTTTAAGTCTTGTTATAAATAATTTCATATATAAAATTTTGAACAAAACTAAGTATATAAACTTATTTCATCAAACTTCGTGCTTCTAACTTAGTTTCTTATCTTTGCAACTTCAATAAAAATATAGAACCATGCAAGACGGATTATACGCAAAATTTAATACAACGAAAGGCGAAATTTTAGTTGCTTTAGAATACAAAAAAACACCGGGAACGGTTGGTAATTTTGTGTCTTTAGCTGAAGGCAATTTAGAAAATGCTGTAAAACCACAAGGAACACCTTATTATGATGGTTTAAAATTCCATCGAGTAATTCCAGATTTTATGATTCAAGGGGGATGTCCACAAGGTACTGGTTCAGGAAATCCTGGTTACCAGTTTGATGATGAATTTCATGTTGACCTTAAACACAATGGCCCAGGTATTTTATCTATGGCAAATGCTGGTCCTGGAACCAATGGAAGTCAATTTTTTATCACGCATGTTGCTACGCCATGGTTAGATAACAATCACACTGTTTTTGGTAAAGTTGTTAAAGGTCAAGACGTTGTAGATGCTATTGTTCAAGGTGACAAAATTGAAACTTTAGAAATCATTAGAGTAGGAGCAGAAGCTGAAGCCTTTAATTCTGTTGAAGCATTCAGAACTTTTGAAGGTGCAAGAGAAAAGAAAATTGAAGAAGCCAGAAAAGCAGCTCAAGCCGAATTGGATAAATTAGCTAAAGGGTTTAATGAAACCAAAAGCGGATTGCGTTATCAAATCATCCAAAAAGGAACTGGTAAAAAGGCAGAAAAAGGCAAGATGGTTTCAGTGCACTATAAAGGACAATTAGCTGATGGAACTGTTTTTGATTCTTCATATAAACGCAATGAGCCTATTGATTTTCAAGTGGGAGTTGGACAAGTCATTTCAGGTTGGGATGAAGGTATTTTACTTTTACAAGTAGGTGACAAAGCTCGTTTTGTAATACCAAGTGATCTGGGGTATGGCAGTAGAGGTGCAGGTGGTGTCATTCCTCCAAATGCCACCTTAATTTTTGATGTAGAATTAATGGATGCTAAATAATATTTTTTAAAAAAAGTAGTAACAATAATTTTAAAAAAGCGTCTCATTTTTATGAGGCGCTTTTTTTTGCTTATATTTTACTTCTAATTTAAATTCTATCAAAAATGAAAACTAAAGCATTCCTATTGTCTTTATTTTTTATCATTATTGTTTCAAGCTGTTCAAAACGTATTGACTATTCTCCAGAATTTATAGAACAAACTTCCGGACGTTATTTATTCAACCAAGACGCTGTTATTGATGTGTTTTATGATAATAATAAATTGTTTTTAAAATGGAAAGGAGAAGACAAAATCAAAACGATAGCTTTAGACAATAACACATTTTTTGTGGCAGATATGTATAAAAAATTCCAATTTGTTCAGCATCCTAAAAAAAAAGAATGGTATTTATCTGAAATAACTGATGATCATGAAAATGAAGTTTCTTATGATTATTTAAAAGTTGCAGATTCTTTTAAAACACCAAGTATGTATTTAAAAGACAAGGTTTATGATAAAGCTCTTTTAGGATATTTGGAAATTCAAAAGCAAGATTCCACAAGTGTTTTTATCAATGAAGGAGATTTTAACAGGCTTGGATACGATTTTTTAAGAGAGAACCAATATCAAGATGCCATAAGTGTATTTAAAATGAATGTGGCACTATATCCTGAGAGTGATAATGTATATGATAGTTTAGCCGATGCTTGTTTAAGAAGCGGAGATAGTTTGCAGGCATTTGTTAATTATAGTAAAGCTTTGGAATACAATTCGGGAAACAAAAGAGCAAAAAATTATGTTGAACTTTATAATAAAAAAAGTAAATAGTCAATATTTATTTAAGTCGACATAATCTTATATTTGTTATATGACACAAGAAGAATTACATCAATTGCAGTATCCTATCGGGAAATTTGAAATTCCTACTTCAATAACCCAAAGCCAGATTAAAAGTTGGATTTCAATTTTAGAGCATTTCCCAAACAGATTGGAGAGTTTAGTTAAAAATTTAACTGATAATCAACTGGATACAGTTTACAGGCCAGATGGCTGGACAGTTAGGCAAGTCGTACATCATGTTTCCGATAGCCATCATCATAGTTACTCAAGATTTAAATGGGCTTTAACTGAAGATAAGCCTGTTATTAAAGCCTATTATGAAGATCGTTGGGCGGAATTGATAGATTCTAAAACGGCACCGATTGACATGTCCATTCAACATATTAAAGCTATTCATTTTAAACTGGTTTATTTGTTGAAACGTTTAAACGAAAATGATTTAAACAAATTGTTTATTCATCCTGAAACTAAAAAGGAAGTTTTGTTAAAACAAAATATTGGTATTTATGCATGGCATAGTAATCATCATTATGCACATATTGAAAACCTGTTAAAGCGAAATAACTGGATTTAATGGTGTTTTTATGATTAGAAATGTTCACATTAATGATGCTCAAAAACTTCTGGATATTTATAATTATTATGTTGTAAATACGGTTGTTACGTTCGATCTTGAAGCGTTATCATTAGATGCCTTTAAAGAGAAAATCACAACAATTAGTGCCAATTATCCTTTTATTGTTTATGAAGAGAACAATGAAATTTTAGGATATGCCTATGGCAGTAAGTTCAGGCCTAAACCAGCTTATAATGATACTGTGGAATCTACTATTTATTTAAAACACGGTGAACAAGGAAAACAAATTGGCTCTAAATTATATGGTGAATTACTGTCTTTATTAAAATTAAAGCATGTTCATGTGGTATTAGGGGTTTTAACATTGCCAAACGATGCCAGTGTAAAACTTCATGAAAAATTTGGTTTTAAACAAGTGGCACATTTAAAGGAAGTAGGTTTAAAATTTGGCAATTGGCAGGATGTAGGGTTTTGGCAATTAACATTTTAATTAAAGTTTCCATTTAATGTTACAGCCAATACTTGGTTTTTGATTTCTTGTATTTTTCTTGTTTTCAATTAAACAATCCAGAGCATAACGCAAATCTTTCCCTGTAAGAGGGATGTTATTTCCGGGACGGGAATCATCTAACTGACCTCTATATATCAACTTTAAATCTGCATCAAACAAATATAAATCTGGTGTACAGGCTGCATTATAAGCTTTGGCAACTACTTGTGTTTCATCATATAAATAAGGAAAAGGATAATGTTCGTTTTTAGCATGGATTTTCATGTTTTTTGGTCCATCTTGTGGATATTTTATAGCATCATTACTGGAAATTGCTATAAATCCAATTCCTTTTTTTGAATAGTCTTTAGCGATTTTCACAAGTTCGGGATTCACATGAATTACAAAAGGACAGTGGTTACAAATAAACATAATTACTGTTCCTTTTTTTCCTTTTAAATCATTTAGGTTAAAAGTATCACCAAAAACTGTATCAAAAAGTAAAAAATCTGGAGCTTTAGTTCCTAAAGGAAGCATGTTTGAAGGCGTTTGTGCCATAATTTAAAAGTTTTATGCTAAGTTCGTGATTATTTGTATTTTTAAAAAATGACTAAGACAATAACCTTTGAAGATTTTACTAAAGTAGATTTGCGTGTAGGAACCATTATTGAAGTTAATGATTTTCCCGAAGCGAGAAATCCTGCTTACCAACTTACTATTGATTTTGGGGAATTAGGAATTAAAAAATCATCGGCACAAATTACAACCTTGTACACTAAAGACGATTTACTGAATAAGCAGATTGTAGCTGTTGTAAATTTTCCAAATAAGCAAATTGCCAAATTTATGAGCGAATGTTTAGTACTTGGAGCAGTTAACGGGAAAGATGTCATTCTTTTAAATCCAGAAAATAAAGTAAAAAATGGTTCAACCGTAGTGTAAGATTATATGAATGAACTTGATAGTGTTCAAATACATTTTGATAATAACAGCCTCTGGATTTTAAATTTTTCATTGGCTATTGTTATGTTTGGTGTGTCATTAGGTATTTCTTTAAACGATTTTAAACGGCTGTTAGTACAACCAAAATTGGTTCTTATTGGTGTTTTATCACAATTTGTACTATTGCCATTTTTTACTTATTTATTAATTCTTTTAATTAAGCCACAACCCAGTATAGCTTTGGGAATGATTATGGTTGCAGCATGTCCTGGTGGAAACATCTCTAATTTTATGACGCATTTAGCAAAAGGCAATACTGCTTTATCTGTTAGCTTAACAGCTTTTGCCACATTTTTGGCTTTATTTATGACACCTTTTAATTTTGAATTTTATGGCAATTTATATAAGCCTACCTCTGAAATTATAAAAAGTGTAGAATTAAACCCTTTTGAACTTGTTAAACTGGTATTATTAATATTAGGAGTACCCTTGTTTTTTGGTATGTTTTTAAGAAGTAAGAATGAAGTGTTTGCAAATAAAGTGTCAAAAATACTTAAACCATTTTCTATTATCCTATTTGTGTTTATTGTTGTTATTGCGTTTGTAAATAATTTAGATGTATTTAGAAATTATATTCAGCACGTTTTAATTTTAGGAATCAGTCATAACGCTTTAGCGATTTTTCTTGGACTTTTTGTTGCTAAATTGTTTGGATTATCATTTATAAACCAAAAAACGATCGCTATCGAAACGGGCATTCAAAATTCAGGATTGGGATTATTATTGATTTTTACTTTTTTCAATGGTTTAGGCGGAATGGCAATCATGGCAGCATTCTGGGGTATTTGGCATATAGTGTCTGGACTGATTCTGGCATTGTTTTGGTCAAAAAAATCTGAAAAACTTATAGCGTGTTAAAACAAATATGGTTGCACAGTGTTAGGGCCTATATTCGTTTGGGCTTATTTTTTTATTATAAAAGAATTCATGTTTTTGGTCTTGAAAACATCCCTAAAGACCAACCTGTTTTAATTTTAGCTAATCACCAAAATGCACTTTTAGATGCTCTTATAATAGCAGCAACATGCAATCGCTTTTCATATTTTTTAACTAGAGCTTCAGTGTTTAATTCTCCTTTTTTTGCTAAGTTATTAAGGAGTTTGCGAATGCTTCCGGTTTATAGAATGCGTGACGGGATTCAAACAATTACTAAAAATAACACCATTTTTAAATGGTGTTCACAGTTACTTCATAACAATAACTCCATTGTGATTTTCCCCGAAGGGAATCATAATTTAAAAAGAACTGTTAGGCCTTTAAGCAAAGGGTTTACAAGACTTGTTTTTGATACTCTTGAAACATATTCCAATTTGAATTTACAGTTAGTTCCTATTGGATTTAATTATAAAAACCCTGAAAGTTTTGCTGATGAAGTTGCTATATACATTGGAAAGCCAATCGCGGCCAATGATTATGTTTTTAATAAAAGAAATCATGATGTTTTAAAATTGAAAGAAACTGTGCATGAATCTCTATCAAAACTTACAACCCATATTCCACACGAGGATTATGAGTATTCTTTAAAGAAATTAAAAGATTTGCATGTTGATTTTTTAAATCCAGAATCTGTTAATGCTTGTCTTTCAAGTAATTTTAAGAATTGTACTAATAAAGGGCTTGAAAAACCTTCATTAATAAAGCGATTTCTTAAAGCTGTTCTTATTATAAATGTATTACTTCCTTATTTGATTTGGAAAAAGGCTATTGTGCCTAAAATTAAAGAAATTGAATTTGTTTCAACTTTTAGATTTGCTGTTGGAATCACACTTGTCCCAATTTATTTGTTGGCAATAACTGTAATATTGGGTTTAAATATTGGTTGGCCTTATGCCTTATTTTATTTGTTCGCTGTATTGATTTTGGCATTAATTACAGTAAAACAATAACAATACGCATAAAAAAACCGCTACAATTTGTAACGGTTTAAAATTTTAAAATGTATTTGAAGATTAAATATCGTCAAAATCAATGTCAGTAAAACTTCCAGGTGGTTTAATTTCATCATCTTCAACTTCTACAGATTCTGAATCATATTCTTTTTTGAAATCTCTTTGATGACGTTCACTAATCACTT
This sequence comes from Gaetbulibacter sp. M235, assembly GCF_043876835.1. NCBI lineage: Bacteria > Pseudomonadati > Bacteroidota > Flavobacteriia > Flavobacteriales > Flavobacteriaceae > Gaetbulibacter > Gaetbulibacter sp. M235. Next base: position 495,770 of record NZ_JBAWJZ010000002.1, read on the forward strand.
CGTCACCTTTTTCATTAATAATATAATCAGTCATTTCATTTAAAATATCTTTAAACTCAGAAAAATCTTCTTTGTAAATGTATATTTTATGTTTTTTATAGTGAAAAGAACCATCATCGTTAGTGAATTTCTTGCTTTCTGTGATTGTAAGATAATAATCGTCTGCTTTTGTTGATCTTACATCAAAGAAATACGTGCGTCTTCCGGCTCTTAATACTTTAGAAAAAATATCCTCTTTCTCCATCATGTCATTTGTACTCATAGTTGTATTAAAATTTATAGGATTATAATTATATGTATCAAAAATCTAAAAAAAACAGATACTAAACAACAATTTATTAAGATTCTTTTAATATCAAATTCTATTAATTATTTTATCTAATCTTAAATTAAAATAAAATAAAGGGACAGATTAATTATTAACAACAGTATTTTCGCTTAACTGTTTTAAATAGAGGTGTTTGTAATAACCTTCTTCATTTACAAGAGAGTCATGTGTGCCTTCCTGAACAATTTTTCCATTATCGAGCACAATAATTTTATCGGCATTTTTTGCTGAAGAAACTCTATGGCCAACAATTATGGTCGTTTTTCCTTTTGATGCTTTGTTTAAGTTTTTTAATATTTTTTCTTCAGTTTCTGTATCAACAGCTGAAAGACAATCATCAAACAATAAAATTTCTGGATCTTTTATAAGTGCCCTTGCAATTGAAATACGCTGTTTTTGTCCACCAGAAAGCGTGATGCCCCGTTCACCAAGAATGGTTTCGTAGCCATTATTAAACTTTACTATATTTTTATGTACATGTGCTAGTTTTGCGGCTTCAATAACTTCTTCATCGGTTGCCTCTTCTTTGCCAAATTTAATGTTGTTCTTAATGGTGTCAGAAAACAAAAAGGCATCTTGTGGTACATAGCCAATACTGTTTCTTAAATCTGTTAAATTGTGCTTGGTTATTTCAATTCCATTAACTAGAATAGAACCTTCTTTAATGTCATAGAGTCTTCCTATTAATTCTAAAATTGTTGATTTCCCTGCACCAGTTTTTCCTAAAATGGCAAGAGTTTGTCCTTGTTTAATGTTAAAACTAATGCCTTTTAATGCATTAATATTCGTGTCATCATAAGTAAAAACTACATTATCAAAAATAATATCACCAGTAACTATTGTGTGTTCATTAACCGTATTTTTAATTTCCGGCTCCGTTTTTAAAAATTCATTAATTCGTTTTTGCGAAGCTTCTGCTTGTTGTATAATTGAAGTTACCCAACCAACAGTAGCTACAGGCCAAGTAAGCATATTCACATAAATAATAAACTCAGCAATGGTTCCTAAACTTTCAATCTGCCCATTAATGTATTGCAAACCACCTATATAAATTACTACTAAATTGCTTACCCCAATTAGTAAAATCATCATAGGAAAAAAGAAAGCCTCAACTTTTACTAAGTTAAGTTGATTTTGTTTACTTGTTGTTGAAAGGTCATCAAAATTTGTTGATGTTTGTTGTTCAATCCCGTAAGCCTTAATAACCGAAATACCGCTAAATGCTTCCTGTGTAAAAGCTGATAGTTTTGATAAATACTCTTGAACAATAGTAGTGCGTTTATGAATTTCTTTACTTAATTTATAGATAGCAATGGATAATATTGGTAAAGGTATAATGGTATAAAGTGTAAGTGTAGGAGCTTCATTATACATATATATGATTGCAATAATGAAAAGTGTTATGGTATTGATGCTGTACATTAAAGCGGGACCAACATACATTCTTACTTTTCCAACATCTTCACTAATACGGTTCATTAAATCGCCGGTTCTGTTTTTTTTGTAAAAATTTAAAGAAAGTTTTTGGTAGTGTTCGTACACTTCATTTTTTAAATCATATTCAATATATCTTGAAACATTAATGATAGTTTGGCGCATTAAAAAACTTAACAAGCCAGCAATTATAGCAGCTCCAATAATATAAAAAATTATTTCGGCTAATTCTGCTTGAAGTGTGCTTTCGCCAGATTGTAACCCCTTTTTGTACTTTTCTACAACCGCAAAAATTTCTCTTACGTAACGTGGCGTGAAAAGTAAAAATATTCTTGCTATAATGGTGATGATAGTACCAATTACAAGGTGCCATTTATATTTTAAAAAATATTTATTTAAATGCTGTAATTCTTTCATTTACAGGTTTAGTGTTTTTCTTTGGTTTTGCAATTTTATTAAAGAGCAGGCACAAAGATACAGCAATAAAAACAATTACATAGTTGGAAAGCCTATCTAAGCTGTTAAAAATTACTTAAACTAAATTTGATGCAATAAAAATAAAATAAGGTGTTATACTTTTTTAAAATAGTATTATTTTTGCCGTTCAAAAGAAATGATTCTTTTACCTTTTAATTAAAATTAAGTTCTTTGTATATATGCTAAACAGAAGACATATTCGTGTAAAAGTGATGCAAACCATTTATGCGTTTAAAGGAAATGAAAGCGATGATTTGAGTAAAAATCAAAAGTTTTTATTATTCAGTATTGATAATATGTACAATCTGTATTTGTTGTTAATATCGTTATTACTTGAAGTTCAAAAAAGAGCTGAAGATGATATAAGTAAAAAACAAAAAAAGCATCTCGCAACTCAAGAAGACAAAGATCCAAACCGGAAATTTGTAAACAACGAACTGTTACAAATCATTAAAGAAAACATTCAATTAAAACATCAATTAGAGAACTTTAAATCTGTTGATTGGGAACTGGATAGTGAATATGTTGATGTTATTTTTAAAGCCATTATTTCCAGTGATTTGTACAAAGAGTACATGAAAACCAGAATCTCTGATTTTAAGGAAGACAAAGAGTTTATGGTTGATATTTTTAAAGATATTATAGCGCCAAACGAAAAACTTTATGAATATATTGAAGATAAAAACCTTACCTGGCTTGACGATCTTCCTACAGTAAACACCACCATTTTAAAGTTATTGCGTAAGGCTAAACCAACATCATCAGATAGTTTTTTTACACCTAAATTATACAAAGATCTAGACGATAAGCAATACGCTATTGATTTGTTTAAGAAAACAATTTTAAACCAAACAGCATTAAATAAAGAAATTGAATTAAAAACCCAAAACTGGGATTCAGATAGAATTGCCAATGTAGATTTTGTATTGCTGCAAATGGCCATTTGTGAGCTTCAAAATTTTTCTTCCATACCAGTAAAGGTTACCATAAATGAATATTTAGAAATTGCCAAAGAATATTCCACACCAAAAAGCAGTATTTTTTTAAATGGTATTTTAGATAAACTGGTTAAGGAATATGAAAACGATGGAAAACTTAAAAAAATAGGCAGAGGATTGATGTAATTTTCTGTTAAGAAAGGACTAAATAGTTTTTAATAGATTAAATAATTGTTACTTTTACAAACCAATTAGAAAAATATATATTATGAAAAAAGTTATATTAGGTTTAGCTGCTTTAAGTATATTATCTTTTACTTCATGTAAAGAAGATGCAACTAAAAAAATTGTTGAAAACAATGTAGTTGCTGCTGCTGAAAGAGATGCCAACGCATCAAAGTTTCCAATTATTTCATTTGACAAAATGGAACATGATTTTGGTGAAATTGAAGCACACACACCTGTTGAAACAGAATTTAATTACACGAATACAGGAGATGCTCCGTTAGTAATTACAGATATTAAAAGTTCTTGCGGTTGTACAGTGCCGAAAGATTGGAGTAGAGAGCCATTAGCTCCAGGAGAATCAGGTAAATTTTCAGTGAAATTTAATGGAAGTGGTTCTAATAAAATTACTAAAACAATTACTGTAACAGCTAATACAGAAAAAGGTTCTGAAGTTGTTAAAATTACAGCATTTGTAAAACCAGCTCCAGTAACAACTAATTAATTAAAAAATAAAAAAAATAAAAAATGGGTGATATGGGACAGTTTTTACCGTTTATATTAATGTTTGTAGTAGTGTATTTCTTTATGATTGCACCTCAAATGAAACGTGCTAAAAAAGAAAAAAAGTTTGCTGCAGAATTAAAAAAAGGCGACAAAATTGTTACTAAAAGTGGTTTGCATGGTAAAATACTAGAACTTGGAGAAAAAGATAATACTTGTATTATTGAAACCATGTCTGGTAAAGTAAAGTTTGAGCGCTCAGCGATTTCAATGGAATTGAGCACTGCTGTAAATGCACCATCAAAAACAGCTTAATTTAAAAAAGCATATTATAAAAAAAGCTTCCATTTAGGAAGCTTTTTTATTTAACAATTTTTGTATTTGTCATTTAAACCAATGCCATTTAAAATCATAGGTTTAATTTTTTCTAAACGACTTAAAACGGTTGCTTCTCTTTTCGCCGTTTCAATGAATTCACAGTATTCTTTTTGTTTGTAAAGGGTTAACACATTAAAGCTATTATTAAATTCTTTATCAATTTTGAGAACATTTTTTAATGCTTCAGGAATAACTACCGTTTTAGTTTTTTCTGGTTTAATTTCTTTGCCTAATTTTTGATTTTCTATAGCTTCCTTAACATATGCCAACACAATATTTTTATCGATATCATGAATTGACTCAAAGCGCATTTGTCTAAGTCCTTTGGTTTTTTCTTGAGCATTTACCAATAGTTTTTGCTCATCTTTCAAGAATACACCATTAAAAAACCAAATGCCAAAATGGTTTTTATGAGCCCCTAAACCAATTATATTTTTCCCATTAAGAGAATAAATTGGAGCGTTCCATTTGATGGCTTCATCTAATTCTGAAGCAGAGTTGATAACAGAGCGTAAAATTGTTAATGCATCTCTAAATTTTTCATGGTCCTCAATGTATTCTTCTACTGAATTTGGTTTTTTCATAAAAGTTGGTTTTAAGAAGATTGTTTAAAAATTGCTAATGATTTTTCAATATAAAGCAAATCAAAGATGTAAAATTTTATTTATATAGGTCGTTAGTATCGGCCTTTGAAATGTCAATTAACAACTCTGCCATTTTTTCGCAAACATCTTTAAAGAATTTCTCGCCTTTCTCGCTGGATGCCGCTTTTGGATTTCCTACACCGGTGTCTTCACTTATTTGTGACCAAGGTCTTTCGGTCCAAGCCCACGCTTCAGAAAATGCTTTAATTTTGTTCTTTTTTTCCTTTCCTTCTCCCCATTCTTTTTTTGGTAACACTAATTCAGGTTTTAAGTATAGAATAAGACTTGTCTCCATTTCATCAGCATGGTCACCTGAGTTTTCAAAATAAAGATTTTTGTCTAATGATTTAAACCAATTAGTAACACAAATAAACATTTTCGGATACTTTAATCCTAGCTCTCTAACAATCGATTTCCAGTCGTTGCCACCGTGACTATTGAGAATCATTAATTTATAGATTCCTTGTCTATTTAACACTTCAATAATATCACTTAAAATAGCAAATCGCGTACTTGGATTCAAATTTATATCTAAATAAATGTCTGATTGCCCAGTGTTAGTGCCAAATGGAATGGAAGGTAAAACAATTACATTCGCACCCTTTTCCCAAGCTATTTTTGCTGATTCTGCTGCAATAAAATCCCCTTCAATAACATCTGTGGCATAAGGTAAATGGTAGTTATGAGCTTCTGTTGCTCCCCAAGGTAAAACAGCTAATTCAAACTTGGCATTTTTTAAATGTTTCCAGTTTGTTTCGGCCAATATGTAAGGTCTTATCATGGGTTTTAAATTATTAGGTTAGTTTGTACAATTATTTTATAAACTTTTAAACGAAGTTAATTCAATGCTATTTTTTTAGTGCTGTTAATTCTGCAATCTTACAAATCACTTGGGTTGCTTTTTGCATACTTTCAACTGGCACATATTCGTATCGACCATGAAAGTTATGGCCACCAGCAAAAATATTAGGGCAAGGTAAACCCATATAGCTTAGTTGAGAGCCATCTGTTCCGCCACGAATGGCTTTAATCAATGGTTTTATATGAAGTTGTTTCATAGCTTCTTCAGCAATATCTACAATATGCATGACAGGTTCTACTTTTTCTTTCATGTTGAAATACTGATCTTTAATACTAATCTCAATAACTACTCTTCCATATTGTTCATTAATATCATCAGCTAATTTTTGCATAACTTCTTTTCTGGCTTCAAAATGACGTCTGTTATGGTCTCTAATAATATATTCCAACTCGGTTTCTTCTACTTCTCCCTTCATTGAACACAAATGAAAAAAGCCTTCATAACCTTCAGTATGTTCTGGTGTTTCCAAGCGTGGTAATGAGTTTATAAACTCTTGAGCAATGTACATGGAGTTTATCATTTTACCTTTGGCATAACCAGGATGCACTATTTTTCCTTTTACTTTTACAACTGCACCAGCTGCATTAAAGTTTTCGTATTCTAATTCTCCAATTTGACTACCATCCATAGTATAAGCCCAATCGGCTCCAAATTTTGCAACATCAAACTTGTGTGCTCCACGGCCAATTTCTTCATCTGGTGTAAAACCAACACGTATTTTTCCGTGTTTGATTTCAGGATGGTTTATTAAATGTTCCATAGCCGATACAATTTCGCAAATACCTGCTTTATCATCGGCACCAAGAAGGGTCGTTCCATCGGTTGTTATTAAGGTTTGACCTTTGTAAAGGTGTAAATCTTCAAAATAGTCTGGAGATAAGATAATATCTTGTTCTGCATTTAAAATAATGTCTTTTCCATCATAGTTTTCAATTATTTGAGGCTTAACATTTGTCCCTGTAAAATCTGGAGACGTATCAAAATGAGAAATAAAACCAATGGTTGGAACCTCATGATCAACATTGCTTGGTAAAGTAGCCATGATATAAGCATTCTCGTCAATAGTTACCTCTTTCATACCTATTGCTTTTAGTTCTTCAACGAGCTTGTTTGCTAAATCCCATTGCTTTTTTGTGCTTGGAGTACTTTTAGAGGTTGGATCTGATTGCGTGTCGATAGTTGCATAGCTAATAAATCTATCTATAATGTTTTGCATGACGTTATTTTTTGTTCTATCAAAAATACTACTAATTTTTAAAAAGCTTATTGGTATTTTTTGAGAAATGAATAGTATTTTTGCACAGCAATTCAACCTATATGTACAAATCGCTTATACGTCCTATCTTATTTTGGTTCGATCCTGAAGAAGTACATCATTTTACATTTTCTCTTATTAGGATTTTAAATAAAATCCCTTTGGTGTCCCAAATAATAAAAAAACTTTATACAATCGAAGATGCAAGATTAGAAAAACAAGTTTTTGGGTTGACTTTTAAAAACCCTGTTGGATTAGCTGCCGGTTTTGATAAGAACGCTGTGTTGTATAATGAATTATCAAGTTTTGGATTTGGATTTATTGAAATTGGAACTGTAACTCCAAAAGGGCAAGCTGGAAATCCTAAAAAACGATTATTTAGGCTGAAAGAAGATCAAGGTATAATTAACAGAATGGGCTTTAATAATGATGGTTTAGAAGCAGCAATTAGTAATCTTAAAAAGAATAAAGGCCATGTAATTATTGGCGGAAATATTGGTAAAAATACTCATACAAAGCCCGATGATTATACACAGGATTATTTAGAATGTTTTAAGGCATTGCATCCATATGTTGATTATTTTGTGCTCAATGTAAGTTGTCCCAATGTTAGTAGTCATGCCAAATTAAATGATAAGGATTATTTAGAAGAGCTTATTGGTGCGGTTCAACAAGTTAATAAAGATTTTGAAAAGCAAAAACCAATACTTTTAAAAATAGCACCAGATTTAAATGATAATCAATTAGATGAAATTGTTGAATTGGTTATTGCTACAAAATTAGATGGCGTTATAGCCAGCAACACATCAATTGACAGAAGTGGATTAAAAGTATCTCAAGAGCATTTAGAAACTATTGGAAATGGAGGCTTAAGTGGTCAGCCAATTAAAGATAAAAGCACACGTGTTATTAAATATCTTTCAGAAAAAAGTAATAAAGCGTTTCCTATTATTGGTGTTGGAGGCATCCATTCTGCTAAAGATGCTTTAGAAAAATTAGATGCTGGAGCAGATTTAATCCAGGTGTATACCGGTTTTATTTATGAAGGCCCTCAACTTATTAAATCAATCAATAAATCCTTACTAAAAAGGGTATAACCTTATTTAATAATTCTTTTTATAATCTTTGAATGATTATTGCTTATTGTCATTAAATATGTTCCCGAAGCTAAATACCCAACATTAATAGGTTGATTTGTAAGTGTGCCAGATGAAAAGGTTTGTCCTATTAAATTTGAAATTTTATAAGAGAAAGTTTCTGTTGTATTCATAGGTTTTGCATAAACAACATCTCCTGAAATTGGATTTGGATAGATTTTGAAATCTAAATCATCAGAAGAAACAGGTTCATATGAATCGGCAACACCTGAAGAATCCCCACAAGTCAAATAATTTTTGGTAGACATATAATAAGCATACATTCTTGCTAGTTGTTGATCAGAAAAATGTGAGCGACAACCTTTCATAGAATACGACATAATATTGCTAGTGTCCGGCAAAAATGAATCGCCATTGGCATCGGTTTCAGTGCCAATATACCTACAAAAGTTGTTTACATTTTTATTGGTCAGTTTTGGGTCGGCAGGAGTGTCACAAATTTGATCGCCTTCGCTACTACAATTGTTTCCATTTACCAACTCTTTGGTTAAACAAGTATTGTCTGCACCGTGAGTATGTATTAAGGATAAAAAATGACCAACTTCGTGTGCCAATGAAGAATTATTTGTTGCACATTCATTCTGAATAATAATTACATCATAGTTGGGTTTGTTATATGTATACCCACAAATATCTTCATCGGATGAATTTACAATATGGTTTGTAAAATAAATATTAATAACATTTGGGACATTGTTTGCTTCAACCAATGATTTTTCATCACTGCTTTTAAAATTATAAAAATTATTATTGTCAATATAGTTTAAATCATTGCACAAAAAGAATTCTAAAAATGCTCCAGAAAACGTATTATTTAAGTCGTTAATAGCTTCATTTAGTTCATACTCATCAATACCACCTTTTCCATTAGAAGTTCTGATTATATGTGCCTTGATAGGAATATAGTTTTTTGCTATAGAATTTGATTTGCTATTAGTAGATTTAGAACTCAAAAAATTAGATTGATACTTTTTAAATACAGGTTTTAATTCTTCGAATAATTTAAGGTCTTTACCAGTAGTTATTGTTCCACAAATTGGTTCAGAATTTACTTGTGAAAACATAGAAAATGATGTCGTTAGTAGAATTAAAAAAGATAAATTGCTAAAGAATTGAGTGAAAATCTTCATTGGGGCGAAACATTTACTCAAATGTAAAAGCAAAAAAATGCTATTTATAATAAAAACGTTAATAAGCTAATTTTTTCGTTTTGATTAAGTTATAAGGCTTTACATGCTTATTAAAAAGCTTAAAATTTAATAAATCGATAGTTTTTGTGTTTTCTTAAGCAATAATATTATTTTTATCATCATTTATTTCATTTAGTAATGTCCAACAACATAAAGGTTATAGAATGCCCAAGAGATGCCATGCAAGGTATTAAAAACTTTATTCCAACAAAGCGTAAAGTGCAATACATTCAGTCTTTATTAAGGGTTGGATTTGATACCATTGATGTGGGTAGTTTTGTGTCTCCCAAGGCCATTCCACAAATGTCTGATACAGCAGAAGTATTAGAGCAACTAGACTTAAGGAAAACCATTAGTAAGTTATTGGTTATTGTTGCAAACGAAAGAGGAGCAGAAGATGCTTCAACGCATTCACAAATTGATTATTTAGGATATCCATTTTCAATTTCAGAAAACTTTCAAATGAGAAATACTCATAAAACCATTGCACAATCGGTTTTAATTTTAGATAATATTTTAAATATAGCAGATAAATCGCAAAAAGAAGTTGTGGTTTATATTTCCATGGGATTTGGAAATCCTTATGGCGATCCTTGGAATGTTGATATAGTTGCTGATTGGACAGAAAAATTGAGCAAAATGGGTGTTAAAATAATTTCTTTAAGTGATACTATCGGAAGTTCAAATGCTGAAAACATACGTTATCTATTTTCAAATTTAATTCCACGTTATCCAAGCATAGAATTTGGAGCTCATTTACATACAACACCAAATTCCTGGTTTGAAAAAATTGACGCTGCTTATTTTGCTGGTTGCAAACGTTTTGATGGAGCTATTCAGGGTTTTGGTGGCTGCCCAATGGCTAAAGATGAACTAACGGGTAATATGCCTACAGAAAAGTTATTGTCTTATTTTACTTCTAAAAAAAACAATAATCTCGATGCTTTAAGTTTTGAAAGTGCTTTTAATGAGGCTACCAAGATTTTTTCTGTGTATCATTAATTTTATTTAAAATAATTCTAAATAGTGTTGCGTAAATTGTTTTTCAGTGTTATATTTGTCATCGAAAATTAAACCTATTTATAATTAGTCTAAATAAAAACAAATGAAAACAACTACAACAATTTTAGTAATTTTTATAAGTGCATTTACTTTTGCACAAACAGTACCAGATTCTTTACAAACCAATCCTCAAAATCAACAAAATGCCGCTCAGCGTATCTTGTCTGGCAATATTAATAGTGGTGTTACAGTGGGAGGTTATGGAGAAATTGTTTATAACCAACCAGAAGGAGATAATGGTACTTTAGACGTACATCGCTTGGTCTTGCTTTTTGGTTATAAGTTTAATGATAAAGTGCAATTTGTGACAGAAGTAGAACTGGAGCATGTTGAAGAAGTTTATGTGGAACAAGCATTTTTACAATATAGCCTTAATGATTATGTGAATCTTAGAGGAGGTTTAATGTTAGTGCCAATGGGAATTGTAAATGAGTATCACGAACCTACAACATTTAATGGTGTAGATAGACCAAGTGTAGATAAAAGTATAGTACCATCAACGTGGAGAGAAGTTGGTGTAGGGGTGTCTGGAAGATTTAATGAGATATCATTAGGGTACCAAGCCTATGTTTTCAACGGATTTAAATCCGTTAATTCTGATGGAAATGGCAATATAACAGCAGGATTATTGGGCGGCAGCAATGGTTTAAGAGGTGGTCGCCAAAAAGGTATTGAATCAACCATAAACAAACCAACTTTTTCTACTAAACTGGATTATTATGGATTACCTGGGTTGCGTTTAGGATTATCAGGTTATTTTGGACGTACTCAAGCAGGCGATGATGTTGATATGATTGATGGCGCAGATGTTGGAATTTCTATGATTGGCGTTGACGCGCGTTATGCTTTTCAACGTTTTACAGCCAGAGGCCAATTCATTACTGCAAACATTTCAGATACAGAAGCATATAATAATTTAAACGGAACTAATTTAGGAAGCAAGCTTGAAGGATGGTATGTAGAAGGAGCTTATAATTTATTACCTCAAGATAAGGCGCAACAACTTTTTGCATTTGCACGTTATGAAGATTATAATACACAGGCTGGGGTTGAAGGAAGTTTAGTAAAAAATAGCGCTTATGATAGAAATGATTTGACTTTTGGATTGAGTTATAAAATAGCTCCAGGTGCTGTTGTAAAAGCAGATTACCAAATTAAGGACAATGCATCTTCTATTGATGTGCCTAATCAATTAAATTTTGGATTGGGTGTTTGGTTTTAAAAGACAAAGAGCATAGGTAAATGAAGCGTCATTGTGATAGAATTTTTTTGTTCATCATGATGACGTGACATTTTAAAAATTAATATTTACTTTTACTTCATGAATATCAAACATATACTTTTCTTGGTTCCATCATTGCTATTGATTTCTTCTGGTCTTCCTAAGGCTATTCAAAAGAAGGTAGATAGTGAAATTAAGGAAACGTTCCATATTGAGACTTTTGAATTTTCAGGAGTATCGATTCCTTTGGAACAAAGAAAAGACCTGCCTTCAAAGTTTGGAAATGATAACTTGTTTGAGATTAAATCCAAAGATTCCTTGTTAGGCTATGCTTATGTCTCAAAAGCTCCAAGCAAAACAGATAATTTTGATTATTTGGTGTTATTGGATCCCGAATTGATAATTATAAAGACCAAAGTATTGGTGTATCGCGAAGATTATGGAGGTGAAATAGGTAGTAAGCGCTGGCTAAAACAATTTATAGGTAAAACCCAAAATGATGATTTAAGATATGGTGACAATATTGTGGCTATATCTGGAGCAACTATTTCGGTTAAATCGTTTACAGATGCTATAAATAATTTATTAATTTCATTAAAAAAACTTCATTCCAAAAACATATTATAAATGCAAATCAATGGTTTAATATATAGTTTACCAAAAGAAATCAAGATTTTGATTGGGGTCTTTATTATTGTTTTAAGCATCGGTTTTTTTTCTGGATTATTGTTTGTAGGAGAAACATCATCTGCCAATCCTAATGGTATAGAAGAACAATATTTAGGAAATGAACATGATGAGGATGCTGAAGTCATGAAATTTAAAAAAAGTGAACAGGAAATGCTGTCACTAGTGCATTCTCATGTATTATCAATGTCTATTATTTTTTTCATTTTAGCACTTATAGTGTCTATAACTAATATTAAAAAGCAACTGAAAACGTTTTTAATGGTTGAGCCTTTGGTATCGGTTATCTTAACTTTTGGTGGGTTATATTTTCTTTGGACAGGATTAATCTGGATGAAATATATAGTTATGTTTTCTGGAACTTTAATGACACTTTCCTTTATACTTTCAGTTGTTATTATTTTAAAGCAATTGCTTCAAAAAAGGCTATAGCAAAACTTTTTGTAAGTATTATGTTTTTATGTTAAGAACAGTTTAAAATTATAGTTATTCTTAGATTTAATTGTATATTTGCACGCAATTATAATGTAATTGCATCATGACTTCACATCAAAATAAAATAGTAGGAGAAGGTTTAACCTACGACGACGTCCTTTTAGTTCCAGCTTTTTCTGAAGTACTTCCACGAGAAGTAAATATTCAAACAAAATTTACAAGAAACATTACTATTAATGTGCCTATTATTTCAGCGGCTATGGATACGGTTACTGAAAGCAAAATGGCTATAGCAATGGCGCAAGAAGGTGGAATAGGTGTATTGCACAAAAACATGACTATTGAGGCTCAGGCCTTAAAAGTTAGAAAGGTAAAGCGTGCCGAAAGTGGCATGATAATAGACCCTGTTACTTTACCGTTAACCTCTACTGTAAATGATGCTAAAAAAAGTATGGCAGAGCATGGTATTGGCGGTATTCCAATTGTTGATGATAATGGTACTTTAAAAGGAATTGTTACTAATCGTGATTTACGTTTTGAGCATGATAACAAACGTCCTATAGTTGAGGTAATGACCAGTAAAAATCTGGTTACAGCATCTGTTGGAACTTCTTTAAAAGATGCTGAAATTATTCTTCAGCAATACAAAATAGAGAAACTACTTATTGTCGATGAGCATTTTAAACTTTCTGGATTAATTACGTTTAGAGATATTACTAAACTTAAATTGAAACCAATGGCAAATAAAGATGCTTATGGCAGATTGCGTGTTGCAGCAGCTATTGGTGTAACTGCTGATGCTATAGAAAGAGCAGAAGCTTTGGTAAATGCAGGTGTTGATGCCATTGTTATTGATACAGCTCATGGACATACAAAAGGAGTGGTGACAGTTTTAAAAGAAATAAAATCAAAATTCCCAAATCTTGATGTTATTGTTGGAAATATAGCAACAGGTACCGCAGCTAAATATTTAGTTGAAGCGGGTGCAGATGCTGTTAAAGTAGGGATTGGTCCAGGTTCTATTTGTACTACTCGTGTTGTTGCAGGTGTAGGATTTCCTCAATTCTCAGCAGTTTTAGAAGTAGCTGCCGCGATAAAAGGTAGTGGTGTACCAGTTATAGCAGATGGTGGTATTCGTTACACAGGAGATATCCCTAAAGCAATTGCAGCAGGTGCTGATTGTGTTATGTTAGGTTCTCTTTTGGCAGGTACTAAAGAATCGCCAGGAGAAACTATTATATATGAAGGGCGAAAATTCAAATCGTACCGTGGAATGGGATCTGTTGAAGCAATGAAACAAGGTAGTAAAGACCGATATTTTCAAGATGTGGAAGATGATATTAAAAAATTAGTTCCTGAAGGTATTGTAGGTCGTGTGCCATATAAAGGCGATTTGTATGAAAGTATTCATCAATTTGTTGGCGGATTACGTGCTGGAATGGGATACTGTGGAGCAAAAGATATTGAAACATTAAAGGAAATAGGGCAGTTTGTTAAAATTACAGCTAGTGGTATTAATGAGAGTCATCCACATGATGTAACTATTACTAATGAATCTCCTAATTATTCAAGGTAACCATCTATTTTTTTTTCTTAAGCTGAATCATCATTTTAAGATTTATTTAAATATGTCTTTATTTGTTTGTGAGATAAAAATATCAATGCAGAAATAATAAAAGCCCAACTACCACCAAATCTTGCTACTTTATCTGATATTTTTTGTCCCTTTGTTAAAATTTCTTTAGGAGGGTTTAATAAATTTTGAATAATTAAATTTTCATCCTCAATAGTTTTTCTAACAATTTCCTGAAGTTTCTTAATTTGAACACTCTCTGCATTTAGAATGTCTTTTATGTCATTATCTTTTTTCATATATAAAAATTAAATTATTCAGAATAAACTACGCCACGATGTGGTTTTAAAACATCTCTTATAGGTATCATGTCTTTTTCATCCACAACCAGGTAAGCAATAGTATATAGATCACTTATGGTTTCAACCCCTGTTAAAGGTATATCTAACTTTTCTAACTCTATATATTGTTTTAAATGAATCTCATGGTGTAGAGCAATTTTAGTGGCATCTGGACCACGAAAATCCCAAATAAGTTTTAATTTCCTCATCAAATATTTAATATTAAATTTGTAAAAATAAAGATACTAAAGTAATCTTTAAACCGTTTGTTAAAGCAACTTGTTATATAGCTTTATATTGCTATTTTTGTAATCCTATTTAAATTTTTTTAAATGAAATTAAGATATTTCCCAACAGCATTGCTTATTTTATTAGTATCAGTTGTAAATGCCCAAAAGTCTATAGATGAGGTGCTTTTTACTATTAATGAAGAGCCTGTTTATACGTCAGAATTTATTAGAGTTTATAATAAAAATTTAGATCTTGTTCAAGATGAATCTCAAAAAAATGTAGATGAGTACCTAAATCTGTTCACAAATTATAAGCTAAAAATTAAAGAAGCAAACGCATTAGAACTTCAAAAAAAGCAATCATATATTAGTGAATTAGATAGTTATAAAAAACAACTAGCCAAAAATTTTATTACAGACAATAAGGTTACTGATGCTTTAGTAGAAGAGGCTTACGATAGAGTTTCTTATGAGGTAAAAGCAAATCATATATTGGTTCGTTTGCCTGAAAATGCGAGTCCGGAAGATACTTTGGTAGCTTATAATAACATATTAAAAATTAGAGAACGGGCCATAAATGAAGGTTTTGAAAAAGTTATGAAAGAAGTCCATAACGGGCAAACACTTTTCGGTGAAGAATTAGGCTATTTTTCAGGTTTCAGAATGGTTTATGCGTTTGAGAATGCCGCTTATAATACACCAATTGGCGATATTTCTCAACCTTTTAGAACGCGTTTTGGTTATCATATTGTTAAAGTGTATGATAAAAGAAAATCAAGAGGAGAAGTTACAATTGCCCATATAATGGTTAAATCCAAACCAGAAGATTCGATTTCTGATAGCGCAGAAGCAAGAATTAATGACATTTATAAAAAAATATCCCAAGGAGAAGATTTTGAGTCGTTGGCCAGACAATTTTCTGAAGATGCAAGTACAGCTAATAAAGGTGGTTTGCTTCCACCATTTACTGCTGGTCAGTTAAGTTCTCAGGTATTTGAAGATACCGCATTTGGTTTAGAACATATTGGAGATATTTCAAAACCCATAAAAACACAATATGGCTGGCATATTTTAAAACTATATGATAAAAAACCAGTGCAGCCTTTTCTTGATATGAAGCCAGAATTAGAAATGAAAGTGAAACGCGACGAACGTTCTCGTTTAATTGATGATGCTTTGGTTAGTAAATTAAAAGAACATTATCATGTAAGTAATGAACAACCAGCTTTAAAATATTTTTCATCTATTTTAAATAACGATTATTTTAAACGTTCTTGGACTTTACCTATCGATTTTAAAGGTGAAAAACCTTTGGTTAAAATTGGTGATAAGCAATTTACTTATCAGGATTTTGGTGATTACTTAATTAAAAACCAACGTAGTGTTCAGGGAAAATCTCCTTTCGATAATATTGTTTCTACACAGTATGAAGCTTTTTTAGATAGTAATTTAATGCAATATAAAGAAGATCATTTAGAAGAAGAAAATAAAGATTATGCCAATATAATTCAAGAATACAGAGATGGATTATTGTTGTTTGATTTAATGGAATCAACTATTTGGAATGCATCCAGAACAGATTCAGTAGCTATTAAAAACTATTATAATGATCATAAAAGTAGTTACATGTGGCCAGAAAGAGTGCATGCAGTTGTGGCTTCTTCTTCAAATGAAAGCGTTTTAAAAAAATCAGCTAAATTATTAGAAAAAGGAACAGATCCAGAAGCTATAAAAACCAAGTTGAATATAAATAATGAAGTTAATGTTATCTTTACTTCAGGTCTTATGGATGCTAAAGATCAGGCATTGCCATCTAATTTTGAATTTAAAAAAGGAGTTTCAAAAATTTATAAGCATAATGATGGTTTTGTAGTAGTTCAGGTAAAAGACATATATCCAATTGCACAAAAATTATTTGATGAAGCTAAAGGAAATGTGGTTGGCGATTATCAGACTTATAAAGAAAATATTTGGATGCAGGATTTAAGAGATAAGTATAAAGTAGTTGTAAATCAAGAGGCTTTAAATCACGTTAAGTCATTAATTAAAAATCAATAATTGAAAAGTAAAATTTACATACTGCTTTTAATTATATCTTTAACTTCATGTACCTTTTTTTTTAAAGAAACAGACGACAGGATTAAAGTAGCTAGAGTTAATGATACCTATTTGTATTATGACGATATAAAAGATTTAGTTTCTGAAGGTACCACCAAAGAAGACAGTATTTTATTGGTTCAAAATTTTATTAATAGATGGGCAACTCAACAATTATTTGTCGATGGCGCTAAGATAAATTTAAGTGAAGCCCAGCAAGAAACTTTCAATAAGTTGGTAAATCAATACAAAAACGATTTATATACAAAAGCCTATATTGAAGCCTTGGTAAAAAGAAGTATTGATACAACAGTTACTAGTGAAGAAGCTAAAGAGTATTACCTAGCCAATCAAGAAATTTTTAAATTAAACGAAGACCTCATAAAATTCAGGTACGTGCATGTTGATGAAAACATGTTTGACTTTAAAAAAATTCAGGAAAAGTTTAAACGTTTTAATAAAAAAGACCAAAAAGAGTTAGATTCCATTTCAATTCAGTTTAAATCGTATTCATTAAATGATTCCATTTGGATAAAAGTCAGTCAAGTAATTGATAAAATTTCAATCATAACTCCTGAAAATAAAAATGAACTGTTAAAAAAATCTAATTTTGTACAACTCAAAGATTCATTAGGAGTATATTTGATGCAGATTAATGATGTTTTATTGCGAAGTGACACAGCACCTTTAGAGTATGTAAAACCAACAATAGACCAAATAGTCATTAATAAAAGAAAACTTGAACTTATTAAAGAATTAGAAAAAGATATCACCAAGGATGCCATTAAAAACAAACAATTTGAAGTTTACAATTAATTTGAAACACATACTAGCTTTATTCTTAACTTTTATTACTGTAAATTTTATATCTGCTCAAGAAATTATTCAAGAGGCAGTAAATGATAGTATTAAAGCTTTAGAAGACATAAAACCAACAGAGATTACAAAATCAATTGACACAACCAACACATTTGTTGCCAAAAAAGTTGATGGTGTGGCTGCTGTTGTTGGAGATTATATTCTTTTAGATTCTGATGTCGATAAATCTTATTTACAATTACAAGCGCAAGGAGTCAATACTTCCGATATTACGCGTTGTCAGTTATTTGGTAAATTACTGGAAGATAAATTATATGCGCATCACGCAATTCAAGATAGTATTCCTGTTTCAGATGCTGAAATTCGTCAAAATGTAGACTATTATGTCCAACAGTTCTTGCAGTCAACAAATGGTTCTATGGAAAAACTTTTAGAAATCTATAAAAAAGAGGACGAAAAAAGCTTGAGAGATGAAATTTTTGAAATCAATAAAAGCAATGAATTAGCCAAAAAAATGCAAGCTAAAATTGTTGAAGATGTTGAGGTGACTCCAGAAGAGGTTAGAGAATTTTTTAATAAAATACCAAAAGATGAACGCCCAACGTTTGGAACAGAGCTTAAAGTGGCCCAAATAGTTGTTGAACCAAAAGTAACTCAAGAAGAAAAACAACGTGTTATTGACCAGTTAAAACAATTTAGGGCAGATGTTTTAGAAAATGGTGCTAGTTTCCGTTCCAAAGTGGTTTTATATTCTGACGATAAAGCATCTATTAGTACAGGTGGAAAATATACATTAAATAGAAAGAAACCAAGAATGGTTAAAGAATTCAGGCAAGCGGCATTTTCACTTCAAGAAGGAGAGATTTCAGAGCCGTTTGAAACAGAGTTTGGTTTTCATATTGTGTATTGCGAAAAAATTAGAGGACAAGAATATGATGTAAGCCACATTCTTTTAATTCCTAAAGTATCAACAGAGGCCATTAAAGAAGCAAAGGAGCGCATAGATAAAATAAGACAGCGTATAGTTGATGGCGATATTTCATTTGCTGATGCGGCAAAAGAATCAAGTGATGAAAAGGAAACTAGAAATGACGGTGGACAACTTATAAATCCCGAAACTCAAGACTATAATTTTGAATTAACCAGAATGGATCCTGAATTATATGCTCAAATTCAAAATTTAAAAGATGGAGAAGTGAGTTTGGTACAAACAGAAAAAGATAGAACAGACAAAATAAAATTTAAAATTTTAACTGTAACCGATAGAGTTAATGAGCATGAAGCTGACTATGCACGTGATTATTTGAAAATTAAAAACCAGGCTCTTAATGAGAAAAAATTAAAAGCTATCGAAGCTTGGCAAAATGAAAAAATTAAAGATACTTATATAAAAATTAGTGGTTCTTATAGAGATTGTGATTTTGCTAGCAATTGGTTAAAAAAGTAAAAATATGTCAGACGTAACTGCTGTAGAAAAATTTGTAAAACAATATAAAGATTTAAAATCTGAAATAGCCAAAGTAATTGTTGGGCAAGAAGAAGTTGTAAATCAAATTTTAATTTCAATTTTTTCCGGTGGTCATGCGTTACTTATAGGTGTTCCTGGGCTAGCAAAAACCTTAATGGTTAACACTATTGCACAAGCTTTAGGTTTAGATTTTAAACGTATTCAGTTCACACCAGATTTAATGCCTAGTGATATTCTAGGAAGTGAAATATTAGATGAAAACAGGCATTTTCATTTTGTTAAAGGTCCTATTTTTGCTAATATTATTTTGGCAGATGAAATTAACAGAACACCTCCAAAAACCCAGGCAGCTTTACTAGAAGCCATGCAAGAGCGTTCTGTCACAGTTGCGGGTCATCACTATGATTTAAGTTTACCATATTTTGTATTAGCTACTCAAAATCCAATTGAACAAGAAGGTACTTATCCATTACCTGAAGCACAATTAGATAGGTTTATGTTTGCAGTTAACTTAGATTATCCATCTTTTGAAGAAGAAGTTCAGGTAGTTAAGTCAACAACAACTGATAGTAAAGAAAAAATAACCCATCTTTTCACTGCACAACAAATAGTAGATATTCAGCATCTTATTCGTCGTATTCCAGTAGCCGATAATGTTATTGAATATGCGGTTACTATGGTTGGCAAAACTCGTCCAAATAGTCAATCAGCAAGTGGTTTGGTTAAAAACTATTTAGATTGGGGAGCAGGTCCAAGAGCTTCACAAAATTTAATTTTGGCAGCCAAAACACACGCAGTAATAAACGGTAAATTTTCTCCAGATATTGAGAATGTACAGGCTGTAGCTGGCAGTATTTTAAGGCATAGAATCATAAAGAATTATAAGGCAGAAGCTGAAGGAATTACAGATGATTTTATTATAAAAAGTTTATTTTAAATATAAAACCTCTAAAAAAACTCTATGTATATTGATTATAAACATAGAATTTTTGGGTTAGTTTTCTACCTGTAATTCCATGTAATTTTACAATGTGTTTTATTTTTTGCTTAAATCAATACGTTAGATTTTTCCTATTTGTTCTGCGTGGTTAAAGGGAAATTTTTTTAAAAAGCAAATCACTTTTATAAGTATAATATCCTATGCAATCTATCTAATTAATTACTCTATAGTTTTATTGACAATTCAATATTTTATTGATTTAAACCTAGCATCAATTCTTATCAAGTTCTCTGTTTTGATTTTATTTTGGATTTTGACCTTTAGTTTATCTTACATTTTATATAAGTTTTTTGAAAAACCAATAACAGATATCAGAGATTTACAAATTATTAAGCAAAAATTTGACGATTAAATTATTAATTACTCAATTTTTTATATCAATAATTATTAAAAACCCAATGATATAATTATTTTATATAACTATAATAAATTAGCATAATTCATGGCTGTAATACTGGGTTTATTTTTAAAACTTTGTATTAATTTCGTAATTTGCAGTACTTTTTATAAACAAAATTAAAATAAAACAAAACTCATGGCATTTGACATCGATATGATTAAGGGTGTTTACACCAAAATGGCTGAACGCGTTGATAAAGCACGTAATATTGTAGGTAGACCATTAACACTTTCTGAAAAGATTTTATATTCTCATCTTTGGGATGGTAATCCTGCTAAAGCATTTGAAAGAGGTAAAGATTATGTAGATTTTGCTCCAGACCGTATAGCTTGCCAAGATGCAACAGCTCAAATGGCTTTATTGCAATTTATGCAAGCTGGAAAGTCTAAAGTTGCAGTACCAACAACAGTACATTGTGATCACTTAATACAAGCTAAAGAAGGAGCAACTATCGATTTGAAACATGCCAATTCAGTAAGTAGTGAAGTATTTAATTTTTTAGAATCGGTTTCAAATAAATATGGTATTGGTTTCTGGAAACCAGGAGCTGGGATTATTCATCAGGTTGTTTTAGAAAACTATGCTTTCCCAGGAGGTATGATGATTGGTACAGATTCTCATACTGTAAATGCTGGAGGTTTAGGGATGATTGCCATCGGAGTAGGTGGAGCAGATGCCGTAGATGTTATGGCTGGTATGGCTTGGGAATTGAAATTCCCTAAATTGATAGGTGTAAAATTAACGGGAAAATTATCTGGATGGACTGCACCAAAAGATGTTATTTTAAAAGTAGCCGAAATTTTAACCGTAAAAGGAGGAACAGGAGCAGTTGTTGAGTATTTTGGACCTGGTGCTATAGCTATGTCGTGTACAGGGAAAGGAACTATTTGTAATATGGGTGCAGAAATAGGTGCAACGACATCTACATTTGGTTATGATGAATCTATGGAACGTTATTTACGTTCTACAGATAGAGCAGATGTTGCTGATGCAGCAAATGCTATAAAAGGGTATCTAACTGCTGATGCTGAAGTTTACGCAAGTCCAGAAAAATATTTTGATCAAGTTATAGAAATCAACTTATCAGAATTAGGGCCATTATTAAACGGTCCTTTCACTCCAGATTTATCAACAACTGTTGGTAAAGCTATGAGTGAAAAAGCAAAAACTAACGATTGGCCTATTGCTGTCGAATGGGGACTAATTGGATCTTGTACAAACTCATCATATGAAGATTTATCTCGTGCTTCTTCAATAGCTCAACAAGCGTTAGATAAAGGTGTAAAAATGAAGGCAGAATTAGGAATCAATCCAGGCTCTGAACAAGTTCGTTATACCGCAGAACGTGATGGCATTCTTCAGGTTTTTGAAAAATTAGACGCAAAAATATTTACAAATGCATGTGGACCATGTATTGGACAATGGGCACGTTATAGTGATCCTAAAAATGCTCCAAAAAACAGCATCGTACATTCTTTCAATAGAAACTTTGCTAAGCGTGCTGATGGTAATCCAAACACACATGCTTTTGTCGCTTCACCAGAAATCACTGCTGCAATTGCCATTGCAGGGCGATTAGACTTTAACCCTATGACTGATAAGTTAATCAATGAAAATGGAGAAGAAGTTATGTTTGAAGAGCCAACAGGATGGGAATTACCACCAAAAGGTTTTGCTGTAGATGATAATGGTTATTTAGCACCAGAAGCAGATGGAAGCCATGTGCAAGTAAATGTTTCTCCAACTTCTGAAAGATTACAATTATTAGAACCTTTTGAACCTATTGGGAATACTATCAATGGTGCCAAATTATTAATCAAAGCTTTTGGAAAATGTACTACAGACCATATTAGTATGGCCGGACCTTGGTTACGTTTCCGTGGCCATCTAGACAATATTTCTAATAACTGTTTAATTGGTGCCGTAAACGCGTTTAACCAACAAACAAACTTTGTGAAAAATCAATTAACGGGTGAGTATGGTGGTGTGCCAGATGTGCAACGTCAATATAAAGCAAAGGGAATTAAAACGATCGTTGTTGGTGATCATAACTATGGAGAAGGTTCTTCAAGAGAACATGCTGCCATGGAACCTAGATTTTTGGGTGTAGCGGCAGTAATTGTAAAATCATTTGCTCGTATTCATGAAACTAACCTTAAAAAACAAGGTATGTTAGGATTGACTTTTGCAAATGAATCTGATTATGATTTAATTCAAGAAGATGATACATTCAACTTTATTGATTTAAATGAATTTGCTCCAGGTAAACAATTGACACTTGAAGCTGTTCATGCAGACGGAAGCAAAAATCTTATCAAATTAAATCACACATATAATCAATCTCAGATTGATTGGTATAATGCAGGTTCTGCTTTGAATTTAATTAAAAGACAAAACGCATCTTAATTTAAGATGGGAATTATAGTGAAAAATCCAGCTAAAAAGCTGGATTTTTTGTTTTGTAAACACAAATATAAGTGTATATAATTGTACTTTTACAAAAACACTTTTTGAATGAATACTCGAGAAAACCAACTGAAAGCTTTTGATAGATTATTAACTATCATGGATGAACTACGTGAAGGTTGTCCATGGGATAAAAAACAAACTATGGAAAGTTTACGTCATTTAACCATTGAAGAAACCTATGAGTTGGGTGATGCAATTTTAGATAATGATTTAGAAGAAGTTAAAAAAGAATTGGGTGATGTGTTGCTGCATATCGTGTTTTATTCAAGAATAGGAAGTGAAACCAATGATTTTGATATAGCCGATGTTTGTAACGAAATTTGTGAAAAACTAATTAATAGGCATCCACATATTTATGGAGACGTAAAAGTTAACAATGAAGAAGATGTTAAACGAAATTGGGAGAACTTGAAGCTAAAAGAAGGAAAAAAGAGTGTTTTAGAAGGTGTACCTAATAGTCTTCCGGCTTTGGTTAAAGCTAACAGGCTTCAAGAGAAAGTTGCAGGAGTTGGTTTTGATTGGGAAGAACCCAATCAGGTTTGGGAAAAAGTAGAAGAGGAACTTCAGGAGTTTAAGGTTGAAGTAGATAAAGGCAATCAAAATGCTATGGAGAGTGAATTTGGTGATGTACTTTTCTCAATGGTAAATTATGCCAGATTCTTAAAAATCAATCCTGAAAATGCTTTAGAGCGTACCAATAAAAAATTCTCAAAACGTTTTCAATATCTTGAAGAAAAAGCAAAATCTATAAACAAATCGTTGAAGGATATGACACTTTCTGAAATGGACGTATTTTGGGAGGAAGCTAAATTATTAAAAATAGATAACTAAATATGCCTAAAAATAACTTGTCAGAAACTTTTGTTAATGGGTAAATATGCAATAATTATTGGAGCTGGTCCAGCTGGATTAACGGCTGCATATGAACTTTTAAAGAGAACAAATATAAAACCTATTGTTTTAGAAATGTCTGATAAAATAGGAGGTATTTCAAGAACTGAAGTTTATAAAGGTAATAGAATAGATATTGGAGGACACCGTTTTTTTTCAAAATCTGATGTAGTAATGAAATGGTGGCAAAATATATTACCAATTCAAGGATCGCCAGCTAGTGACGAGTTAAATATAAAGGACGGAATTCTTAAAATGAGTATAACAAAAAAGTTATCATTTGGGGGTCCAAACCCTGAAATAACTGACGAAGTTATGCTAATTCGTAACAGAGTTTCACGGATTTTCTTTTTAAGAAAGTTTTTTAATTATCCAATATCTATTAATTGGGAAACATTGTCATCATTGGGTTTTTTCAAAGTTTTAAGGATTGGATTTACCTACCTTCAAATTAGACTTTTTCCAATAAAAAAAATAACCACCTTAGAACAGTTTTTTATTTCCAGATTCGGTAAAGAGCTTTATGAAACATTTTTTAAAGATTATACAGAGAAAGTATGGGGAGTACCTTGCTCAAAAATTGATGCTAGTTGGGGAGCACAACGAATAAAAAAACTGTCTATCTCTAGTACAATTCATCATGTTTTAAAATCTATATTTTACAAAAACAAATCAATTGAACAAAAAAATATTGAAACTAGTTTAATTGAACAATTTATGTATCCAAAATTAGGTCCAGGACAAATGTGGGAAACCGTTGCAAGAATTATAGAAGATGGTGATGGTAAAATTATACTAAATGCTGAAGTAATTAATTTAAATATTAAAGATAATAATATTACGGATGTAGTTTATATTGATGGATTAACTAAATCAAATATCATATTAAAAGCAGACTACTTTTTTTCAACTATGCCGGTGAAACATTTAATTAGGAGTTTTGGAAATAATGCTCCAGTTTCTGTTAAAAATGTTAGTGAGGGTTTAAAATATAGAGATTTTATTACTGTTGGATTACTTTTAAACAAATTATTAATAAAAGATAATAATAAAATAGTTTCAGATAATTGGATTTATATTCAAGAAAATGATGTTAAAATTGGTAGAATGCAAATATTTAACAATTGGTCCCCATACTTGGTGTTAGATAAAAATAATGTATGGATAGGTTTGGAATATTTTTGTAATGTAGATGATGAATTATGGATTAAAAAAGATAATGAGTTTATTGATTTTGCAATAGATGAATTGGAATCGTTAAATATAATTGATAAAGCTGATGTTATTGATAGTACAATAATTAAAGTTCCAAAAGCATATCCAGCTTACTTTGGAACCTATTCACAATTTGAAACTATAAGAAAATTTACAGACAAATTCCAAAATTTATTTTTAATAGGCAGGAATGGAATGCACAAATATAATAATCAGGACCATTCTATGTTAACAGCAATAACTGCTGTAGATAATATAATTAATGGAGTTAAAACTAAAGAAAATATTTGGGGAATAAATATAGAAGAGTCTTACCATGAGAAAAAATAATTTTTATACTCTATTAACAAATCCTTTTGTAATTTTAGCTCTCTTATTAGTGCTTTTTGTTTTTAATTCTTTTGATCCATTACCAAACTATGATGAAAACCTTTGGTCTTACATTGGTAGGATATGGAATAGAAAAGGGATTCCCCCATATACAGGAGCAGTAGAGAATAAGACTCCTGGTATATTTTTTCTATATGCTGTTTCTGATTTTTTATTTGAAAGCAATATTCTTTTTATTAGATTAATTGGAGTTATTTCAACTCTAATTTCAACATGGACACTTTATAAAATTTGCGTAAAATTACATACTAAACTGGCGGGAGTTTTTTGTATGTATATTTTTGGGCTTAGCATGAATTGGTATTTGTTTTGTGGTTCCTATTTTGCACATACAGAAGTCTTTATGATTATGTTTTCTATTATAGGATTTTATTTAATTATGAAGTGTAGCGATATTGAGAATATGAAATGGTATTTATTTTTAGGGGGCGTATCTGTTGGCATAGGAATCTCTTTCAAGCAAATTGCAGTAACAACATTTCTGGCACTTATATTCTTCTTCTTAATATATTCAGCTATTGGTTTTTCAATAAAAGAGAAGTTAAAAGGTATTTTTTTCTTGTTTTTAGGATGTTTGACATCCATTTCTTTATCTTATTTCATTCTTTATTTTAATGATGTTTCGTTTTATGATTATTTCGAGGGTGCCTGGTTAATATTGTTGAATTCAGGTTCAAAAGCACCAAATTTTAAAGCATATTTTGATAATTTTTGGAACCACCTTATAGTTACCAAATTCATTATTTTTTACCTTTTTATTGTTTTGTTTTTATTTCAAAAAGAATTACAACAAAAACCTTTTTTTTTGGCAGTCATTTTATGGTTTGCATTAGATTTTGTTGGAGTTATTGCTTCTGGATATTTTTACGGCCATCAAATTAAACAAGTTATACCTTCTTTATCAATTATGGCTGGAATAGTGATGAGCAATTTAACAGTAAATAATTTTTATCTAAAAAGTATTAATCCAAAGTTAATAATATATATAATTGTTATTTTGTTTTTTCCATACATACAAACTTATTTGACCACAAAATTTTTGTTTAAACCTCTAGATTCATCTTCTAAAGATATGGGTGCTTGGATTAGAGATAATACTAATGAAACAGACTTTATTTATATTTTAGGTAGCGATGAAAAACTTGTATCATCATTGTTGGAGTCAGGTAGAGTGTCATCAAGTAAATACTTTAATTCAATTTTCATCACCGAAGAAAAACACAGAGAAATTGTTTATTCCGATTTATTAAGAAAAACACCTGAAATTATTTTAAAACTCAAAAATGATTCCGTCGATGTTGATCAGGTCTATGGAAATCAAATTAAAGAATTTTTAGAAAATGAATATGTCTTTTTTGATAAAATTAGCGACCTTGAAATTTATAAGTTAAATAGAAATCCATAATTTAATTATTAAATACGAAAGATCCGTTAATTGTATTTGATTCTTTCTTTATGATTTCTGCGTTTAGTATCTTTACAAAATATGCAATTTAAAAACATGTAAAAAGAGTATAATAAAATTATTTGAATAAATGATATTTAATATTTTCTAATGGCCAATAAAGCAGACTTAATAGTAGTTCACGTTTTCTTTTTTTTGTTTGCAATGAATTTTTGTTGGTCTCAAAATGGAAATATAGCTCCAACAATTACCGCTACTGGAAACCAAATTTATTGCCCATTATCTGAAATAAATGTTGTTACAGATTTTGATATTGTAGACCCTGATGACACTCAAATAGCAGCAGTTTACATACAAATTTCAACAGGATATCAATTAGGTTTCGATTCTTTAATTTTAAATGGAACACATCCGAATATAGCTACGTCATGGAATGTAACTGAAGGAAAATTAACTTTAAAAGGGAATGGAACACCATTGGCTGCTTATGTTGATTTAATTGCAGCTGTAAAAGATGTTGTTTTTAAAAGTACAAGTACTAATCCAAGCAATAAGTTTTTTTCTTTTACTATAGGTGATGCTAACTATTTACCAAGAACAGGTCATTATTATGAATACGTCTCTGCCCTGGGTATTACATGGACAGCAGCCAAGGCAGCAGCAGAGTTGAGAACATATTATGGTTTACAAGGTTATTTAGCAACAATTCTTTATCCTGAGGAGGCGCAATTAGCTGGTGAACAAGCTGCTGGAGCAGGATGGATTGGTGGTAGTGACGCACAAACTGAAGGCATTTGGAAATGGGTTACTGGACCTGAAGCAGGTACCATTTTTTGGAATGGTGGACCTAATGGTTCTACACCAAATTATGCTAATTGGAATTCAGGTGAACCTAATAATTTGGGTGATGAAGATTATGCTCATGTAACCTATAATGTAGGAATAAAAGGATCTTGGAACGATTTGTCTAATACAGGAGAATCGTCTGGAGACTATCAACCAAAAGGTTATATTGTTGAGTATGGATCTCCAACCGATCCTCCTTTAAATATTTCAGCCAGTACCCATATAAGTGTTGCAAAAATTACCGATACTACCCCAAACTCAAGATGTGGTACAGGTAGCGTGGATTTGGAGGCTCATGCCTCTACACCTACGGCAGAGGTGTTATGGTTTGAAGCATCCACTGGAGGAAGTTCAATATGGAGTGGCAATAGGTTTACGCCGGTGATTAACAGTACAACCACCTATTATGTATTGGCTTCAGTCGGTTGTCAGGAAGGAGAACGAACCCCTGTTGTGGCTACTGTTTATGAGATGCCTGTTATTCAAAAGAATATTGTCTTTAAAAACTGTGATGATGATGGTATGCCAAATGGATTCATCAATTATAATTTGGAAGAAGCTAATGATATCATAACAAATAATAACTCAGAAGGATTGACAATCACATATTATAAAACACAAGCTGAAGCTAATTCAGGAGTTGGTCTAATAAATCCCATTTACAATAATTCAGAAGGAAACATTGTTTTTGCACGTGTTGAGACTGCCGATGGATGTTATGATATATCAACCATAGATTTACAGGTTTCTACAACCTCACTCCCTCAAGGTTATGTTTATAATATGGGTGATTGTGATGACGATGATGTAATTGACGGAAAACGAGTTTTTGATTTGACCCAAGCTTCCGATGCTTTTTTTTCAGATTTCCTTCCTCCTAATCAAAATTTAAGTGTTCATTATTATAGATCGTTTGATGATGCACAGCTAGAGAATAATGAAATTTTAAACCAGACATCTTATATAAATGAATCTGCTTTTTCACAAACGTTATTTGTTAGGGTAGAAAGTGACAATAATGGTGATTGTTATGGTATTGGCCCTCATTTGCAATTAATTGTACATCCCAGACCGCAATTTGAGATTGATCAAACAGAAATATATTGTTTTGACAACAAACCGGTTACATTATTTACGTATAACCCAAATGGTGATTTTTTATATGAATGGAAAGATGAGAGTGGACAGATTGTTGGTAATTCACCTTTTATTACAGTTGTTATAGGCGGTACATATACGGTTATTGCAACCTCAAGTTATGTCTGTGAATCGTTTCCTGTATCCTTTACTGTGGTTCAATCTGCAGTTGCCAATATAAGTTCTGATTATGTTTCTATTGTTGAATTATCAGACAATAACAATATCACCATTAATAATGACAACAATAATCTGGGAATTGGAGATTATGAATTTGCCTTGGACAATATCGACGGTCCCTATCAAGAACAACCCTATTTTGATCATGTTCTAGCCGGCTCTCACATAATTTATGTAAAAGACAAAAACTTATGTGGAATCGCTCAATTAGAGGTTTTTATTCTTGGATTTCCTAAATTTTTCACACCAAATAATGATGGAAATAATGACACTTGGTATGTTAAAGGCTTAGATAATGATTATTCAAACGCTTCCGTAGTTAGTGTATTTGACCGTTATGGAAAGTTGATAAAGCAATTAAATGCAAAAAACGGATATTGGGATGGTACTTTTAATGGTCAACAATTAGCTGATTCAGATTATTGGTTTGTAGCAGAACTCGTTGAAGTTACTGGAAATGTTAGGACATTTCATGGTCATTTCAGCTTGGTTAGATAGGTTATAGTTCTGCTAAAACTTTTGCAACACCGTCATTTTTATTGGTATCGGTTACTTTTTTTGCAATTTTTAAAACTTCTTCAATAGCGTTTTCAACTGCAACACCTAAACCGACAGCTTTCAACATTTCAATATCATTATAATTATCTCCAAATGCTATCACTTCATGCATTTCAATATCTGGATAATTATGATTTATAAGAGTTTCAATAGCTGTCTTTTTAGAAATGGAACGATGTGAAATTTCAATGTAAGTTGATTTAGACCGATATAAAATAATCTCATCATTATGTTCTGCTTCTAAAGTCTTGTATAGAAAATCAATTTCTTGTTCGTCGCCCATACACATAATTTTATGGGCACCTTTGTTTTCTTTTTTCCAGGATTGTAATACATCTAAATTAGATTTAACTTCAGGTAGAACTTTTGTGTTATTAATTTCTCTGTTTGCCCAAAAATCTAATGAAGGCACAAACCATTTATCGGCATGGTATAAGCTTAAATGAATGGAAGTATTTAAGCTTTTGTTTATGATAGATTCAAGAACACCATTGTTGATTTCTGTTGAATGAATAATGCTTTGCTGATTTAAAATTAATCCTCCATTATAGGCAATAATAGGGTTGTTAGTATTCCCTAAAATTTCCTGTAAATGCCTCATTGCTTTTGGCATTCTTGATGAAATTAATATAAATGGAATATGTGATAAACGTTTAATTTCTCTAATCGTAGCAACTGATAATGCTCTGTCTTTATCTAGTAATGTGCCATCAATGTCACTACAAATTAATTTATAGTTCATAAAAATTGAAATACTAAAGTGTTTATGAAATTAAAATCTTGCTTGTATGATTATTTTACAAGCAAGATTTTTATAAAAATATTAATCAGTAAAGTTCTTTTATTTTGCTAAGTTTTGTCTTCCAAAGCTTTAATGATTCTTTATGACTTTTAATGTTATTATGAACCTCTTTAACTAAAGGATTGTCATCATTTACATTTGTAAAAAACTGTAGATTGTTTTCTAATTGATTAATTTGACTTTTAAGTTCATCAATTTTTTTACGGATAAAAGAGCGTTCATTATCAAGGTTTTGATTATCGTCTTCATTGCTTAGAACTTCTAATTTATTTTCAAATTTAATTAGTTCAACATCATTCTTATCCATTTTTAGTTTAGAAAACAATTCATCTAAGGATTTATTGAATTTTCCTTCTATAAATCTTTTATCATTAGGAACACGTCCTAAATTTTTCCATTCCGAAATAAGGTTTTTTATAACAACTAAGTCTTTTTCTTTACCGCCAGATAACTTTAAATTCTTCATGGAATCTAAAAGAGTATTCTTTTGATTATAAGCATCCATTTCAACTTTGTTAGCAGCATTTCTTTCTGTGTGAAGTTTATCGAAAAAGTGGTTACAAGCCGATTTAAATTGTTTCCAGATTTTATCACTATCTTTTCTAGGTACATGCCCAATCTTTTTCCAGTCATTTTGAATTTTCTTCATCAATGCTGTAGTAGTTGCAATGTCTTCATTGTCTTTATTGTCTTCAGCAATTTTGATGAGTTCTAATTTTTTTTGAAGGTTTGTGTATTGCTCTTTTTTTAAACCTTTATAAAATGAATTCTTTTTCTTGTTAAAATTTCTAACGGCATCTTTAAATTTTGCCCAAGTTTCTTCATTGACCTTAGAAGGAACTTTTCCTGCATTAAAAAAGGCATCACGTAGAACCTCTATTTCTTTAATTTTTTTTTGCCAAACGCTGTGAGAACTTACGTTTTCTGCACCTACAGCTTCAATAGAAGTAATTATTTCAAGTTTCTTTTCAAGATTTTTTTCATAGACCTTATCTATCTCTTGATAATACTTTTGGCGTTTATCGTTAATTATTCTGGTTGAATTTTTGAATCGATTCCAAATATCTTCTCTAAATTCTCTATCTACAGGACCAAGTTCTTCTTTCCACATTTTGTGAAGCTCTTGCAATTCTCTAAAGGCATGAAGCACATTATCATCTTTGGCTAGTTCTTCAGCTCTTTCAATGATTTTTAATTTTTTATCTAAATTGTGCTTAAAATCTAAATCCCTTAAATCTCTATTAAGGTGAAGAAAATCGTAAAACATCTCAACATGGTGATGATAACTGTTCCAAGCATTATTGTATTTGTCTCTTGGAATTGGACCTGTATTTCGCCAGCGTTCCTGTAATTCTTTGAAATGCTTGTAGGTAGTGTTTATGTTTTCTTCAACATTTATTAATCCTTTTAATTCTTCAATAATTTCAAGCTTGTCAGCTAAATTTTGCTTTAAATTTTGCTCAAAACTTTTATAGTGTTCATGAAGTTTTGTTTTGTAATCTTTATAGGTTTCTTTAAAACGTTTTTGTACCGGACTTGAATAATAAAAATCAATTTCATTACCTCCATCAGATAAAAATTCTTCTTTTTTCTCGTCAAGTAATGCTTGAAATTTTGTTTTAAATTCTGCGTTTATTTGTTCAACGTGATTTTTTATAGCTTGAATTTTTTCATTTTTTACCAATTTTTCTAATTCTATGGTAAGTGCATCAAGCGACATGCTATCGTAATCTTTTACCTCAATGGTGTGTCTTTCTTTATGGCCATCATCTTCAGCATCTTCAGCATTAGACTCGTCAATCTCATTTAAAACATCATCATTATCTTCTTCATTTATCTCTTTCACTTCTTCTGGCTGAACTTGTATTGTTTCAGTTTCAGACTCTAAGGATTCTTCTTTTATGGAATTCTTATTATTAACTTCTGAAATAGTATTTGAAATATCTAAATCAGAAGTTTCTAATGAAGCATCATCAGAAATTTCCTTTTTAATTTTTTTACTTTTTGAAGTTTTATTTTCTTCTTTTCCTTCTGCATCTTGCAGGTTATCTAGCTCAGACATTTTATAAATGTTTAGGTTCAGTAATTTACTTTATTGCTTAAATATAGTAACAACTAGAGTAATTACAAAAAGGTGAACGGTTTTTAATACTTTTAAGTTTGTTTTTAATGTAAATTCCAAATAGACCAGGCTTTTTCGGCCTGCAATTTTAACATTTCTAAGCCGTTTATAGTTAGCGCTCCTTCTTGTTTGCCAAGTCTTAAAAAAGTGGTTTCTTCTGGATTGTATATTAAATCGTAAAGAATATGCTCTTTGGTTATAGCTTTATATGGAATATTTGGGCAGGCTTCTACATTTGGAAATGTGCCAACAGGCGAACAGTTTATTATAATTTGATGCTGTTTTATGATGTTTTCGGTTAATGTGTCATAGGAAAAATCAATATCATTTTTTGCAGTTCTAGATACATATCGATATTGAATGTTTAATTCTTTTAAGCTAAAGGCGACTGCTTTACTGGCACCACCTGTTCCTAATATTAAAGCTTTTTTATGATGCGGCTTTAAAAATGGTTTTAAGGATTCTATAAAACCAAAGTAGTCTGTATTAAAGCCAACAAGTTTATTGTCTTCAGTGACTTTAACAGTGTTTACAGCTCCAATTTCTTTTGCCTTTTCGTCTAATGTATCAAGATAGGGTATAATAGCTTCTTTATAAGGAATGGTTACATTAAATCCTTTTAAATCATCAATATTCTTAACTGCTGATGGGAATAAACCTATAGTTTCTATATCAAAATTATCATATGAAATATTGTCTATTTTTTCATCTTCAAATTTCTTTCTGAAATAGGCTCTTGAAAATGAATACGATATATTTCTACCCAGTAACCCTAACTTACGCATGTTCTTTTCTTGTTTTTTGACCATAAATTTCCAGCGCCAATACAATTGCAATACCAACAAAAATGAATACTATGGCATAATAAGTGTCATTTGTTAATTCAGGAATATATCTCTTATAATTTTCAACAACTTTTTCACCTCTTGAATCTAAAAGAAAACTTCCGGTTTCACTTAATTTATAAATAGTTTTTTTCCAAGGCCAAACCACACCAAGCGAGCCAATAATAAATCCAATTATAGCTGAAATTGTGATGCTTTTATAATGCTTTAAAATATAACTTAAAAGGTTTGAAAATGTAATTAAACCTGTTAAAGAACCCAATGTAAATACAACAAGTACTTTAAGCATTCTTAATCGTTCAGGATTTGTTATGAAGCCAAAATCACCACTTATTAAATCGAAAAAAGTATCATATAGAGCATTAACAGATTCCACAAGTAGCAATACATAATTTCCCAAAAGAATTAAAATGAATGAACCAGAAAACCCAGGAAGTGTCATGCCCGATACGCTTATTATGCCACAAAAAAACACAAACCATAAATTATCATTTTCTTTTGCAGGGCTTAAAAAACTTACGCCAACGCCTAAAATGATTCCAATAAAAAGAGATAAGTATGTTTTGTAATTCCAGTCTTTAAAATCTTTATTTATATAATAAATGGAGCCAATTATCATTCCGAAAAAAACACTCCAAACGTATAATTCATAGTATTTTATAAGATAATCTAAAACCTTGGAAATGCTAAAATAGCTCACAATCATACCAAAGAAAAGTAAGCTTAAAAACCTGCCATTTACATAATTGTAAAAACTTTTATAACGACCATTAATGAGTAATTTAAAAGCTTTAGCATTTATTTTTCTAAGTGAATAAATGAATTCTTCATAAAAACCAGCAACAAAGGCAACTACACCACCAGAAACTCCTGGAACTTTATTTGCAGCTCCCATTCCTAATCCTTTTAAGATTAAGAAAACTTTATCTCTAAATGTTCTAGTGCTTTCCATTAGTGTTTTTTTGAACCTACTTTTTCAAGAATAAAAATAGTTAAAAAACCAACGATTATTAATAATATTGCAAATACAATATGATTATCTCCTTCAAACGAAAAAGGGGAGATGCTTCTTTCTAAAAGAGGAGTTTTAATACCTTTTGAATTAACATGCCAGGTCAATGTTTCTTTCCAAGGCCAGACTTTATTTAAAGAACCAAAAATAAACCCAGTAAGAATTGCCAAAGTTAAATTATGATAATGCTTAAAAAGCCATTTTAAAAGATGACTAAAACTTAATAATCCTATTATAGCCCCTGTTGCAAAAACAATTATTTTTTTTAAATCAAAATCATGAAGAGCATCACTTAGAGTTTTATAAGCCCCTAAGATAACTAGTATAAATGAACCAGAAATACCTGGTAAAATCATAGCGCAAATTGCTAAAGCACCAGCAAAAAACAAGAAAAAGGGACTTTCGTTTGTTGCTAGAGAAGGTAATGATGTAATGTAATAAGCTGAAAATGCACCAAAAAGCAAACCAATAATAACAGTAACATTCCATTTTTTGATTTGCTTTCCAACAAAATAGATACTTGCGATGATAAGTCCAAAAAAGAATGACCAGATTAATATTGGTTCATTTTCAATCAAATAGTTAGCCAGTCTCATAAAAGAGACATAACTAACAATAATTCCTGATAATAATGCTAAAAGAAAATTACCATTAAGTTGAGTCCAAAAATCCTTTAAACCCTTTTTAAATAACGTTTTAAAAAGCGATAAGTTTACATTGCTTATAGTTGAAATTAACTCTTCATAAATCCCCGATATAAACGCAATTGTACCGCCTGAAACACCTGGTACAGCATCAGCTGCTCCCATTGCTAGACCCTTTAAGGAAATCAGTAAATAATCAGTAAAACGTCTTTGCATATTCTGGTTTTAATTTAAAAACCTAAAGGTATATAAATTTTTTAAAGACGTTTATTAAGAGTTTGATTTTAGTATGTTTTTAACTTGAATTTTATTGCATACTTCAGGAAAAAGTTCATCAATAATAAATGAATAATCAGGATTGAATTTCAAACCATTTTTTAAATGAAAAGTACCTTTGTCAGATTCATTTAATAAAAAAAATAAACCAGCTAATCGGTATTCAAGTTCGGCATTTTCAGGATAGAATTCTACTGCTTGCTCAAAATTGTAAATAGCAGCTTCAGGCTCACCCAATTTAATTAGTAAATCCCCACGAGACAGCCAAGTTGAAAGCTCATAATTGCCTAACTCTAAAGTTTTTTTGAAACCACGTTCTGCTTCTTCAAATAAATTCAATCTTAAATTTATATGAGAATAAAGTTTCCAATAAATAACATTTTCACTATCAATATTTATGGCTTTATTGATGTAATATAATGCTTTTTGATAATTTTTCTTTCTATTATAAAATCGAGTGATAGCTATCCATCCTTTATCTAATAAAGGATCTTCATGAACAGTTTTGTAATAATATTGAACTGCTAAATCATCTTTTCTTAATTTTTCATAACAATTCCCTATTCGTAATAATGCAAAAGATGTAGGGTCGTCTAACTTTAAGGTAAAGCTGTAAAATTCTATGGCCTCTTCAAAACGTTTTAATTTTTCAAGAACTTTTCCTTTTTCAAGATACGCGCCAACAAAAGTATCATCAGAAATGATAGCAAAATCATAAGCTGCCAACGCTTTTTTATAGTCTTTTAAGGTATAATATTGTTTTCCTAATTGATGCCATGCCACTTCACAGTATGGGTTTTTGTCTAAAAATGAATTCAAATATTCAATGGCTTCATCATTTTGGTCAAGAAAATCAAAACAGTAGATAATATTATATAATGCTGAATAGTCTTCAATATCTTCTTCAAGACATTTAATGAAGTAAGTTTTTGCGTCTTCAAACTGATCTAAAAACAAATATTCCATTCCAATTAAAGAATACAAATCAACTACATCATCAGTTAAATCCAAAGCTTTTTTAAGAACATCAATTGCTTGCAGGTGCTCATCTTTTTTAGATAGAATGTTAGCTTTCTGAATGTATATTTCCTCATTCATTGGTTCTAAAAGATACAATTCATTAAGTAAGGTATCAGCTTGAACCAACTTGTTTTCAAAGACATAAACTTCAACTTTAAATAGTTTTAAATTGGTTGATGTAGGGTGTTGTTCTAAACCCAATTTAATGGCTTTTTTAGCTAAAGACATTTTACCTTGATTTAGGTAATGGTGTATGATATTTTCGAATTCTTCTGAATCAAAAAACAAAACATTGTTTGTTTTTAACATGGATTCAAATTTTAAAAGAGGTAAACTATCGTTGTCGTTAGAGCTATACTCCATAAGCATGTTTGTATGATTCTACATCAATAAATTTAACGCTCTAATTGATTTTTTAAAGAATATGTGTTAAATGTTTTTAACAAAGTAATGAACACATTAATTTATTGTTTAAGATGTAATGCCTTTGTTTTTGATATTCAAAAAGTTAAAGATTATTTTTTTATTGAATTGAGTTTAAAATATTCAAAATAATTGAACATCCTTTGATGATTTCTTCATCTGAAATGGTTAAATGAGGTGTAATTCTTACAGCTTTAGGTTCAAATAATAACCAAAAAAGTATCAAACCTTCTTCATGGCTAGTAAGAATTAGCTTGTTTGCTACGTCTTCAGAAGTCATAATTAGGGCAAGCATTAAGCCTTTTCCCCTGATTTCTGATAATAATGGATGTACTAAAAGTTTTCTAAAGAGTTTTTCTTTTTCTAATGTTTGTGGCATTAAATCGCTCTCAATAATTTCTGTTAAAGTAGCTAGGGCAGAAGCAGCAATAACCGGATGTCCGCCAAAAGTAGTTATATGTCCTAATTTAGGTTTGTCTTGGAGTAAATCCATGTGCTCACTTGAAGCTGTAAAAGCACCAATAGGCATACCTCCACCTAAACCTTTTCCCATAACAACGATGTCTGGAATACAATTGTAGTTTTCGAAACCAAAAAGTTTTCCTGTACGACCTATACCTGGTTGAATTTCATCTAAAATTAGAATGGCGCCAACTTGGTCACAACGTTTTCTGACTTTCTCTAAATAATTATTTTTTGGTTCTATAAAACCAGCTCCACCTTGTATGGTTTCTAAAATAACACCTGCAGTTTTAGAAGTTATTTTTGATATATCATCTTCATTATTGAATTCAATAAAACGAATATCTGGTAGCAGAGGCCTGAAGGCTTGTTTACGCTCTTCATAACCCATTACGCTCATAGAACCCATAGTATTGCCATGGTAAGCTTTTTTTGCAGCAATCAATTCGCTTCTGCCAGTAATTCTTTTAGCTAGTTTAAGAGCACCTTCAATAGCTTCGGTACCAGAATTTGTTAGGTATGTTTTATCTAATGGATTTGGTAGATGATTAGCAATTAATTTACATAGTTCTACAGGAGCTTTTTGAGCATATTCTCCATAAACCATGACATGTAAATACTTATCTAACTGCTCCTTAATAGCATTAATAACTTTTGGATGATTATGTCCTAAAGGAGTTGCAGAAACTCCAGCAACAAAATCTAGATAAGCTTTTTGTTCAGAATCGTAAATATAGGAACCATCAGCATGAGAAATTTCTAAAGCCAATGGATGTGGTGATGTTTGTGCTTGGTATTTTAGGAAGTCTTGTTTCATGAGCTATTCTTCTTCTTCTTTAATTTCGGTTAAAGAGGCATTCCAAAGGAAGAAGTTATCGTCTGTTTGTATGTTGCTTATTAAGCACCTTAACTTACTGCCATCGTTAGGTTTGATTTCTTGTATGCTGTACTTTTTCCAGGTTGGAGACAATATTATATCTAAATTTTTATAGACAGTAAAATCTTTTCCGTCTTCTTGAAACCTTAGGCGTATTGTGCCTTTGCCTTTTAACCAAATTGAAAATTTAAATGTTCCACTTGTTTTATTAACAGATTGAAGAATATGACCGTCTGATTTATCTACGCCAACAATATTATCAGCAGTTATTTTTCCATTCGGAGCTGCTTCAATATTTGCAGTTACTATACAATTTCCTTTATACCATTTAGGGTTCTCAAAATCTTCGCCGAATTCTAAAAGATTATTTTCATTCTTACCAATAAAATCATGACTATTTCCAGCCATATTAATTCGTTCCATCATTTCTTCATCAAAAAACTCTTCTTGCGGCACATAATCATCAAGTCCTTTAATAATTGGTAAAACTAGTGGAGGATCATCTTTAAACAAATCATCAATACTTTTTAACTGTTCCTCTTCACGCCAATCAAAGCCCTTTAATAATTTTTCATTTTCAGGAAACGTTGATTCAGGGTAAATTTTTCCATCTATTTGGTTAATCTTCCTAACTTCTTCAATTTCTTTTTTCTCCAAAAATATTTTTATACTTCCAGATTTTGCTTTGTCAATACCTACTAATTCGTTCTCATCATTTCTAAAATAATAGATAGACTCAGCATTTTTAATGATATCAACTGTTTTTAGTTCATTTTCTTGGTTAAATAATCCTACCAAGCGTTGGCCAGCAATTTGATTATAGCCGGCTTCAAGAGTATCTTTACTTATTAAAAAAGCATTTTTAAAAACAATTAGGGAATCTAGTTTTTCAGTTTCAGGATTTGAAATAAGATGAATTGTATCTCCAGTCATTTGATTTCCTATATTCCAAAGTATTGGTCTACGTTTTGTTGAAAAGGCATCTCCTGTTGAATATTTTGAAATATTGATAAGTTGGGTTAGCCCTTTGGCATGATCTACATGAACAGAATCTGCTTTACCGCTCATATCAGATTTATAGAGTCGTACATTTCTAAAAGCGCGAGTAATTCTTTTTTCTGGCTTTCCTGTAACCATTAAGGTATCTGCATGCATGTAAATAGAATCATTCTCTTGAACAGTAATTGCTAATGCTTTTTTTGTTATAAAAACAGAATCTTTTTCTTTAAAAACTTCGGCGTAATGACCTTTTACTATACTGTGATTTATAGTATCTGTTACTTTAATGTTATTTGTTGCCGAAGCAAAACTTCTATTATTATCAAAATATAAACTGTCGCCTTCAATGATTCTGTTATCATAATAAATTTTTGATTTTTTTAAGGCATAACCAATTTTGGTTTTAGTATCGTAATATCCTTTTTCACAATAGGTAATACTTTCTTCTGTGGTAATGGTTGAAGGTCCAAATAAATAAGCTTGACCAGTATCTGAATAAAAGTCGAAGTAATTAGATTTTATTGTTGCATCTGGATTTACTAAAACTACATCATTAACAAACTGATACTTTTTAATGTTCATATAATAACGACCAATTTTACTTGTTATAGTTCCAGAAGTATCTTTTACTACGGTGCCACCATTTCTATAAAAAGCTTGTTGTTTTTCCCTGTCAAAATACAAAGTATCTGTAGTTATAGTTGAATTTGGGTCTTTTAAAACCACATCGCCACTTGCAAAGGCTAGTTTTGTGATTCCACTATATTCCACATATTTTGAATTCATATTAATAGTATCTCCCTGAATCATTTTTACATGTCCGTAGGCTTCTATAAAATTTTCATTTGTGTAATAATAAGCTTTATCACACCACATATTGGTTCCCTCATGTATAATGTGAATTTGTTGAGAATCATCACGGGTCAAGATTTTAGCACCAGGATATTCAGCTTCGTTGAAGGTTAAAAAGCCTGAATATTCAATTTCAATTTTTTTCTGTCCTTGTGCATGCAAACTAAACCCAGAAATTAAAAGGAAAATAAATAAAAAATATATAGATTTTAATGTGTTCAAAATAGAATTGTTTGACGCAAAAATAACGATTATTATAATGTTTAAGTATAAGGAATCAAAAAACGCCCCAAAAATTTTGAAGCGTTTATAAATATATACTATCTAAAGATAAATTTATCTATTGATGTCTGAAAATTGTCTGTTTTCTATCTGGTCCAACAGAAACGATAGTAATAGGAATTTCTAATTCTTTTTCTAAAAAGTCAATATAATCATTTAAAGCTTTTGGAAGTTGGTTAGCTTCAGACATTCCTGTTAAATCCTCGTTCCAACCACTAAACTCTGTAAAAATTGGCTCCACATTTTCAGGATCAATATTATATGGAAAATGAGTTATTACATTTCCTTTATAGTTATAGGCTGTACAAACTTTCAGGGTTTTAAATCCAGAAAGCACATCGCCTTTCATCATCATTAATTGTGTAACTCCATTTACTTGACAGGCATACTTTAATGCAACCAAATCTAGCCAGCCACAACGACGTGGTCTTCCAGTAGTAGCGCCAAATTCCTGACCAACACGACTCATAGTTGCTCCATCTTCATCAAATAATTCTGTTGGGAACGGACCGGAGCCAACACGTGTTGTATAAGCTTTAAAAATACCAAATACATCACCAATTTGACTAGGCGAAACGCCTAAACCGGTACAAGCTCCAGCTGCAGTTGTGTTGCTTGATGTAACATAAGGGTACGTTCCAAAATCAATATCTAATAATGAACCTTGAGCACCTTCTGCTAAAATGGTCTTTCCTGCTTTTTGAGCTTGGTATATATATTCTTCTGAATCAATAAACGTAATAGATTTTAAAACCTTCACGGCTTCAAAAAATTCTTTTTCTAGTTCAGCCAAATCATATTGGATATCCACATCATAGAAATCAATCATTGATTCATGCTTATCGGCCAAAGCTCTGTAACGTTCTTTCCAATCGCTCAATTCCAAATCTCCAACGCGTATACCGTTTCTGCCAGTTTTATCCATATAGGTTGGTCCAATGCCTTTTAAGGTAGAACCAATTTTAGCTTTTCCTTTTGAAGCTTCACTAGCGGCATCTAACAAACGATGTGTTGGCAAAATGATATGTGCCTTTCTAGAAACCAAAAGTGATTTTCTGTAGTCTACATTCTGCTCTTCTAGTTTATCTAACTCTTTTTTAAAAATTACTGGGTCAATAACAACACCATTACCTACTAAATTTGTAGCATCATCATGAAAAATCCCAGAAGGAATTGTGTGTAAAACATGTTTTCTTCCATTAAAAACTAATGTATGCCCTGCGTTTGGTCCACCTTGAAAACGTGCAATAATATTGTATTTGGATGTAAGTACGTCAACAATTTTTCCTTTGCCTTCGTCTCCCCATTGTAAACCTAGTAGTAAATCTACTGCCATTGTATAAATTTATTTATTTGATTTTCTATTTCCGTAAAAGTAGAGTGAATGATTATTGATTTCAATATCGAAAACCTCTTCTATTGTTTTTTTTATAGACTGAATTCTTGGGTCGCAGAATTCTATCACTTCACCTGTATCTGTTAAAATAACATGGTCATGCTGTCTATCAAAATAAGACTTTTCATAGTGTGCTTGATTTTGACCAAATTGATGTTTTCTAACCAATCCACATTCTAAAAGTAATTCTATGGTATTATATAGTGTTGCACGAGAAACTCTATACTTTTTGTTTTTCATGCTTAGATATAAAGATTCTATATCGAAATGCTCGGTTTTATTATAAATTTCTTGAAGTATAGCGTAACGTTCTGGTGTTTTTCTGTGCCCATTGCTTTCTAAGAAGTTTGTAAAAACACTCTTTACAATATCTTGATTTTTGTTATCCGCTTTTGCATTCATAATTTCACCACAAATTTACACTTTTAAACTCTATTCACTTTATCAATACCATTAATTTTTTTAAGTTTTTCTATTAGTTTTTTAACAAGTGTATTATTTTTAACAATAACGTTAATTTTTCCCGTAAATAAGCCGTCATCACTATCAAAACTTAAACTTTTCATGTTCACATGCATGTTTGATGAAATTTCTTTAGTAATATCATTCACTAAGCCAATATGATCAATTCCTGAAACTCTAATTTGAACCAAAAATTCTTGTTGTGTTGAATCTATCCATTTGGCAGACATGATTCTATAAGAATAGTTTGATTGCAAACTTACAGCATTTGGACAGTTTTTTTTGTGAACTTTTATGCCTTCGGTAACTGTTAAAAATCCAAAAACTTCATCACCTGGAATCGGGTTGCAACAATTGGATAATTTATAATCAAGCTTTTCTTCTTCTTTGCCAAAAACAAGAGAATCATAATTTGCTGTAATCTCTTCTTTTTCTAAGTCTTCTTTTTTAATATTTGCCTTTCTGGTAATTTTATTTTTAATAAAACTCATTAAGGCATTACTTCGTGAAGAAGCATAGTCTTTAAGCATAGCATTGTCTATAGTTCCAATACCAACTCTATAAAATAAGTCTAAACTGGTTTTAAGTTTGAAATAATTAACAAGTTCATTGATGCTCCCTTCGTTTAAAGTAACTTTTAGTTGCTTTAATTTTCTTCTAAGAACCTCTTTGCCTTCTTCACCAATCTTTTTCCTATCTTCTTTTAAGGCAGATTTTATTTTACTTCTAGCCCTTGCAGTGGTTGCGTAATCCAACCAGTTGGCATTGGGTTTGGCACTTTCAGATGTTAAAATATCAACTTGGTCGCCACTTTGTAACTCATGACTTAAAGGAACCAGTTTGCCATTAACTTTTGCTCCACGGGTTTTCATGCCAACTTCTGAGTGGATATTAAATGCAAAATCTAAGGCTGTTGCACCTTTTGGTAATGATTTTAACTCACCTTTGGGAGTAAACACAAAAATTTCTTTTGAATAAAGATTGAGTTTAAATTGCTCAACAAAATCTACAGCATTTACTTCTGGGTTTTCAAGAGCTTCTTGTAAACGGTTAATCCAACTTTCCAGATTATCTTCTTTTTCAGAATCTTGTTTGTATTTATAGTGTGCTGCATATCCTTTTTCTGCGATTTCGTTCATTCTTTCACTTCTAATCTGCACTTCAACCCATCTGCCTTTTGGGCCCATTACCGTAATATGCAGTGCTTCGTATCCTGTTGATTTAGGTGAAGAAATCCAATCACGAAGTCGTATTGGATTTGGTCTAAAGTGGTCGGTTACAATGGAATATATTTTCCAAGCTAAGAATTTTTCGTTCTCTGCATCACTTTTATAAATAATTCTAATGGCAAATTTATCGTATACTTCATCAAACGAAACGCCTTGTTTCATCATTTTTCGCCTGATTGAAAAAATGGATTTTGGTCTTCCCTTTATAGTATATTCAAGATTTTCTTTATCTAACGAAACTTTTATAACATGACTAAACTCTTTTATGTATAAATCTTGTTCTTCTTTACTTTCTTTTATCTTGTTAAGAATGTCGTTATAAACATCTGGTTCAAGATATTTCATTCCTAAATCTTCAAGCTCTGTTTTTATGTTGTATAACCCAATTCTATGAGCTAAAGGTGCATAAATATAAAGTGTTTCAGAGGCTATTTTAATTTGCTTGTCTGGACGCATGGCATCCATAGTTTGCATATTGTGCAATCTGTCAGCAATTTTAATGATGATTACGCGAACATCATCATTTAGAGTAAGAAGCATTTTCCTGAAATTCTCTGCTTGCAAAGACACATCCATATCTTTTTCCTTGCTCAAAGATGAAATCTTAGTTAAACCGTCAACAATTTTAGCTACGGTTTTTCCAAAAAGGCGTTCTATATCTGCAATGTTGTAATCGTCACAATCTTCAACAACATCATGAAGTAATGCAGCAGCAATAGAAGTGGCATCTAAACCAATTTCTTGAGCAACTATTTTTGCAACGGCAAGTGGATGAAATATATAAGCCTCACCAGAACGTCTTCGTTGGTCTTTGTGTCCATCTAAAGCTACGTCAAAAGCGCTCCTAATAAGTTTTTTATCATCACCAGAAAGTGTTCTGTAACTAACTTTTAATAACTCTTTGTAGGCTTTAGCAATGGCTGCATTTTCTTGTTCTATTTCGGCATCTGTCATGAACTAAAAATAGTATAAAGAATATTAACAAGCAATAACTTTGTTGTTTTTAATCTAATAAAAATAAAGGTTTATGAATTCAAATAAGCAATTAATAATTGAACGGCTTTCCCTCTGTGACTAATAGAGTTTTTTATAGAGATATCCATTTCAGCAAAAGTTTCATTATATCCTTTTGGTTGAAAAATCGGGTCATAACCAAAACCATTTTCTCCTCGTTTTGAGATAATGATTTCACCTTTGCAAATTCCCATAAATGTATGTAGTTTATTGTTTGAGTTTAAGGCTATAACCGTTTTAAATTGGGCAGTTCTATTGATACTGTTTTTTAGAGCATTGAGTAATTTGTTCATATTATCATTAGAATTACGTTGATCTCCAGCGTATCTGGCCGAAAAAACTCCAGGTTCGCCGTTTAAAG
The DNA here is from genome assembly GCF_043876835.1 of Gaetbulibacter sp. M235. NCBI lineage: Bacteria > Pseudomonadati > Bacteroidota > Flavobacteriia > Flavobacteriales > Flavobacteriaceae > Gaetbulibacter > Gaetbulibacter sp. M235. The sequence continues at coordinate 540,665 of NZ_JBAWJZ010000002.1, forward strand.
TATCAACTTCAAGACCAGTATCGTCTGCGAAACAATCAAATCCATATTTTTCTTTTATATAATTTGCTTTTTGAATGGCATTGCCTTCAATGGTATTTCCTGTTTCAGGTATATCTTCAAAACAACCAATATCTTCAAGACTTAATAGTTTAATGTCCTTTGGAATTAACTCTTGAACTTCTTTAATTTTATTAAGATTATTGGTCGCGAAAACAAGTTTCATATGTTTTTTTATTATTAAAGTTTTAAACAAAACTATAATTAAAATTGACACACAAAATTTTAACAATAAAAATCTATCCAAAATTTATATCTTGTCAAGATAAAATCCACTAAAAAATACTTAAAAATGAGATTAATTATATCCTTTGGTTTTGTTGTTTTTTTAACTCTTAATTTATATTCTCAAAATCAACCATGGCAAGGAAAATTTGAACCAATTGATAGAATGGTTGATCAACCAAACTCGTTTAGAGCTGCTAGTGGTGCGCCAGGTAAAGACTATTGGCAACAACGTGCCGATTATAAAATTAAAGTGCTTTTAGACGAAGCTAATAATACCATTTCAGGTGAAGAAAATATTACCTATTTTAATAATTCGCCAGACGATTTAACATATTTATGGATTCAGTTAGAGCAAAATGTCAATAAAAAAGGCAGTGAAGATTTTGGGTCATTAAATAATATGGCTGACGGAATGAATACCAGACAAATGCAATTCCTTACCAGAGCTATCGATTTTCCTGCAGGTTATAGTATCAAATACATAAAAGATTCTAATGGAAACGCTATTAAATCATTAGTGAATAATACCATGATGAAAGTGCTTCTTAATGAACCATTAAAATCAGGTGCTTCTTTAAGCTTTTCTGTTGGTTGGTCTTATCCTATTACAGATAGAAGTATGTTTTTGCTGTCAAGAGAAGGTTATGAATACTTTCCAGAAGATAATAATACAGTGTATTTAATAGCGCATTGGTTTCCTAGAATGGCAGTTTATAATGATACAGAGGGATGGCAAAATCAACAATTTGAAAGATTGGGTGAATTTGCTTTAGAGTTTGGTAATTATGAAGTTGAAATTACAGTTCCTGAAGATCATTTAGTGGCATCAACCGGAGAATTGCAAAATCCTTCTGATGTTTTAACAAAAACCCAGATTCAAAGACTGGAAACAGCAAGAAAATCTTTTGATAAACCCGTTTTAATTGTAACACAAGATGAAGCGATAGCCAACGAAAAAGAGAAATCAACCAAATTAAAAACATGGAAGTTTAAAGCTAATAATGTTAGGGATTTTTCATTTGCATCCTCTCGTAAATTTATGTGGGATGCTCAGGCTGTGAAGTTTTCAGATCATACATCTATGGCCATGTCTTTTTATCCAAAAGAAGGCTTACCGGTTTGGCAGGAAGAATCAACCAAAGCGGTAGTTAATGCGTTACAGGTTTATTCAGAGTCTATTTTTGAATATCCTTATCCGGTAGTAATTTCTGTAAACACGTCAAATATTGGTATGGAATTCCCAATGATTAGTTTTAATGGTGGTCGTCCTGTGAATGGAAAGATAAGCGATGGCGCAAAAGCTGGTATGATTGGAACCATTGTCCATGAAGTAGGACATAACTGGTTTCCTATGATTATAAGTTCTGATGAGCGCAAATGGATGTGGATGGACGAAGGTTTGAATACGTTTATTCACCAAAGAACTATTGCAGAACGTTATCCAGAATTTAATTATACAACACCAAAAAGCATTGTTCCTTTTATGAGTGGAGATAAAAGTATTATGCGCCCAATTATGACAACTTCCGACAATGAATTGTTAAGTCAATTTGGGAATAATTTCTATATGAAACCAACTGTAGGTTTGCAAATTTTAAGAAATTCGGTTATGGGCAAAGAGCTTTTTGATCAGGCTTTTAAAGAATATTGTAACCGTTGGAAATATAAACACCCAAACCCAGGAGATTTATTCAGAACCCTAGAAGATGCCAGTGCGGTTGATTTAGATTGGTTTTATAGAGGATGGTTTTTTACAACTGATAATGTAGATATGGAATTATCAGACGTAAAATGGTTTAAAGTTTATGAAGAAAATTTGAATATTGAAGACCAAAGCAAGAAAGTAAAAATGAAAATTGAAGGTGAAAATTCAGGTGGAAAAGCCAAAGATTTTTCAAATGGTCCAGAAGTTATAACAATGGATGCTACACCAGACAAAGCTTATGGACAATTTCTCTCAAGACTTGATGAAAATGAAGTTCGTAAACAAGTTTCTGGAAAAAATATTTATGAAGTAACTATAAAAAATATTGGTGGGTTGGTGATGCCAGTAACCATTGAATGGATTTTTAAAGATGGTAGTTCTGAAATTGATAAATTGCCTGCTGAAATCTGGAGACTTAATGAATATGAAATAAAGAAAACCTTTGTTAAAGATAAAGAAGTTACTCAAGTAAATTTAGATCCTAATTTTGAGTTAGCTGATACTGATACTAGTAACAATACGTTTCCAAAACAAGAACAAGAGTCTGATTTTGATCAATTTAAGAATAAGAAAAAGAATTAAACATGCAATTTTTTAATTCGCCATTGAAAGTCTTTTTATGTTGAATAAGACAAGTAAAACATCTGATAAACCTATAATTTATTGAAAATAAACACCTTAATTTTCAAGAATAAGTCTTTAAGCTAAAAAAAATCAATAAAAACAAGCAATTAATGTTAACTATTTGAGTAAATCATTATATTTATAATGTAGTATAATTCATAATAATGATAAACTTAATATTTTACTCAATGAAAAAGTCTGCTGTTTTTCCGTTTCTTTTTGCTCTTTTTGTACTACCTGTTTTTGCTCAAAACGATGTTGCTTTGCTTGCTGAGGATTGTTTATATCTTGGTAAGAAAGTGTTTTTAGAACCTGGTAATTATAATTTCAATCAACTGGGTATTCAAAATGATAAATTGTCTTCTTTCCATATTCCTGATGGTATGGCATTGCAAATTTTTGATGAAGCGAATTTTAGGGGGCATAGTGAAACTTTTTATTCTTCAGTTTTATGCCTTTCCTCAACAAGATGGAATGATAAAGCTTCATCAATAAGGATTTTTTGGGTGCATGACCCAGACAAGCCTGGAAGTGATGTTGGTAATAACCTTCCTCCACAGGGGAATAAAGTGATTTTTTACAGAGACCATAAGTACACAGGTATGGCAAAAGAAGTAAGTGTTGGTGATTTTAACATGAATACGTTAGGATTTCTTACAGATAATATTTCTTCTATATATATTCCAAATGGTAGCTCTGTTAATGTGAGAGATAAAAACGGTAGAACCCAAATTTTTACAAACAGTATATCTAGTCTATCATCATACGGATGGGACAACAGGATAAATTCAGGTTCAATCACTTATAGCAGTGGAGGCGATAATTTACCCCCACAAGGGAATAAAATCATATTTTATAAAGACGCAAAATATAGTGGAATGTCTAAGGATTTTGCCTTTGGAAATTTTAACACGACTAGTCTAGGTTTTTTATCGGGTAATATTACTTCAATTTATATTCCTTCTAAATATTCGGTAAAAGTTTATGATAAATATAATAACACACGAACATTTAGTTCTAGTATCTCTGATTTATCACAAATTGGGTGGAACGATAAAATAGTTAGTGGAGTGATAACAGGAGGCACTAGTGGAGGAACGCTTCCGCCGCAAGGAAACAAAGTAATTTTATATCATAATATAAAGTATTCTGGTACAGCAAAAGACTTTGATGGAGCATTTACTTCTAGCAGTTTAGGAAATCTATATGAAAATGTCTCATCTGTATATATACCGGCAGGGTGGACTTTACAAGTAAGGGACAAGTTTGGGCGTTTTCAGCATTTTACCACCAGCATTAGTAATCTTGGACAGTATGGATGGGATAATAAAATAACATCTGGAACTATTGTTAAAGGTAATAGTGGTGGGCAACAAGGTGGCAACCAAGGGGGTAATTGGGGATCTGTCACTCTTTATGCTGATGCTAATTATAAAGGAAAGGCAACAGCTTGTAGAGAAGGAGTTACAAACAGCCTTGGGTTTGGAGCCAATATTTCATCAATCCAATTACCTGAAGGTTTTGCCATTACTGTTTATCAAGGCCCTAACCTAACAGGAAGTAGTACAACATTTACAAATTCTGTGGGCAATTTAGCGTCCTACTTTGGATGGAATGATAAGATAAGTTCTGTTTATGTGTTTAGGCAATAAAAAAACAAAAGAGTTTATGGAGTAGGTTTTAATTATGAATGAACTTTGTTCAAAGTTGAAGTTACTGATTATATGAAAGAACCGTTTAATCGTGTTGGGTTTCTAATTGGTTGGGTTTCGGTAATCACCCAATTCATCTTAATGCTTCAAAACAGACAGGCTGATATTGTTGAAACCATTATTCGCTTTTTTAGTTTTTTCACCATTTTAACCAATACCCTGGTTGCTTTATACTTTACAGTCCACACTTTTAAGATAAAGAACAGGGTATTGTTTCTCTTTTATAAAAAGGGAACGTTAACAGCTTTAACCGTATTTATCTTGGTTGTTGGCATAGTGTATCAAATTGTACTGCGACATGTTTGGGAGCCCAAGGGATTACAATTAATAATAGACGAAATGCTGCATACCATAAATCCAATATTTGTTTTGGTTTACTGGATTTTATTTGCATTGCGTGAAGATGTAAATTTTCAAAACATAAAGGGTTGGTTGTGGTACCCGGTCATTTATTTTGCTTACATAATCACAAGAGGGTATTTTTCAGGATTTTATCCTTATCCATTTGTTAACATACCCGAGATAGGATATAAGCAATTATTTATTAATTTTATTTTAATATTTAGTTTTATCATACTCCTTTTGGCAATTTTAATAGCTTTCGGTCGTAAATTAAAACACAACATTATTTAACCTTAATATTTTATTATGAAAAAAAACCTCTATTTATTCGTTTCAATGTTAACCTTATTATTTGTTTCTTGTGCATCAACTAATAATTCCAACAATAAAGCACTTTTTGGAAACACTTGGGAATTGGATTATCTTTCTGGACCTCGAATTGCTTTTGAAGGTCTGTTCCCAGACAAAAAACCAAAAATTACATTCAACAAAACAACCAACAAAGTAGAGGGTAACAATAGCTGTAATGGTTATTCCGCTGACTATACGTTGAACGGTGATGAAATTTCCTTTGGAGAACCTGGTCCAACAACAATGATGTTCTGCGGTGAAGGAGAAAAATTCTTTTTAAATACCATAAAAAAAATAAACAAGTACAAGATTGACAGCGATGGAAAATTAAATTTAATGATTGGAGATGTTCCAATGATGCGTTTTAAAAAAATAGCAGACAAGCAATAATGATGAAACCTGTAATTTATTTAAGCCTTTTTCTTTTTGTGTGTATTGGTTGCAAAAATGGAACTAACTATAATAAAACAATAGAAATTAATGCTAGTGCAGATACAGTTGTACAGTTACAGAACATTGCAGAAATAAAAACTTCAGAAAGGCCACCATATTTTAAAGCTAGCGGGAATGAGCCATTTTGGGGGTTGGAAATATTTGATAACCTTATTGTTTTTAAAACTATAGGAGATTCCATTAAAATGCCCCATGTTAAACCGGTTTTTGCGATGGACAGTAATGTGAAACTGTACAAACTTGTTACGGAATCTGCAGAACTTAACATTCAAATTTCCCAGCAAGAATGCATTAATTCCATGTCGGGCAATAGCTCACCATATAAAGTTTCTATAAATTACAGAAAAACCATAGATCCAGATTTTAAAAATGTAGAAGGATGTGGCCATTATATATCCGATTACAGATTGCACGATATTTGGGTGCTGGAAGAACTAAATGGTAAAAAAATCACCAAGGAAGATTTCAGTAAAGAATTTCCGTCAGTGGAGATAAACGCAACAACCAACAAGTTTTTTGGTTTTGCCGGCTGTAACCGGATGAATGGTACCTTGTTTTTTGAAAAGGACAGACTTCGTTTTACAAATATTGTTACCACAAAAATGATGTGCCAACCTAACAACAAAGAGCCTGAATTTTTAAAAGCCATGGAAAAAACCACTTCTTATAGTATTAAAAATAACAGGCTCGTATTATCAAATCCTTCAGGAGAAAAAACAATATTTAAAAAAATCGATTAAAACCATAAAACATAGTCATGAAAAAAATATTTCCAGTAGTTTTTGTTGCATTAGTGTTATTGAATTGCAAAAACAAAGAACAAAAAGGTGAAAATACAAATCCTGTTGAAGAAACAGCAATAGTTGAAACAACCAAGCCAAACACCTTAGATAAAGGATGTTATGTTTATAACGCCAATAATAGTATGATTACGCTTGAGATTACTGAAACAGGAGAATCCATCTCAGGTAACTTAATCTATGCATTGGCAGAAAAGGATAAGAATATAGGAATCTTTAAAGGGCAATTAAAGGAAGATATATTGATTGGGGACTATACATTTCAATCTGAAGGAATGGAGAGTGTTAGGGAGGTCGCCTTTAAATTTGATGGAGAACAATTTTTTGAGGGTTATGGAGAAATGGTAATAGAAGGCAGTAAAGCATCATTTAAAGACACAAGCAAAATTAACTATATGTCCACTACGGCATTAACCAAAACAGACTGTGAACAATGAAGAGCAGCCTGTTTGTTTATTCAAGGTAAAGCTGTATCTGCTTTAAAACAAACATGTTTAGAATTAGCTACCCTAAACATAAAATTGGACCCTTTAAAGGATGGTGCTAGGACCAAAGGAAATCCCGCATATGTGTTATTTAATGAAAAGCAAACAAAAGCCGAAATCTTTTTGCCCGGACAAGATAAAGGCATTGTTTTAAGCAAGACCAATACGGGAAATTGGGAGGCAGGAGAATATAAGTTAATTAGTTGGAAAGGTTATGTGATACAACAAAATGGTAAAGCTGTATTCGGGGGTTAAAACGGTAGATTATGTATGAGAAATTAAAAGAAAAGCCTATAAGCAGAAGCCAATTTTATAAACGACTATTCAATCACTTTATGGTGTTGGTATTGATTTTTCTTGTTTCATTAATTGTGGGCGTTTTAGGGTTTATGTATTTTGAGAATGCAAGTTTGCATACGGCTTTCCTCAACTCATCTTTATTATTAGCTGGTTTAGGATTAATTGAAAAACCGGTAACACCATTAGGGCATTGGTTTGTTGGTATATATGGTTTGTATGCTGGGTTGATATTCATTATATCACTAGGGATTTTAATAACCCCCGCAATACACCGTGTTATCCATACTTTGCATTGGTCTGATGGCAATCTAAGTGATTAGATATCGTTAATCATTTATGATGATAAGGTTCATTCTTTAAAATAGTAAATCCTCTATAAAGTTGTTCAATAATAAATAAACGTACCATTTGGTGAGAAAAGGTCATTTTTGAAAGTGATAATTTTCCTTGAGCTTGTTTGTAAACATCATCAGAAAAGCCATAAGGTCCTCCAATAACAAACACTAATTGCTTAATGCCAGAATTCATGTGTTTTTGTAAATAATCAGAAAAAGCTACGGAATCTAATTGTTTGCCATTTTCGTCTAATAGTATTAAAACATCTGTTGAGGTTAAAGAACTTAAAATAAGTTCGCCTTCTTTTTGTTTTTGTTGCTCTTCACTTAAGTTTTTAGTTTTTTTTAAATCTTGAATAATTTCAAAATTAAATTTAATATAGAAGTTTAAACGCTTTTGATAATCTTCAATTAATAATTGAAGTGCTTTGTTATCAGTTTTACCTATGGCAAGAAGTTTTATGGTCATAAAGCAAAATTACTATTTGAAAATTATCAATTAAGGATTTAAAGATAGAAATTTTAAAAAATTCATAAATTGAAAATCTAATAAAGCAAATCAATTTCTTATTTTAGCGATAAATTTTTATGGTAATGATAGCTAAAGAACAATTTGACAAAGAAATTGAAATAATAATTTCAAATGCAATTCGTGAAGATGTAGGAGATGGAGATCATAGTTCAATTGCTTGCATACCAGACGGCGTTAGAGGAAAAGCAAAACTATTAGTTAAAGATAAGGGTATTATTGCGGGTGTAGCTTTTGCAAAAAAAGTATTTGCTTATGTTGATAAAACTTTAAAAGTTGATATTCTTATAGAAGACGGTTCTGAAGTTTCTTATGGAGATATAGTAATGTATGTTGAAGGTTCTCCAAAATCTATTTTAATGGCAGAACGCACTGTTTTAAATGCTATGCAGCGTATGAGTGCTATAGCTACTAAAACTAGAATGTTTGTGAGCTTACTTAGAGGAACCAGGACAAAAATATTAGATACTCGAAAAACAACACCTGGCATTCGTGCATTAGAAAAATGGGCAGTTAAAATTGGTGGTGGTGAAAACCATAGATTTGCTTTATATGATATGATTATGTTAAAAGATAATCATATAGATTTTGCAGGTGGTATCACTAAAGCTATTGAAATGGCTAAACAATATTTAAAAGATACCGATAGAGATTTAAATATTATGGTAGAAGCCAGAGATTTGTCTGAAGTTAATGAAATACTTCGTAGCGATGGTATTTATAGAATTTTATTGGATAATTTTGATTACGAAGACACTAAAAAAGCTGTTAAATTAATTGGAAATAAATGTCTTACAGAATCATCTGGAAATATAAATGAAGAAACCATTAGACATTATGCAGAATCTGGTGTTAATTACATTTCTTGTGGAGCATTAACGCATTCTGTCCATAATATGGATTTAAGTTTGAAAGCCATAAAATAATTAGAATTAGGTTAGTTTTTGAATTTGTTAAAATAGAAAGTATAAATTTTTATTTAATAACTTTACGTGAAATAACAGATACAAACATTAATGACAAAACCCATTGAAGACAAGCTTTCTAAAATTCCTGTAGTAAATATTTTAGTAAATCTTTTAAAGCGATTAAAACTTCCTGGTCTTGAAGGGCTTTCATTTTATGATTTATTAGAACTTTATGTTATAGGTATAGCTAAAGGTGCTTTAACAACAAGAGCAAGTTCTATAGCGTTTAATTTCTTTATGGCTTTGTTTCCTTTTTTATTGTTTGTTTTAATTGTTATTCCATATGTTCCAATTGACGACTTTAAAATAGAGTTTTTAAGGTTTTTAGATTCTTTTTTGCCACCAAACACTTCTGAGTTTTTCTTTCAGAATATTTTTGAAAATATAGACCAATCACAAAGAGGTGGATTGGTTTCTTCTGTTTTTGTGCTATCAATTGCGTTAATGGCAAATGGTGTTAATGCGGTTTTTTCGGGTTTTGAAAATTCATATCACCAACAGTTATCAAGAAACATTTTAAGACAGTATTTATACGCTTTGGGTGTTGCATTAATTTTAGGATTTCTGCTTATCTTCACTATTGTAGTATTAGGGTATTTTCAAATTTTTGTAGTTCAAAAATTACTGACCGTTTTAGGAAACCAAGGATATCAAGTGGAATCACAAACGGTTTTTTGGTTTGATGTTGCAAAGTATATGTTTTTTGTTATTATGGTATATCTAGCAACATCAACATTGTATTATTTTGGAACGAAAGAAGGAAGAATTTCAAAATTTTTTTCTGCCGGAGCTTTATTAACAACCATTTTAATCATTTTAACGTCATATTTGTTTGGAATTTATATAGAAAACTTTGCGCAATATAATAAGCTGTATGGCTCTATAGGAGCACTTTTAATATTGATGTTTTACTTATGGCTCAATGCTAATATTTTGCTTTTGGGTTATGAATTAAATGCTTCGTTGAATAAGTTAAGGGAAAGATGTTAGGTTATGGCATATTATATAGACGTCATACTTCCAATTCCACTTGAAAAATTATTCACTTATAGTATAACAACTTCAGAGTCTGATTTTTTAAAAATAGGTATGCGGGTTTCTGTGCCTTTTGGGAAATCAAAAATATATACAGGAATTGTTTATAGAATCCATGATGAAGCACCCTTTGCATATGAAGCTAAAGATATTCATCAAATATTAGATGAAGCCCCAATAGTTAATAACAATCAGCTTGAACTTTGGCAATGGATAGCAGGCTATTACATGTGTACTTTGGGTGACGTGATGCGAGCTGCTTTACCAAACGCCTTTATTTTAGAAAGCGAAACAGTAATCCTTTTAAATAAGGATAAAATAATTAATGATTTAGACTTAAAAGACGATGAGTTTTTAATTTTTGAAGCCTTGCAACATCAATCATCTTTAAAAATTCATGATATTTCAAATATTCTTGATAGAAAAACTGTGCTTCCAATAATTAAGCAATTAATTGAAAAAGAAGTTATTACAGTTGAAGAAGAAGTGTATGAAAAATACAAACCAAAACTGGTTAGATATGTAAAATTGCATGCTAGTTTTTCATCTGAAAAGGCATTACAATCATTACTTGATGAATTAAACAGAGCTCCCAAACAAAGTCAAGTTATACTCACTTTGTTTTCTATTTCAGCAAAAACTAAAAAACCTGTAAAAGTTTCAGATTTAGCCGACGAAAGTAATGCATCAGTTACAGCAATTAAAGCACTTATTGATAAAGGTATTCTTGAAGAATATTATTTGCAAACGGATAGGGTTCAATATTCAGGTGAAGAAAATGAAGCAACAAAAAAGTTAAATGAATTTCAGAATGTAGCATTGCAAGAAATAAAAAAGTCTTTTGAAACGCAAAGTGTCACCTTGTTGCATGGAGTGACCTCTTCTGGTAAAACAGAAATTTATGTTAAGCTAATTGAAGATGCCATTTCAGAAGGGAAGCAAGTATTATATTTATTGCCAGAAATTGCCTTAACAGCACAACTTGTTACCAGATTGCAAAATTATTTTGGTGAACAAGTTGCTATTTATCACTCAAAATATTCCTCACATGAACGAGTAGAAGTTTGGAATCACGTTTTAGATAATACTCCTAAAGCAAAAATTGTTTTAGGTGCTCGTTCATCCATTTTTTTACCATTTAGTAATTTAGGTTTAATCATTGTAGATGAAGAACATGAGTCTTCTTTTAAGCAATTTGATCCAGCTCCACGTTATCATGCACGTGATACAGCTATTGTATTAGCAAATTTACATGAAGCCAAAACTCTTTTAGGATCTGCTACACCGAGTTTAGAAAGCTATTTTAATGCAAAACAGAATAAATATGGTTTTGTAGAAATTAATACACGTTATAATAATGTGTTAATGCCAGAAATGGAGTTGGTTGATATTAAGGATAAGCATAAACGAAAGTTAATGAAAGGGCATTTTAGTGATCGGCTTATTGAGGAAATGACCGAAGCGTTACAAGAAGGCAATCAAATTATTTTATTTCAAAACAGACGCGGATTTTCACCTATTGTTGAATGTAATACTTGTGGAAATTCGCCACAATGTCCTAATTGTGATGTTAGTTTGACCTATCATCAATATAAAGATCAACTACGTTGTCATTATTGTGGGTATCAAACACCCATGATTAAAAATTGTTTGGCTTGCGGAAGTGTGGAATTAGATAGTAGAGGGTTTGGTACTGAACAAATTGAAGAAGAAACTAAATCTTTATTTCCTGATTATAAGGTTGCTCGTATGGATTTAGACACTACTAGAGGAAAATATGGATATGAAAAAGTTATTTCGGCTTTTGAGCAACAGGAAGTTGATATTTTGGTTGGCACACAAATGCTAACTAAAGGGTTGGATTTTAGAAATGTATCACTCGTAGGAGTTATGAACGCTGATAACATGTTAAACTTTCCAGATTTCAGAGCCCATGAAAGAAGTTTTCAGCTTATGTTGCAGGTTGCAGGAAGAGCTGGAAGAACAGATAAACGTGGCAAGGTGTTGATTCAAACTTATAATCCATACCATAATATATTGCAGCAGGTTTCAACCAATGATTATATAGGGATGTTTAATGAGCAAATGAATGAGCGTTATAACTATAAATATCCACCGGTTTTTAAGCAAATTAAAATAACCTTAAAACATAAAGATTATAATAGGGTAGAAGCAGGGTCGCAATGGTTGGCAAAATCATTAAGACAGGTTTTTGGAGATGCTATTTTAGGCCCAGAATCACCACCAATTTCTAGAATTAGAAATCAGTTTCATAAAAACATTTTAATTAAAATACCTAAAAAACAATCGTTAGTAAAAACTAAAGAAGCTATTATTAAAACAAATAACAGCTTCTTTAGTATAAAGGAATTTAGATCGGTTAAGGTAATTTTAAATGTCGATAACTTTTAGTGTATTTAATAATTTATTAAATATTATTTAAAGCATCTACAAGCTGGGTCTTTTTATTTCTACTTAAAGGAATTTCGTAGGCACCAACTTCAACATTTTTACTGTTAAATCTGTCAATTTTATCAAGATTAACAATATACGATTTGTGAATTCTCAAAAATTTATTTTCTGGTAATTCTTTTTCAAAAGATTTCATTGTAGATAAAACTACAAGACTGTTCTCTTCAGTTACTAATTTCACGTAATCACCCAAAGCTTCAATCCATTTAATATCTTTTATATAAACTTTACGTTTTTTAAGATTGCTCTTTACAAAGATATGTTCACCTTCTTCTTCATTAAAATCTTGGGTTAATTTGTGTTGCTCTAAAGCTTTTTCAACAGCAGTATTGAAACGTTCTCTAGTAATTGGTTTGTGTAAGTAATCGGTAGCATCATAATTAAACGCTTTAAAAGCGTATTCTGTTTTACCGGTTACAAAGATAATTTGTGGTTTGTTGTTTAAAACATCCAAGAGCTCGAATCCATTTAGTACAGGCATTTCTATATCTAAAAAGATGAGGTCAACTTGGTTGTTATTTAAACCATTTTTGGTTTCTAAAGCACTACTGTACTCTGCAATTAAGTTAAGAGCGGGGTGATTCTCTACTAACTTAACTATTGAAAGACGTTGTATTGCCGAGTCGTCTACTACTACACAGTTTAAAGTCATAACATTTATTATTTCGGTTAAGATATCGACAATATTACAAAAAATTCGGTTAAAAACCAAATTTCATCGTTAAACTGTTTTTTTTAACAAAATATTAACATTTCAAAAACAAAGAAATATAGATAAAATGTACTTGCAATATATAAATAAAAAGCTTATTTTTGCACCCATTTTAATAATAAATTTAAATTTTTATGAATCATTATGAAACTGTTTTCATCTTAAATCCCGTTTTATCTGAAGATCAGATAAAGGAAACAGTAAAGAAATACGAAGATTTTCTTGTTTCTAGAGGAGCTAAGATGGTATCAAAAGAAGATTGGGGACTAAAAAAGTTAGCTTACCCAATTCAAAACAAAAAAAGTGGTTTTTATCACTTATTTGAGTACCAAGTAGAAGGAGAAGTAATTGCTCCTTTAGAGATTGAATTTAGACGTGACGAACGTTTTATGCGTTATTTAACTGTAACTTTAGACAAGCATGCTGTGTCTTGGGCAGAAAGAAGAAGAGCAAAACTTAATGTAAAAGCGTAATTATGTCTACAATAGAACAACAATCAAAAGGAAAAAAAGACGGAGAGATAAGATATCTTACGCCTTTAAACATTGAAACTAACAAAACTAAAAAGTATTGTCGTTTCAAAAAATCTGGAATAAAATATATTGATTACAAAGATCCAGATTTCTTATTGAAATTCGTTAACGAGCAAGGTAAAATTTTACCAAGACGTTTAACAGGAACTTCATTAAAGTATCAAAGAAAAGTGTCAGTTGCTGTAAAAAGAGCTCGTCATTTAGCTTTAATGCCTTATGTAGCTGATTTATTAAAATAAATACCGATAACAATGGAACTTATATTAAAACAAGACGTTGAAAATTTAGGATTTAAAGACGATGTTGTAACAGTTAAGAACGGTTATGGTAGAAATTTTTTAATTCCTCAAGGACAAGCTGTTATGGCTACGGCTTCTGCTAAAAAAGTGTTAGCAGAAAACTTAAAGCAAAGAGCTTATAAAGAAAAGAAAATAGTTGATGATGCTAATAAAGTTGCCGAAGCTTTAAAAGCATTAGAAATTAAAATTGCTGCCAAAGTTGGTTCAGGTGATAAATTATTTGGTTCTATAAATAATATTGATCTTGCTGAAGCTTTGGAAAAAGAAGGGCAATCTATTGATAGAAAATTTATTACTGTTGCTACAATTAAACGCACTGGTAAATACAATGCTGTTATTCGTTTACATAGAGCAGTAAGTGTTGAATTACCTTTCGAAGTTATAGCACAAGCAAATTAGTTAAAAAAATATTAACAAATGTTGATAAATGAAGGCCACTCAAATGAGTGGCCTTCATTATTTATAGTTATTAATAACTAAATTTGAGCGACTAATTCAAACATACTTTCAAATGAGAAAAATTGCATTTACTTTAATTTTTATGTTGAGTGCTGGCTTTGCTATGGCGCAAGTTACCACATCCAATATAAAAGGGTTGATTTTAGACGAATCAGCTCAACCATTACCTGGTGCTAATATTGTGGTTGTTCATACGCCTACAGGTACCAAAGATGGAGCCGCTACTAATATTGACGGACGTTTCAATTTATTAAACCTTCGTGTTGGTGGTCCATACAGTATAACTGTTAGTTATGTTGGTTACAAAGCCCAAACTTTTAATGATGTTTACCTAGATTTAGGTAAAACGCTTTCATTGGATTTAACACTTGAAGCAGATAGCCAGCAATTAGAGGCTGTTGTGGTTACTGGTACAACTGGAACTGGAACCTTTGGAAGTGATAGAACTGGCGCTGAAACTAGCGTTGGAAGACGCGAATTGACTCGTTTACCATCCATTTCACGTTCTGCTTCCGATTTTACTAGATTGGAGCCAACAGCCAGTGGGAATTCATTTGGAGGAAGAAATGATCAGTTTAATAATTTTTCATTAGATGGCGCAATCTTTAATAATCCATTTGGTTTAGACGCCCCAACACCAGGCGGGCAAACAGACGCTCAGCCTATTTCTTTAGATGCTATTGATCAAATTTCTGTTTCTACAGCACCTTACGATGTTACTCAATCTGGTTTTACTGGCGCTTCTGTAAATGCGGTTACAAAGAGTGGTACTAATGAGTTTCATGGTACTGTATATGGTTTTACCAGGAATGAAAAAATGACAGGAAAAAAAATTAAAGGAGAAAATGTAGTAAGGCCTAAACTAAGTCAAACCCAGTATGGATTAAGTATTGGTGGACCTATTGTTAAAAATAAATTATTCTTTTTTGCAAACTTTGAAAAAGATGATCGTTCTGATTTGGGCTCTAATGGTTGGGTGCCAAATAGAGGAACAGGAGCGATTAATGAATCAAGGGTAACAGCTGCAGATTTGCAGGCAGTTCAGGAGGCTCTTTGGGGCGTTTTGCAACCAAATGGAACGAGAATAGGAGGCCTAGGATATAATACTGGTGCCTACGAAGGATTTACATATGCTTCAGAATCTACAAAAGGTATTTTTAAATTAGATTGGAACATTAACGATAAAAATCGTTTGGCAATTATTTATAATTTTTTGAACGCTTCAAAAGAAAAGCCTGCACATCCAACGGCTTTAGGATTTAGAGGGCCAAATGCTGCAACACTTCAATTTGAAAATACAGGATATGAAATAAATAATAAAATTCAGTCTATTCAATTAGAATTAAATTCCACTTTATCAGAAAGCTCTAGTAACAAGCTTCAGGTTGGTTATACGCATTTTGATGACTTTAGAAACCCATTGTCAGTTCCAGCACCAACCATAACTATTTTAGAGGGAGGTTCAAATTATATTATTGCTGGTCATGAACCATTTTCTATTCACAATACACTAGATCAAAAGGTATTTCAATTTACAGATAATTTAAGTTTTTATAAAGGAGATCACACGTTTACAATTGGAACTTCATTTGAAAAATTTCAGTTTGATAATTCATTTAACTTAGGTGTTTATGGAGCAAGAGGAGTATTTTTTCCATCATACGACAGTGTAGCAGATTTTCTTGCTGATTCGGCTCCAGGAGGAGGTTTACAAGGAATGTTGAATGATGCTACTGCTGCTTATAATGCTTTAGAAGCAAATGGCGTTGGTGTAGCTGGTGGTTGGGCTTTGGCAGAAACCAATGTTGGTCAGTTAGCATTTTATGTTCAAGATGAATGGAATGTTACAGACAGATTCAAGTTAACCTATGGTGTCCGTTTTGATAAACCACTGTTTTTTGATTCTGCAAAAAAAGCACAAGATGTGATTGACAGGGCGTGTTGTTATGCTCCAGACATACCTTATGTAAATCCAAATAATGGAGAAACTGTATTATTGGATAATACACAAATGCCAAATAACGATTGGTTGATTTCTCCTCGTTTAGGATTTAATTATGATGTAAAAGGTGATGATACTTTCCAATTGCGAGGTGGGTCTGGGTTATTTACAGGTCGTTTTCCATTTGTATGGTTAGGAAATCAAATTGCAAATCCAGAAGTGTTTTTCTATCAAGCAGTTGACCCTGATTATAAATTTCCACAAGTTTGGAGAACCAATATTGGAACCGATTATAAGTTAGAAAACGGCTTAATTTTGACTGGTGATGTTTCCTATACAAAAGATATTAATGGAGCACACGTTCAAAACTGGGGATTGTTGCCACCATCGGGAACTTTACAAGGTGTTGATAACAGACCAATTTATACGTCTTCAGATATCATCAACAATGCTTATGTGTTTACTAATTCTGATAAAGGTCGTATTTGGAATGCTTCTGTAAAAGCACAAAAATCTTTTGAAAATGGATTATATACCATGTTAGCCTATAGTTATTTAGATTCTAAGGATGTGAACTCTATTGAAGCTGAAATAACAGGTGATGCCTTTACTTTTAATGCTGCTAGAGGTAATGTAAATGATGATGTATTATCCTATTCTAAATATGGTGATACCCATAGATTCATAGGGGTAATAAGTAAAAAGTGGAATTATGGAAATGATAAATGGTCAACAACATTATCAACATTTTTTGAGTATGCTCAAGGTGGACGTTTTAACTACACTTATGGAGGAGATATTAATGGTGATGGTTCAAATTTAAATGATCTTATTTATATCCCAACTTCTAGTGAAATTGGACAAATGCAATTTGCAGGCGCAGGTGATGCAGCCGCATTAGAAACTTATATTAAACAAGATGATTATTTAAGTGGAAGAAGAGGTCAATATGCAGAGCGTTATGGGGCTATTGCACCTTGGAGAGGTAAATGGGATGTTAAGTTTTTACAAGATTACAAGATTAAAATTTCTGAAAATAAAACTAATACTATTCAGTTCAGTATAGATGTTTTAAATATTGGGAATCTTATAAATTCTGATTGGGGCGTTATTCAACAACCTAATAATGTTCAACCAATAGGAGTAAGTGTTGATTCTAATGGAACACCTACTTATAGTTTTAATGCAAATCAAACCAAAACATTTGGTTATGATACAAGTTTAGCATCTCGTTGGCAAGCTCAAGTGGGATTACGCTATATTTTCTAAAATAAAAGAATATATATTATTAAATTTGCGCTCCTAAAAAAGGGGCGCATTTTTATTATGAAATATTCAAGACTTACAAAAGAACAGTTTGAAGAGTTACACCAAGAGTTCATTAATTTTTTAGCAACACAATCTATCACTGCCGATGAGTGGAAAAATTTAAAGGAGAACAAGCCTGAGTTAGCCGAAATGGAATTGGATGTGTTTAGTGATTTAATTTGGGAAGGAGTTTTAAAAACCACTAAATATTTAGAACATATTTCGCCTCAGCATATGCATTTATTTGGCGTTAACGAAGAGAATATCCATGTAATTGCAGTAACATTAAAAAATGATGTAGATATGACTACGCATGAGGGTTTTAATTGGTTACGTGAGAATTTAATGGATGAAAATGTTGAATTTTTACAAGCAAAAAAAGAGTATTCTGAAGACAGAAATCTTGATATTTTTAAACTGATTCAACAAGGTTCGGTAATTACAAAAGGGGATTTGTATAAGTTTTTCAACAAACTTATTAATTAGCTATTCGTAACGTAACGATTCTACAGGGTCTAGCTTGGAAGCTTTAATTGCTGGTAACAATCCAGATAAAATGGCAACTAAAAAGGTAATTGCAAAAGCACTAAACATTGCTAGCCAAGGCGTTGTGAAATTAAATCCGGCTACAGCCGAAAAAATTAGTCCTAACAATATCCCTAGAATCACTCCTAAAATACCACCAAGTTGGCCAACTATAATGGTTTCTATAAAAAACTGAATGGCAATGGTAACCCGTTTGGCACCTAATGCTTTTCTAACACCAATTTCGCGAGTTCTTTCGGTAACAGATACCAACATAATATTCATTAATGCTATAGATGACCCAAAAATGGTTATGATGCTTATTACCCAGGCGGCCATATATAAATATTGCGTCATTGAAGCAACCCTGTTAATCAAATCTGTACTGTTTTCAATAGCAAAATTATTATCTTCAATAGGGTTTAATTTTCTAATCTTCCTAAAGGTTATAATAGCTTCTTCCTGAGCTGCATCAAGAAATTCTTTTTTATCAACTTTCACACTTAATCCATAATTAATATTGGCATTTGTAAAAATAGCGCGCGCTTTTTGTATCGGAATTATAACTCTGTAATCTTCATTACTTCCTAATCCTGTTTTTTTGGATTCTAAAACTCCAATAACTTTAAATTTACTTCCTCGTACACTAATTGTTTTATTTATTGGATTTAAATTTTCAAAAAATTTATTATTTAAATCGTTTCCAATGACGCATACATTGTTATTGTTTTCAACATCAAAAAAAGTGAATTCTCTACCAATAGCTATTTTAAGCCCTGAATTTTGAAAATAATTTTCGTTGGCGCCTAAAACAAGTACATCTGGATCCGTTTTTTTGTTTTCATATTTTATTTCAGCAGAATTTGTTCCTGTAAAAACCAATGAAATTGACGAAGAAGGAAATTGATATTTTTCAATAAAATCTTTAGTATCAGCATAAGTAATTATAGGATTTTCCTTTTGCCTTTCACCTCCATGGCGTCTAACTTCAAATTCATTACGCTGTATATTAAAGGTGTTTGATCCCATTGATGAAAAATCACTCGAGATGGTGTTTTCAAGGGCAGAAATGGCACTTAAAATGCCCACAAGCGCCATGATACCAATAGCAATGATTAAAACAGTTAGAATAGTACGTAATATTTGGCTTTTTATAGAATCTATGGCGATTCTAATATTTTCTCGTACTAATGAAAACATAAATTGGGTTTATAAATTATTTCCTTTTAAGGTTAGACTAACAAAGGGGAATAAAGTTACTATAAATTTTAAAAAAGGTATCAAGTCACGTTAAAAATTAAGATATTTGTGCTTTAAAAAATTATCAATGGCTCAAAAACCAAGTATTCCTAAAGGCACAAGAGATTTTAACCCAGAAGAAGTAGCAAAACGAAACTATATTTTTAACACGATTCGTGGTGTGTTTCAAACTTTTGGATTTCAACCTATAGAAACCCCAAGTTTTGAAAACTCTGAAACTTTAATGGGAAAATATGGTGATGAAGGAGACCGTTTGATTTTTAAGATATTGGATTCGGGTGATTATTTAAGCAAAGTTGATGATGAAATCTATAAAAATAAAGATTCAAACAAATTAACTTCAAAAATATCTGAAAAGGCTCTACGCTACGATTTAACCGTGCCTTTTGCACGTTATGTAGTTCAACACCAAAATGAGATAGAATTCCCGTTTAAGCGTTACCAAATGCAGCCTGTTTGGCGTGCAGACAGACCTCAAAAAGGACGTTTTAGAGAGTTTTATCAGTGTGATGCCGATGTAGTTGGGTCACAATCATTATGGCAAGAAGTAGAGTTTGTACAATTATACGATGCGGTTTTTTCTGCCTTAAAATTAGAAGGTGTTACCATTAAAATTAACAATAGAAAAATCCTTTCAGGTATTGCTGAAGTTATCGGTGCACAAGATAAATTAATCGATTTTACAGTAGCTCTTGATAAGCTTGATAAAATAGGCGAGGAGAAGGTTAAAGAAGAAATGTTAAGCAAAGGTATTCCACAGTCTGGAATTGATAAACTCCAACCATTATTTACTTTACAAGGAAGTTTTCAATCGCAAATTGAAGCTTTAAAAGTGATATTATCAACTTCTGAAGATGGCTTAAAAGGGATTGAAGAATTAGATTTTATTAATACGGCTATTAATTCTTTAGAATTGAAAACGGCGGCTTTACAACTTGATGTGACTTTGGCTCGTGGTTTAAACTATTATACAGGTGCTATTTTTGAAGTTGCTGCCCCAAAAACCGTACAAATGGGTTCTATTGGTGGTGGTGGCCGATATGATGATTTAACCGGAATTTTTGGTTTGAATGATGTTAGTGGAGTAGGTATTAGTTTTGGATTAGACCGGATTTATTTGGTTTTACAAGAACTTAGTTTGTTTCCAGAAACTATTACAAAAACCATTGATGTATTATTTATAAATTTTGGAGACAAAGAAGCTTTGTTTAGTTTGAAAGCTATTAAAAAACTACGTGAAAGTGGTATTAATGCTGAATTATATCCTGATGCTGCTAAAATGAAAAAACAAATGATGCATGCTAATAAGAGAAATGTTCCATTTGTAGTTTTGGTAGGAGAGCAAGAAATGAATTCGAATACTTATACTTTAAAGAACATGATTTCTGGAGACCAAAATCAAGTAACACTTGATGAATTGGTAAATCTTATAAAAGAAAAAAGGCCTGAATATTAATTCAGACCTTTAATATTTTACTTTATAAATTAGAGGTTAATTTATAACTATTTGTTTACTCAAATGACCACCTTCGTCGGTTTCTATCGTTATAATACCGTATTTAGTTTGATTAGTTTGGAACGGAATTTTAATAACTTTGGAATTTACAGAGCTTAAAGAAAATATTTGTTGTCCTAATAAATTATGCACATTAACGGTTTTAATTATAAATTTATCATGTGTATTTACATATATTTCTTTTGTATTATGTAAATAATTTACTTTAATATCTTCTAAACTAATTTCATCGGTTGAAAGACTGTTTTTTGCAAATGAATTGCTTGCATTATCAGTTTTAAAGGCCAAATAAAATCTATTTAAATAATCTCCCTTAGCTATATTTGCTGCATAATTTGAATCATTAATTTGGGTATAAGTATCAAGTTGTGAGTCATAAATAAATAAATCAATAGGAGAGTCAAAATTCTCTAGAGTATCCAGTGAAATTTCAATATTACCATCATTAAACATAAACATACCTAAAGGATATTTTTTTGAATCATCAAAGGCACCAACACCTTGAATAACACATTTTAAATCTCCAATCATCCAGTTTAAATCATAAGGATATACATCTTTATTAATAGCATCATAGCCATAATCATAACTATCACTTGCAGAATTGTCTTTTGTAAATGATAATAGTAAATGTCTTACAAAGCCATTTGGCATTTTAAAATCAATTCTAACTCTTTGAAGATTACTATCAGCATAAGCTTCTGAAGTATTTGTAAAGCTACTTCCTATGACAAATAATATGCATACCAGGAATAAGTGTATTTTTTTAGTCATTAGATTTGGGATTTATAATGAGCATTTAAAAACTTATGGTAAATATATAAAATAATACACTATTAATCTATAAAAGGTAAATAAAATCGACAAAATGCATAATGTTGTATTTTATGTCTTACTTTTAAGCATAAAAAAGGTGGATTTTTAAATCCACCTTTTTTACTTGTAATCAATTAATTATTGATTTATAACTACTTTTTTGTTTACAGAACCACTTGTTGTTAAAACATTTATTATATAACTGCCTTCAGAAACATGACCTATTGGAATCTTCATATCATTTGAGAAAGAAGCTGTATTTGTTGGATTCCAAGCCTTAATGTTTTGTCCAAGAATATTAACAAGATTCACTTGTTTTACATCAACTCCATTAGTTGTTTTAATATAAATTTCGCCACTATTTTGTAAGTAGTTTACTTGAACATGCTCTAAAATTTCATCAGCTACTGAAAGGCTGTTGTTTTTAACAAAAGTTATGAAGAACCTATTTAAATAGTTTCCAACATCAAGTGTTGTTTCGTATTTTGAATTTTTCTCATTAATTTTAGTGTATGTTCCTAAAAGGCTATCATATATATAAACTTTGGTATTTGGGTCTAAATTTTCTAATTCAGTAACAGAAATTTCAATAGCCCCACCTGTTTTGGAAAATATACCAAGCGGATATTGCTTTGTTTCATTAAAAGCACCTACAGCTTGAATAACATATTTTTCATCATTAATCATAAATAGCATGTCATTAGGAAGATTATCAAAAGACTTGGCATCATAACCATAATCAAAGCCATCAGTGGCTTCATTGTCTGATGTAAAAGCCAACAATAAATGTCTTCTAGCTCCTTCAGGAGTTTTAAATTGTAGCCTAACACGTTTAATCGCAGTTTCATCAATAGTTGGATTTGAACTGCTTTTCGCAGTTTTTGATGCAGATGATTTTAAAAACTGAGAGTCATTTGGGTAAGCTTCTGTTTTAAAAAATCTTTGACTATTTTGAAATTTAAGTTCATTTCCAGTTTTATTGGTGCCAGCTGAATGAACAAAGAAACCTTGAGCTATTGGAATAAAATGACCAGGTCTTAAATTAGAATAACCTTGTCCACTAATATAATAACCGTCCTCAGTCAATAATGGTGATGTTACAGGCTCAAGGCCACCAGCTAAGGTATATGTAGCATAACCACCTTGATAACCATTTAGTAGATGCGTGTTGTTTGTAGTATAATGTATCCAAAAATTAAGTGATCCATCAATACTTCCAGTAGTTCCTGGATTTGCACTACTTGGGTTACCATCTGGATTTAGAGTTGGTATATTATCTTTAATAAACTCTCTAGCATCTATGGCTGAAGGATATGGGTTACCAACTAAAGCATCATTTCCAGCGGTAATCGCAGTTTTAATTATATCATTGTTAGGTTTGCCAATAAACGAATAGTTTTGATAAGAACCAGTTGCACCACTTCCTTTCATAGTATAGCCTAAACCAACTTTAACAGCTGAATATCTATTTAATTTTACCCATTTACCATAGGTATTACTTGTATAGTTTTCATAAGAATATAACCAATATTCAGGAATAGATAAAGGACTTGTAGGAGATGCGTCGCGGCCGCTAGCCAACCAATTTATTACTTTAGGGTTATTAGAATCTGTTCCATCACGGTGGCGCCATTGTATTATAGAAGGCACATTATTGCTAGTTGGGTTTCTTTCTCCAACAGGGAAACTCCAATAGTTATAATTATATTTATTTACAGTACCTTGTTGATCGCGTTTTAAAAGTCCTGAACTTGTAGGTTCTAAAACACTTTCGTTAAATTGAACTGTAGGGTTTCCAAAAGTATTATAACGTTTCTGTACTAATTGAGACTCCCCAACTAAATCCATAAATCCATCAAGTTTTAGGTAATGGGTTACCCACAAACCTTGACCTGTGTTGGTTTCATCATAAGGAGGTGTAGGGTCTTGAATGGTTAATTCAAATCCATTGTCAACAAAAAGCCCTAAAACTGTTATGTCATTATTACCGGATTCTATATTATTTTTTACTTCTACAATATTCCAGTCAATTTTAGTTCCAAACAAGCTACTGTTAGGAGTATACCAAACGGTAGGTTCTGCCCATGTGTTATTATTATCCCACAACCCATTATTTGCAGATATGTAAGGTAGAGGAGCTGTTTGATCTTGATCAGAATAAATATTGCGTAGTCTACCATTAAGACTACCTTTAGTTGGGGTTAAATAACCACAATTAATATCCATTCGATAATAACCATCTAAATCTGACCATAGCAATGGATTATCATCTGTTCCATTTTGATCAGCATCTTGCCCATGAATCTTTAAAGGAATAATTTCTCCCATCACATCATCACCTCCATCAAGTTTTATTTCCTGATTCATCATTTGGTGAATGTGTTCAGCATCCAAAGCTTTGTTCCAAATACGTAATTCATCAATCCAACCATGATAATAATTTACAGGTTTATTAGGCGGATTATTTGCTTGATCCATAGCTCCTAATATGCATTCCATATTATTAGACCCGGGGACACTACCATTGGCACTTGCTCTTTCAACACCATCCAGATATAATTTATATGTACTACCATTAAAAGTGACTGCAATATGATGCCAAGTAGTAGCATCAATAGCATTACTTGAAATGGAATTAGTATTCCAACGGAATTCTACAGTACTACCATTTAATCTTAAATCGTATCCTGTTGATAGATCATTGGCATCACGTTTAGATAATAAGCTCTGAGCACCTGTTAAAGAATTTGCCTTTATCCACATTTCAATACTAAATGGCCCTGTTCTGTCATAATTATCTTTAAATGTTATATAATCATTTACCCCATCAAAATCAATTTGACTACAACTATTTATGGTTACTTGTACATTACTAGCGCAACCATTAACAGTCCAGGTTAGTGTGTAGGTACCAGGTTCACCGGTAAATATGGCATTAGGATCATTCACATCAGAAAATGAATAGGAACCGGTACCACATGCTGAAGGAGCTGAAGTTACACTCCAAGTTCCAATTTCACCAGTGCCTGGATAATCAGGTGAGATAGGTGCAATATTTGGTACTTTATAATT
This sequence comes from Gaetbulibacter sp. M235, assembly GCF_043876835.1. Taxonomy (NCBI): domain Bacteria; kingdom Pseudomonadati; phylum Bacteroidota; class Flavobacteriia; order Flavobacteriales; family Flavobacteriaceae; genus Gaetbulibacter; species Gaetbulibacter sp. M235. The sequence goes on from NZ_JBAWJZ010000002.1 coordinate 565,503, forward strand.
GTTATTCCAAACGCCATTATCATAATTTTGTTGTGCTGTTAAGCTGTTGTCATAGGCATGAAGTGTAACCGTATCTTCGCCACACTCGTTAACAATAGGAACAATATTTTCACCGGCATATGATAATGTGGCTTCTACAGTGATAAATTGTGTTCCAGAATTGTCCTCACTTCTACAACCATTAATTAATGAAGTAGCACCATAATTTTGAACACCAGGGGTGACGGGTTGGATGTTTACAGAAGAACCTGTGGTAACTACTGTACCAAAATTATCTGTCCACTGAATAACTTCATCAACAGGGCGATTTGGAATTTGAACATTATCCAGTGCCCAAGAGCTTCCTGTTGAACCACCACCTTCAAAAGTAAATCGGACTCTTAGGTTTGACAATCCAACATAGTTTTGAAGATCAATTGAAATGGGAACAAAATTAGCCATATGTGTACCAGCCCCAGAAGTAGAAGGTCCAGTAAAATTATGTGGTTGACCATCAAAGGTATTTATGCCAGGATCTAAAACTGTATCATAGGTATTACCACCATCAACAGAAAACTCTACTTTTATATAAGCTCCGGCTTCTAAATAATAAGCTGTATCAAACATTAGAGTAGCCTCTGTTAACCCATAGAGACTAAAAATTGGAGTTTCAAGAGTAGACCAAGTATTATTCCATGGTTGACCATTTCTTTTAATAGATGGGTCAGTTAAATCACCATGTACAATAATATATTTTGGTTGAGCGGCATTGTATAATATGCCATTCATATTTCTTCCTCCATTCTGGTTTGTCACTTCAGCCCATATATAATTTTTTTCATTACTATTGCTGGCAGGTAGTTTCCAATTATCAATACCATTTATTCTCCAATCTTCAGGGTTTGCAATTTGGAATAAACCTCCTTCATTTATGTCAGATCCTACACCGTATTGACTTTCAACTTGAACTAATACAGATTCTCCTAAACATATAGTTGTGTCTGGATTATTAATAATTGTTGGTGGTATATCTGGTGGTATTACAGATATAATTGCAACAGGGGAAAACCCTAAACAGTCACCTACATCAATAACAGTTCGTACAAGTGTAGTTACCTGAACATCAACAAGAGTATAGGTCAAAGTTGTGTTAATTGTCCCTGTTAAAGTAGACCAAGTAACCCCACCATTGGTTGAATATTCCCATCGGTTTATATCATCGGTTAGTGCCGGGTCAATACCTGATAAATTAAGTTCTACATCTTGAGCTATGGTATTTCCGTTACTATCCACAGGGCAAGCAGTTAATTCAATAATATCAGAAGCATCGGCTGATGTTTCAGTCATCATATTCCATCCGGTAAGTATACCACTATTAATAGTTGGTGCATTTACAGTAATGATGGTTTGGCAAGTATCAAAATTATCTTGACTATCGGTAACAGTTAATGTAACTGTATTGGTGCCAATATCATTACAGCCAAAAGTATATCTATCTAAACTAAGTAAGGGTGTTAAATCACAATTGTCTGCAGAACCATCATCTATTTGGTCTGCTGTAATAGTAGCTTCCCCTGTTATACTATCTAAAGTGATAGTAAGGGTATAAGGGGCAATACAGTTTACTACAGGAGGGATAGCATCATTAACAGTGATAGTTTGTGTTACATTGATGCTGTTATTTGCATTGTCGGTTACACTGTAAATTCTGGTCACTATTACTGGACATGAACCTGAAGGTGTATCACTAACCCAAGCCACTACAGGGCTAGCTGTACAGTTATCAGCTTCATCAATTACCACTGTAATGTCTGGATCTGGTGCTGAGCCAGAGGCAGTAATAGGAGCAGGATTTGAAGCTGTTGGATATTCATTATCCACTACTGTGACGATTTGATTACAAGGAATAGATATATTTCCTTTTTCGTCTGTTGCGGTCCAAACAACAGTTGTGTTTCCAACACTAAATATATATGTGGCAGGGTTAATAATAACCCCACCTATCTTAGCGGTAATTATTACATTACCGGAAGATGAGCAATTATCGGAAACTGTTGGTGTTCCTATGTTTGCTGTTGTTGTACAGTTTCCTGTACCGTCATCAGATGTGTTTACTGTGATGTTAGCAGGACAAGTTATAGTTGGAGGCGTAGTATCGTTTACGGTTACGGTTTGGTCACAAGTAGCTGTTAGGCCCGCGTTATCGGTTACGGTCCAAGTAACAATAGTAGCTCCTAGCGGGAAAGTAGCCGGAGCATTATTGGTTACAGAAGCCACCCCGCAGTTATCTGCAGTAGTAGGCGAACCAAGCGCCACACCAGTAGCCTCACAAGAAGCATTGGCGCTGACAGTTACGTTAGCAGGACAAGTTATAGTTGGAGGCGTAGTATCGTTTACGGTTACGGTTTGGTCACAAGTAGCTGTTAGGCCCG